>NZ_CM002299.1:0-124708 GCF_000153125.2 Congregibacter litoralis KT71
CAGAATTTTTCAGGGCCAGGGAGCGCTTGCGCAACAACCAGATATTCATGAGCACAACCGCAATGGTGGCAGACAGGACATACAGAATGAGTGCCGTGAGATAAGCGCTTTCAGTGAGCATCGGTTTCTCCCTTTGTCGTGAGGCTCTGCTCCGGCGGCTCTGATGCAGACTCCCTCTTCCCCGGTGGCATTTGCACGTAATACCCCTCGGACTCCAGCGCTGCCAGTCCCGTGACCGTATCGGCCAGCGCGAGCTTACGCGAGGGCTCCAGAGCGAAAACCAGTGCGGACTCCGGATCGCCGAACATCGACAGAAGGGCCTCGGGCACGCGCTCCAGTCCCTCTTCGCGTTTCACAAACAGATACATACCCTCTTTGCGGGGGCTACGAAGCAGTCTGCACGGCACCATGGCGCGTAGCCAGAAAATAAGGTTCCTCACAGGCCCTGATGGTTTTTGAGACCCGTGCTAATCTCGGCAAAACCGAGAGCCCTGCGAGCGCTGTATGACCGACGCTATCGAGCATCCCAAAACGCTGCGCCAGCGCGACCTCGTGCTGTTTACCGTATCGGCGATCCTCCTGCCCGACATCCTCACCTCTTCCGCGTCCGCGGGCGTCTCGAGCATCGCGTGGTGGCTGCTTCTGGGTTTGCTGTTTTTTTTCCCTATGGGCCTGATCAGCGCGGAGCTGGGTTGCAGCTACCCGGAACAGGGCGGCATCTACACCTGGATTCGCAATGCTTTCGGCGGCCGATGGGCCTCAAGGGTTACCTACTGCTACTGGGTGAATATGGCGCTGTGGCTGCCTTCCATGTTTATTCTCTTTGCCGGTGTGGCCAACCGCCTCTTTGACCTCGAGGCCTCCCTGACGATACAGATCGGCATTGCCATCGCCATCACCTGGCTCACGGTGGCGGCCAATGTGGTGGCCCTGAAGATCGGCAAATGGATTCCCAATATCGGTGCCATCTCAAAGTTTTTGCTGTTCGGGGCCCTGATTGCCGGTACCTGGCGCTTCCTTTCCTCCCACGAAGTAGCAAATGCCATGACCGTGGAGACCCTCACGCCAAGCTGGGGTGACGGGCTGCAGTTTATCCCCGCGATTATCTACGGCATGCTGGGTTTTGAGCTGGCAAGCGCCGGATCGGCAGAAATGCGCAACCCCCGGCGCGACGTTCCCCGGGCCATTCTCTGGTCCGGCATGATCGTATTGCTACTGTCAGTGCTCGGCACCTTTGCCGTACTAGCCACCATTCCCGTCGCCGGTATCAATATTGTAGAGGGCGTGATTGATGTCCTGGCGCTTGCCTTCGCGGGCTCTGCCGCTGGGGACGCTCTGGTGCTATTCCTCGGTGTCTGCTTCCTCTTTGGCATCTACTCCAGCTGTGCCGCCTGGTCCATGGGGGCGAATCGCGCCGCGGCAGAAGCGGCCATGGAGAAGGAGCTCCCCGCGTGGTTTGGCATCGAATTGCCGGGCAATGGCTCACCCGTCGGTGCCGCAGCCCTTACGGGCACAGTGAGCACCCTCGCCCTGCTGAGCTACGGCTTTATGTCCGGCAGCAATGAGGATCTGTTCTGGTCGCTGTTCGCCTTCAGCTCCGTGCTGTTTATGCTGCCCTACCTGGGCATGGTTTTGGCATTCCTTCGCATGCGCAGCGTGGATGGCGAGCACCCCCGACCCTTTCGGGTCCCGGGAGGTCGTCCGGGCGCCTGGATGAGCGCCATGCTCTGTGGATCGATTCTCATCATCGCTATCGCACTGTTTATGGTGACGCCCGGGGAGGGCCCCCAGTGGGCGGTGATCATCGGCGTCGTGGCAGCACTGCTGCTGGGGGAGCTCCTGGTGCGGACCGCGGAACAATCCGCAGGCTCTTCCGTCTAACGGACCGGTGCATCTAATCTGAAGGCCCCAACGTAAACAAGCCTGTGTTTACAATGAGAAGACCCATGTCTAACGCCAGCGCATCCAGGGAAACTAAGAGCCCCCGCAAACGTGCGGGGCTTGTTGCTTTAATCATGCTCACCGCTGCCGCGGTTGCTAACGAGCTTGCCGTGAACAAGGCGGCCGCCGCCACGATGCAGCAGACCGCCGAAGAACGGGAGCTGAACCTTGAAAAAGTGGGCGAAGCGCGGCTGAAATTTCTTCTCTGGTCCGTCTACGACTCCCGTCTCTATACACCCACGGGGCAGTATCAAAACGGCATCCGTCCCCTGAAGCTGGAGATTGAGTACCTCCTCGATGTCAAAGCTGATGCCCTCGTGGAGCGGACGCAGACCGAGTGGAACAAGATGGGACGCAATCACCCGCGGCAGGATGAGTGGCGTCAGAAGCTGGGCAGTATCTGGACAGACATCAACTCCGGAGACGTAATCAGCCTTGAACTGGACCAGGAAAATCGCAGCACCTTCCGTCGTAATGGCGAGCTTTTAGGGCACATAGAGGATCCGGAATTCGGTCAGGAGTTTGTGGATATCTGGCTGTCGGAAGACTGCACCCACCCGGAAGTTCGCCAGGCTCTCCTCGGCCAGAGCTAGGCAAGGGCCGGGGCTGGGCCGGGGCTAGAAAAGAGCCGAGAGATACTCCTCGAGGCGCTCTTCGGCCTGAGCGCCGAAGAGAATGCGGCTGGCCTCCGCGAGTCCCGGCGCACTGCGTATATCCTCAACGCGGACCACCTGCTCTATTTTTGAGCGCCGGCGCATAAAGTCCTCCAGACGCACGACCATTTCGCGACGGGCGGTAAGCTCGATCTCACACCGGGTGTACTCTGCGTGTTCAATCAGCAGCTCGACGCTCTCGGGTCTTTCCCGGATGCGATCCAGAAGCTGAAATGCGGCTTCTCCGTAACGTCGCCAGAACCGTTCGCTCAGGGGCTCGGACGATCCCGGATCGGTCATTTCATCCAGACCCAGCTGACTCGCCTGCTGCATGAACAGCGCCTTCACCGAGCCACGGGGCTCCCCGTACCAGGAAGCCTTGGGTTTGGGCAGGGTGATACCCAGAGATTCCACCGCGGCAACAATTTCCTCCCCCACGTTCAGGCAGTCCGTCAGCTTGCCGCCAAAGATACTGATCTGGGACAGACCCTCATTGATCTCAATTTCATGTTTCCGCGATAGCTGCACCCAGTCCGTTGCGCCCTGGGAACCCGTTACCGCGAGGGGACGAACCCCCACTCGCTCGGCGATCACATCCTCCGGGCGGATGGGTTCGCGCAGATCGATAAGCTCGTTGACGTTGTCGAGCACGAACTGCCGGTCCTCCGCCGTGACGCCCACGGCAGGGTCACTGACCGCGGTATCGGTGGTACCAATACAGGTCTTTGGCCCCATGGGGATCAGAAAAAACAAACGACCATCGCTGGCAAAAAAGGTCAGCACCCGCCGGCTATCCGTTACCCGGTCAACGATCAGATGAATGCCCTTGGAGAACAGGTGACGATACTCGGTCTCCACGCCAATCATGGTATTCATGGCGTCCACCCAGGGACCACAGGCATTGATTACGACTTTGGCGCGTAAGGCGTAACTCTGCTGGCTCTCGCAATCGCGCAGGCGACAATCCCAGCCGCCGTCGCGGGGCTGGGCCTCGTCAAGACTCACATAGTTGGCTGCAACACAGCCCAGATCCAGGGCCCGGCGAATAAAACTGAAAACGAAACGCGCATCGTTGTCGTAGAGATAGCAGTCGGAATACTCCAGCCCCCCCGCGGCGTTACTGGTGTTGATTTCCGGTTCCAGTTTTTTGATCGCCCGGGGCGAAAGATAGCGGGGAGCACGGGTTTTGCAGCGCCCCATGAGCCAGTAGAGCACGCTGCCTAAAAACACAAAAAACGACCAGAAGCGAAATCCCCGCTGAATCGTGGTGAAGAAGCGGATTTCTTTGACCGTAGCCGGATAGGCGCGCATGAGCTCATTGCGCGAACGACAGAGCTTGTTCACCAGTAAAAACTCGCGGCTCTCGAGGTACTTGATGCCACCCCAGGCCAGATTGCTGGAGTTGGAGCTCACGCCGCTGGCGAAGTCTCCGCGGTCCACCAGTGCCACGCGCACACCCTTCCCCGCCAGGGCCGCGGCGGAGACAGCGCCGTTGATGCCGCCCCCGACGATAAGGACGTCGTACTCCTGGCCATCGAGATTTTCGAGATTTTTATCGCGCAGGGCGGTGGACACCGCGTTCTCTCCTCAGGCAAACACCGGCAGTTTCCCGGGGTCAACTGGACAGTGACCCTGGTAAACACCACTATAACGCATTCTTTTGGTGGTACCCCCAACCCTATGGATCAAGAAACACAGGAAAGCTATCGCGGCCTCGATTACCCCTGGGGTCGCGGGGTCAACCCCGAGCCCGGCGAGCCCCGGCGCATTGCTGACGGGGTCTACTGGGCGCGGTTTGCCATGCCCATGTCCCTGGATCACATCAACCTCTGGCTTTTGGAGGATGGCGATGGCTGGACCATCGTCGACACCTGCCTGAACCTTCCCGATGCCCGGGAAGTCTGGGAAGGACTTTTTGAAGGCTTTATGGGCGGAAAACCCGTAAAGCGGGTGATTTGCACGCACATGCACCCGGATCACGTGGGCCTCGCCGGATGGATCTGCGAAAAGCACGGCTGCGATCTCTGGATGTCCCGCGCCGAATACCTTATGTGTCGCTCTCTCGTATCCGACACCGGTCGCGAGGCGCCCGAGGTCGCTGTGGACTTCTACCGCGGGGCGGGCTACACCGAGGAACAGCTGGAGAAGTACAAGAAACGCTTCGGATTTTTTGGCAAAGCTGTCTCCACTTTACCCGACCGCTATCGACGCCTGGTGGATCTGGAGACTCTGAACATCGGGGGCCGGTACTGGCAGATCATGGAAGGCAGCGGCCACTCGCCGGAGCACCTCTGCCTCTACTGTCCGGCCCTCAAGCTGTTTATCTCCGGTGACCAGGTGCTGCCGCGCATCACCCCCAATGTGTCCGTGTTCCCCACGGAGCCCGAGGGTGACCCCCTCAAATACTGGCTGCGCTCCGGTGCCCGGCTGCGGGAGCGTCTTCCTGAAGATCTGCTGGTGCTCCCCTCCCATGAGGCCCCGTTTTACGGGCTCCACGTGCGCCTGACACAGATTCTTGAAGCCCATAAAGAAGACCTGAGCGCGCTGTTTAAATTGCTCGCCGAGCCCCGACGGGCCGTGGACTGTTTTCCGGCGCTATTCAAACGGGACATTGGTGAGGGCTCCCTGGGACTCGCCACGGGAGAAACCCTCGCCCACCTGAATTGCCTCCTGGGCCGCCGGCGCATCCGCCGCCACTGCGACGAGCACGGTGTGAACTGGTATGTGCAGGACCCGGACGCTGTCGACCTGGATGAGGACTGATGACCATAAAAGCCCTGAAGGCGCTGCGAGCGTGAACATGCTGCAGCGACTCAAAGTCGGTTTATTCCGCAGGTATTACCGCTTTAGTGCCCGCCAGGCCTGGCACGCTCCCGACGTACACAGCTCTCCGGGCTTCCTCGAACTGCCAACGTCCGCCGGCCCTCTCCGGGGGCATCTCTATCGCGGAGAACAGAGTAGCGAGCGTCCCCTGGTGATTTACTTCCATGGTGGCGGCTGGGTCATTGGCGATCTCCAGACCCATCATGCCTACTGTCAGGCCCTTTGCGATGCGTCCGGTGCCACGCTTATCGCCGTGGATTATCGTCTGGCCCCGGAGCACCGGTTCCCCACCGCCCAGGATGATTGCCTGGCTGCCGCGACCGCCATCGCTGAGCGCCTATCGGATTTTGGTCCGAACAATGGCTCGATTGTTCTGGCGGGAGACAGTGCCGGTGGCCAGCTGTCCCTGTGCACAGCCCTCGCCGCAGAGAAGGTCCTCCGGGAGGCCATCGTGGGAATGATACTCACCTACCCCGTGGTGGATCACTACACGCGACCGTCACCCTCCTACCTTGACTGCGCCCGGGGACAGGCCCTGACCAGCGATATCATGCGCTGGTTCTGGGATAGCTATCTCGGTGATACGGACCCCGAGGACCCAGGAACCCAGCGCGCCTTCCCGATTCGAAGTACGGCACTGAGTACACTACCGCCGGCCCTTCTGTGCACCGCCGGGCGAGACCCCCTTCGCGATGAGGGCATGGCGATGGCCGACGCCCTGCGGGATGCGGGCGTCGCCGTGGAACAGGAACACTACCCCGATTCAGAACACGGCTTTGCCTGCTCCCTGGGTCCGACGGAAGATTACAAAGCCTGGCTTGCCCGCTGTGCGAGCTGGATCGCCGAGCGTCCTCCGTCCTCCTAGGGCGCTCTAGGCGCTGATCTTTGCAAGTATCTCCTTGCAGCCCGCCTCGTCGAGGAGCCTGGGTGCGAAGTAGCCCGTGGCCTCCGCCACCGCCAGACCCGTGAGGTAGTCAAAGTCTGCGCTGTTGATCTTCTCTGAGGTGGCAGGAATACCCACGGCATCCCGAAGGCTCACCACCGCATCGATAAACGCCCGCGCCTGCTCTCTGGCACTCTGCCCCGCCGTAGCAACACCAATAAGCTGCGCCAGCTCCGCCAGAGAATCTTCGGCCTCGACAGCGCAATAATCGAGAACATGAGGCAGCACCATGGCGTTCGCCAGACCATGGGGAATCTGGTACTTACCCCCGAGCTGATGAGCGATGGCGTGCACCGTGCCCACATTGACCTGATTGATCGCGATACCCGCGTAATAGGACGCCAGGGCCATGGACTCTCGGGCCTCGGCATCATCGCCCTGGGTATAGGCGCGCTCGAGATTCGCAAAAATAATTCGGATGGCGCGCTCGGCATTCTCCTTACGCGTGCCCCGATCCCAGCGGCAGATATAGGCTTCAATGGCGTGGGTCAGGGCATCCATCCCTGTCGCCGCGGTAATCGCCGGCGGCATACCCATCTGTAGATCGGGGTCCAGAGCCGTGGCCCCCATGCCCAGTCCCGCTCCGGAAATCACCCCCTTTTCATGGGTCGCAGAGTCAGAAATGACCGCGCCCATGGTGGCCTCGGAGCCGGTACCCGCCGTGGTGGGAATGGCAAAAAGCGGCATCACCTCGTGCTTGACCTTGGCAAAGCCTATCCAATCACGCGGATCCTCATCGCTGGTTGCCGTGGCCGCGATCAGTTTGGCGCAGTCAATAGAAGAGCCACCGCCGATGGCAAGCACGGCGTCGCTGCCGTGGTCCTTCAGTATCGCCAGACCTGCTGCGCCCTGGTCAAAGGTAGGATCAGGTTGAACACCGTCATAAAAAGCGATGTCCACGTCGGAGTCCTTGAATCCCTCGAGAGCCTTATCCACGATCCCGAGATCTCTGAGCACGGTGTCGGTGACCACCAGCACACGCTTGAACCCCGAGCGGCGAATATGCCCGCAAAGCTGCGCCGCGCTGCCTGCACCCGCGAAGGCCAGATAGGTGCCCCCCGGTGCCGACGCCGTGAGAATCTTGGCTAGAATGAAAAGCAGTTTGTTCTTGATTTTATTCATGGATAGCCTGGTGCCCAGTTTTTCGAAGCCCGAAGGGTAGCAAGTCAGGGGATTCACAGCGAGGGTCTCGAGCTTGCCCTTTTATCGAGTGGATGCGATGTTGGATGCTCCCCAGGCGACCAGCCTTCTTCACAGCAAAGGACCCCTATTGATGACAGACATCACACGCCGGTTTGTACATATCGATGAAAGCGATCGTAGCCTGTCCCTTCAGGAGGATCAGGCCCCCGTACCCGGCGCCGACGAAGTCCTTATTGAAGTGGCAGCCGCGGGTCTTAATCGCGCAGACCTCCTTCAATGGAAGGGTCTTTACCCCCCGCCACCCGATGCATCGCCCATCATGGGGCTTGAGGTCGCTGGCACCGTGGTGGCCTGCGGTGAGGCCGTCAATGAATTCCGGCCCGGGGACGAGGTCTGCGCCCTCACCCACGGCGGTGGCTACGCAAGCCACGCCATCGCCCCCCGGGGGCAGACCCTGGCCGTGCCCGCAGCCTTCGAGCTCCACGAGGCAGCGGCGTTGCCCGAAGCGCTGCTGACGGTCTGGCATAACGTGTTTCAGCGCGCGGGATTAAAAGCGGGTGAGAACGTGCTTATTCACGGCGGCGCCAGCGGCATCGGCACCCTGGGTGTCGGTATCTGCAAGGCCATGGGCGCCACGGTTTTCAGCACCGCAGGCAGCGAGGAGAAATGTCGCCGCGTCGAAGCCCTCGGCGCAAGCAAAGCGTTCAATTACAAGAAGGAGGATTTCGTCGAGGGGCTTGATGCCCTGGGTCTCAAGGGCAGGATCGCGGTGATTCTGGACATGGTAGGGGGCGACTATATCGAACGCAATTTCGAGGTCGCTGCACCGGAAGGGCGCATCGTGAACATTGCTTTCTTGCGGGGTTTCAAGGCTGACGTCAATTTTCTTCCCCTGCTACTCAAGCGCCTCACACTCACGGGCTCCACCCTGCGGGCCCAGTCTGAGACGCAGAAGGCACAGATGGTTCGCGAGATTCGCGAGGAACTTTTCGAACACCTGGACAAGGGATCGATCCAAGCGGTGATTGACCGGGAGTTCCCCCTGGCTCAGGCTCAGGAAGCTCTGGAGTACATGGAATCCGGGGTGCACATGGGTAAGATTCTCCTGCGACCCTGAGCGGCAGTTCTCGATGCATTCACCTCCTCACACCGCCAATCACGCCGCCAAACTGCTGGCACCCGCCGTCCTGACCCTGTTTCTCATGGCCTGTGGCGGGGGCGGAGGGGGAGGTTCCAGTCCCGCGCCTGCGCCGGTCAACACAGCGCCCGTGGCGGAAGCCGGAGACTCCCGGACCGTTGATGCCGGGGCAGCCGTCATTCTCAACGGCGACGCCAGCCGGGATAACGACGGCAGCATCACCGCCTTTGCATGGTCCCAGATTGAGGGCCCCGCGGTGGAGCTGGCCACCCCTGACCAGGCGCAGGCAACATTTACAGCGCCCAGCCTCGGGGAGGATCGTGAGCTGCTGTTTTCTCTTCGCGTCACTGACGACGACGGGGCCACGGCCAGCGATACGGTCACGATCACGGTACTTGCGGCGACGGTAGCGGAACAGGTTTCCATCAGTGGTCGCATTCTGCCATCGGCCAGTCAGAGCCTCGATGGCGACACCAATGATCCCTTTAACCCTCTTCTCAGCAATGACGATCCGGCACAGCCCCAGCGCATCACCAACCCCACCACCCTTGGAGGCTACGTCAACGAGCCCGGGGCCGGGGCCGAGGGTCGCTCCCTGATTGCTGGGGATCGCGAGGATTACTTCCTCGTGGAGCTTTTAGGGGGACAGAGCATCAACCTCCTGGTGGCGGAGTACCAGGATGCCGATGCGGATCTCTATCTGTATTCCAGCGCCGGTGAGCTCCTGGATTTTTCCATCGAAACAGGACCCCGGGAAACTCTGGTCATCGATGAGAGTGGCACCTACCTGGTGAACGTCTCCATATTTGCGGGGGCGACCAATTACACCCTGGCCATCGGCTCCAGCCTGGTGCCCGTAAGCCGACCGCCCTACGAGGATGTGATTCCTGGACAGGTGATCCTTTCCTACGGGGAAGACGGGGAGGCCGGGGAAAGCAACCCCAACCCGGAGAACATCGCAGAGTCTCTGAGCCAACGTCTGCAGATGCGCCAGCTCGGCGGTGGACCGCAACGGGCGCGACTCATGGCAATGGAAAGCGCCGGCCAGGACCGGCAGCTGATGACCCGCCGTCTCGGCGCCCAGCAATTCCGCCGCCCGCAATTCCAGGATGAGACCCTCGCAAAACGCTGGGGCACGCTCCTGAGCATCAAGCGTCTGGCGCGCACACCGGGAGTTGCCAGTGCGGAACCAAACTACCGTGTGAGGCCCACGGCCTCAGTAAACGATGAGGCCTACCCACTGCAATGGCATTACCCCCTCATCAGCGTCCCGGGAGCCTGGGAAAGCACCACGGGCAATGCAGATGTCATTGTCGCCGTGGTGGATACGGGCGTGCTCTCGGGACATCCGGATCTGGCGGGACAGCTGGTCCCGGGCTACGACTTTATCCGCGATGCTTCCGAGGCCGCGGATGGTGACGGCATCGATCCCAACCCCGAAGAAACCATCGGTGGTGGCGACCCGGCGGCGATTAATTATCACGGCACCCACGTCACGGGCACGATCGCCGCCCGGGGTAACAACAGTATCGGTGTTACCGGGGTCGCCTACGGTGCCCGCGTCATGCCCCTGCGCGCCCTAGCCGCCAGCGGCGGCACGGGCTACGACGTGAATCAGGCCGTGCGCTTCGCCGCGGGCCTGGAGAACGACTCGGGAACCGTTCCCGATGCGCCCGCAGACATTATCAATCTGAGTTTATCCGGCGGTGGCTTTTCCCCCAGCACCCAGGCGCTGTACAACGATCTTCGTGCCCGGGGAATCATCGTGGTAGCGGCGGCCGGCAACGAGAGCAGCACCTCCGCCAGCTATCCTGCCAGCTATGACAATGTCATTTCCGTAAGCGCCGTCGATACCCAGCAGCGCATCACCAACTATTCCAATAGCGGCAGCAGTATCGATGTCGCAGCACCCGGAGGCGATGGCAGCCAGGACGTTAACGGCGACGGTTATCCCGACGGCGTTCTGAGCACCGGTGCTTCCGATGGCGAGTTTGCTTACACCTTTCTCAGCGGCACCTCCATGGCGTCTCCTCATGTTGCCGGCGTCATGGCGCTGATGAAAAGCGTCAATGGAAATTTAAGCGCCGACGATGTGGACAGGCTTCTGGAACGGGGAGATCTCACGGACGACATTGGCCTTGAGGGTCGCGACAATCTCTATGGCCACGGCGTGATCAATGCCCGCAAAGCCATCGAAGCCGCGTTGACGGAAGCCGGTGACAGCTCCGGCGTCGAGCCCCGGCTCGGAGCGTCGAGCAGCGCCCTGAATTTCAGTTCCGGGCGCAACCGACTGGAGCTGGTCCTGCGCAACAGCGGTGGGGGAGAACTGCAGAACGTACAACTCCAGGCGAATGACAGCTGGATTACCGTGAGTGCCACGGACGTCGATGAACAGGGTCTGGGCCGCTACGCCATCGACGTGGCCCGCGACGGCCTGGCACCGGGGGTTTACGAAGGGAGCCTGACGGCCAGCTCCAGCGCGAACACGCTGTCCATACGCATCCTCCTGTCCGTGACCGATTCCAGTGATGCGGAGCTGGGTGTCGTATACCTTTTGCTTTTTGATCCCGCGACCGACAGCGTGGTCGCCCAGACCGTCATCGAAGCGGGCAGCCCCGTCTTCGACTTCGCCTTTCCCGACAGCCCTGCGGGCATGTACCAGCTCTTTGCCGGCACCGATCTGGATAATGATCTGGTGATCTGCGATGGGGGCGAAGCCTGCGGTGCCTATCTGACGATCGATCAGCCTCTCACGATTAACTTTGACCGTAATCGCGATGACATCAACTTTGCTATCGAATACCTCGTAGCCCTGCCCGGTGCCCCGAGCGCGACGGCACAAAGTAGTGGCACAATAGGCCCGTTCCCATTGTTACGACGAGAAGCCAGGTCACCATGAAATCCCGTTCATCAAAAAAGCTGAGCATTCTGTTTTTCGCCGCGGCCCTGCTTTGCGCCTGCGGAGACAGTCAATCCGAGGCCAATGGGGCTGAGCAGGCCAACCCCGCAGTGGTGACACAGAAGGTTTCCGAAGGCAGTGCAACCGAGAAACCGGAACCAGAGGAAGAGCTCTTTGACAGCGATATCGCCACGCCCGGCGGTGATATGAATCCCGCCGACAATCCCGAGGCCCCCGGTATGCGGCGATGGACCGGGGATCTCGATGAGATGGAGGATCGTCGGGTCGTCCGTATTCTCACGGTGTACGGACCGGGACGCTTTCATCTTGAGGAGGGCCGGGGTCGCGGTCTCATCGCGGAGATGGCGACACGCCTGGAGGAACACCTGAATCAGAACATGGAACGCAAGCACATCCGGGTCTACACCATCGTGATTCCCGTGGCCCGGGACCAGTTGATTCCCGCGCTCCTCGATGGGCGGGGCGATATCATTGCTGCAGGGCTTACCATCACTCCCGAACGCCAGGAAGTGGTGGATTTCAGTATCCCCGCGAGCAAGCCCCTGAACGAAATACTGGTCACGGGTCCCAGCGCACCTACCATAAGCACCCTGGACGACCTCTCGGGCAAGACCGTTTATCTTCGTGAGAGCAGCAGCTACCGGGAAAGCGTCGATGCCCTGAACCAGCGCCTCGTCGAAAAAGGCCTGCCCCCGGTGGCCATTGAAAGCATGCCGGGCTCCCTCGAAGACGACGACCTCATCGAGATGGTCAACGCAGGCCTCCTCCCCTGGGCCATCGTCGATGACTACAAACCCCAGCTCTGGGAAGGTGTGTTTACGGACCTGGTGGTGCGCGATGATCTGGTGTTCCGCAAGGGCGGGCGCACGGCCTGGGCCCTGCGTAAGGACAGCCCCCTGTTAAAGGCATCCGTGGATGCCTTCATCAAGAAAAACCGGGCGGGCACGCTCTACGGCAATATTCTTATCAATCGTTACATCCGCGATTTTGACTGGGCGGCCAACGCCCTCAGCGAAGAGGACTATGCGCGCTTCAATGAGCTGCAACATATCTTCCAGAAGTACGGGGAACAGTACGGCATCGAATATCTCTTTGCCGCAGCCCAGGGTTACCAGGAGTCACGCCTCGATCAGAGTGTCCGTAGCCACGCGGGCGCCGTTGGCGTCATGCAATTGCTGCCGGCAACGGCTGCGGACAAGAGCGTCGCGATTCCCAACATCACCGAGGTAGAGCCGAATATCCATGCGGGCATCAAGTACATGGATTTTCTCCGGGACCGCTACTTCTCCGACCCGGAGATCACCCCCTTAAACCGCGGCCTCCTCGCCCTCGGAGCCTACAACGCCGGCCCCGCGCGCATGATCCGCATGCGGGCGAAGGCAAGGGAGAAGGGCTACGACCCCAATGTCTGGTTCGACAATGTGGAGCTCGTTGCCGCCGAGGAAATTGGCCGGGAAACCGTGCAGTACGTGTCCAATATCTTCCGCTACTACCTGACCTATCGCATGGTGGCGAAGCAGGAGCTCCAGCGGGCCGAGGCGCGACGCGCCGCGGGCATCAGCGATGTGCTCGACCGGTGAACACGTAAAAGAGATAGCCCCCGAAGCAACCCGCGAGACACTGAAGACCCAGGCCCAGAGGCTCGCGCACCGCGGCAATACCGTTGAGCCCAAGCACTGCTTTCATAACAAGGTGCAAAGCGAGGATTGCCACGGCTCCCGCGAGTCCGTACAGAAACAACCGCGCTTTTGGCAGGTAGCGGCTAAGTCCCGCGGCGACGGGCATGGCCACCAGAAAAGCGAGTAACATCAGGGGCAGATAACTCGTGGCCAGACCGATGAGATCATGCCCCGTCGCATGGAGGCGATCACGCAGGGTGACCGGCATGGCCATGGCCTGGACCTCAGCCAGAATCGTCTGGGTCGCGAAGATACTGCCGACGATGTAAGCCCCCAGCACCGCAGGAAAAAACACTATGACCGCGCGTAACATTCTTCTCCCTCTATGCTTTCCATGCTTTCCATGCTTTCCATGCTCTTT
Organism: Congregibacter litoralis KT71; assembly: GCF_000153125.2. Taxonomy (NCBI): domain Bacteria; kingdom Pseudomonadati; phylum Pseudomonadota; class Gammaproteobacteria; order Cellvibrionales; family Halieaceae; genus Congregibacter; species Congregibacter litoralis. Next base: position 13,602 of record NZ_CM002299.1, read on the forward strand.
ACACTCTTTATGCTCTCAATTCCGTCGATTCATCCGCTGCCTCACCCGAATGCCCGGACGTCATCATGCCGTGTCGGCGAAAGAGACACCACCTCGGACATTGCTGTCCTCCGGGCTACTGCTCCTGGTGCTGACCATGACCGTAGCGGCCGCGCCGGCGGAGGAGTATCGACTCCTCACCGTCGCTGAGGACTTGCGGTGGCCCTGGTGTGTCACGAAGCTCCCCGATGATGGCTTTTTGATCACGGAACGGGAAGGTCGTTTGATACACCTTGATGCCGCGGGCGATCGCCATGTTCTTGAAGGCACGCCGGACACCCTGTTTGCAGGACAGGGCGGCTACTTCGATGTGGTCCTCCATCCAAAATTTGCAGAGAACCGTCTTATCTATCTGAGCTATGCCGAAGGTGTGGAATCGGCCAACGGCACCGCCATCTTTCGCGCGGAATTTCGGGACGGAGGGCTTCGAAACGGGAAGCAGATCCTGCGCGTCAAGGATGACAAAACAACCCCCCAACACTACGGCGCCAGAATGCTGTTCCTCGCCGACAGCAGCCTGTTAATCACCACCGGTGATGGCTTCGAGCATCGGGAGGACGCCCAATCACGGGAAAGTGAACTCGGAAAGGTACTGCGCATCTATGACGATGGCAGCCCCGCAGGCCTGCTTGATGAGGAAGGTGAACCGCTGCGCCTGTGGACTCTGGGGCATCGCAATCCCCAGGGCCTGGCTATCGATGGCAACTCCGGTGCAATTTATCTTCATGAGCACGGACCCCGCGGCGGCGATGAGATCAATCGTATCGAGGCCGGTAACAACTATGGCTGGCCGGCGGTGACTCACGGCGTAGACTACAGCGGCGCCTATGTCTCACCCTTCAAATCGGCACCCGGTTTTGAGGCCCCCCTGTGGACCTGGGTGCCCAGCATCGCGCCCTCGGGCATGGCCTGGTATGGGGGCAATCTTTTCCCCACCTGGCGTAACAGTCTTTTCGTGGGCGCCCTGGTCGATGAGGAGGTACGACGCCTCACGCTGCATAAGGGCGAGGTAGTGGAGGAAGAGGCGCTGTTCACTGAACTCGGGAGCCGCATCCGCGACGTCAGGGTCTTTCAGGATGACATTTATCTGCTCACCGACTCCGAGGAAGGTGCGCTGATACGCGTCGTACCTAAGTAGTACCGGACTATTATCCGGGTGTTACCCGGGTAGTACGGAATGAGTATCTAACCCGCCGGTGATCAGCCGGCGGGCAGGTTGGAGTTACGCGGCTTTTTTACGCGCGGCGGCTTTCTTTTTGGCCGGTGCTTTTTTACGGGCAACTGTTTTCTTGGCGGGAGCTCTCTTCTTGGCTGGTGCTTTCTTCTTGGCAGCTACTTTCTTTTTAGCCGGCGTACGTTTTGCTGCTGCTTTCTTCACGGCCGTTTTACGCGGCGTTTTTACTTTGGTTTTCGCCTTGGTTTTCGCCTTGGTTTTCGCCTTGGTTTTCGCCTTGGTTTTCGCCTTGGCCTTGGTTTTGGCTTTAGCCTTTGTTTTGGTTTTAGCCTTCGCCTTGGCGCGACGGGCCGCTGCTTTTTCTACCATCGCCGCCGCCTGGTTTGCGGCCTGGGCTTTTCGCGCCTCCAGCGCGAGGTCTGCACGCATGGGAACCAGTTTTTCCGCGTAGTCATAAGCGGCCTTTGCAATCTGGCTCACGGTATCGCTCAATTCCTGCACCTGCTTTAACAGCGCATCAACTCTTTCGCGATCGGCACTGCTGCCTTTTTTACGCAACGATGCCCGGGCTTTCTTGAGCCGATCATTGGCAACCTTGTGTTTTTTCTTGACCGATGCCAGTTCACGTTTTGCAGAGCTGTGTGCCCGCTCTGTCTCTTTGAGCAGACGCTGACGAAGCTGTTCCACACGCTTGCTCGCCTGTTCCGCCATTTTCGTCGCCTGAGCTAATTCTTTTTCTAACATACGCGGTACCTTTTAGTGTTATTGCGTTACCCCAACTCCAGTGTAGGGAGAAAATGCGGTTTTGTAACGGTGATTTTTTGACCACCACAAACCTGCATTTGAAGTCACGACCGTTTGTCGTAACAGACGCTCAAACAGTCGCATACAACAACAGTAATCGGAGGTGCCGGTTGTAAGGGCCACGGGCAGGGTACTATGCTGTGGAATCATTTGTTGTCAGCACAAAGAACGGAGCTCGCAAAATGACCGAGGGAGAGAGCGGATCAAAATCCCGCATGCCCAAAGCCGTTCGTAAACGCCTGCGGGAAGCCGCGGTGGCGAAGGTGCGCCAGGATATTATTCATGCGGGGCGCACAGAGGCGGAATACGACGATGAGGATCTTGAATACCTCGTCGCCGAAAAAGAAAAGGAGATCTGGTCAGGCCTCGGCTGGAAGAGCTTTGGGGTAGTAGCTTTACTCCTGGGCATTAACATCGGTATCTGAGGAACATGTCCATCTTCCGGATCCTTAAATACTCCTCCCTGATTTACTTTCTCAGTAAGCATCGCAGCAAGCTTTCACGCTCAGCTGTAGTGCTGCTGTTTGCCTTTGTCAGTTCCCTGATTTACGACGACGTGCGGATCTACCTGGCGCAACAGCACCCGGGTACCCTCATCTACGCGCTGATCGCGAAAATCGTCATTGTTTACGGCTCTCTGGTGTTTGTGTTGCTGCAATTTCGAAACAGCAGCAAGGCAAGCGCCGATGGCAAAGCGCGCGCTGCGGATCTTGCCGATAAGCATCATGAACAACGTTCTACGCTGGAGCAGACACCCCCAGGCCATCTTGATGCCCTCGCCGACGTGGAAGAACACGACCATCTGCGTTCCCGCTATGACCGAATCCTCAGGGGAAAGGGATCATCAAAGACGTCGTCAAAGGGAGCGCCCTGAGCACCGGTTGCCGGGGCTGCGGGCTGCTGCTCTACGCCCTGGGCACGTCGGGTGGCGCGACGGGCGACAGGCGACCCTCTTCATCCTGCTCCAGGCGGCCCACCCTGGCCACCTTGCGACGAAGACCCGGTTCCGGTGCAAGATAAAAGAGATCACCGTTCTCGCCCGTTAAGGCCATCTTTGCACCGTTTCCCCGCGCTATCTTGGCGTTAGCTTTCATATGTCGCTGCTCCCCGTGAACCGGAACGGCGAGACGCGGCCGGGCCCACTGGTACATGGACGCCAGTTCATCGGCACAGGGGTGCCCTGAGGCGTGCACCGTCTCAACCGCACCATCGCTGTCGATAACCGTGATGCCCTGATCACGAAAACGCTTGATCAGTCGCTCCACGGGTTCCTCGTTGCCCGGAATGATGCGCGAACTCAGGATCACCGTGTCCCCCGGTTCGAGCTCCAATTGGGGATGAGAGCCGTTGGCAAGGCGCTGGAGCGCCGCACCGTGCTCACCCTGACTCCCCGTTGCAACGATGAGTATGTCTTCCCGAGGCAGATAACCCAGGTGCCCCGCCTCGATAAGCCTGGGGGAGCGCTCAAGGAGGCCCACGGTGAGAGCCGCCGAGTGCATAGTCTGTAGAGACCTTCCCAGAAGCGTCAGGTAGCGCCCGGTTTTATCCGCCACGTCTATGAGGCTGTGTATACGGGCGATGTTGCTCGCAAAGCAGGCCACCACCACGCGGCCTTCACAACCTGCTACGGTTTTCCCAAGACCATCGCGCACTACAGATTCGCTGACAGAATGCCCCGGCACCACCGCGTTGGTGGAGTCACAGATCACCGCATCCAGCTGACTGGCTCCCGCTGCTGCAAATAGCGCATGGTCAAAACCCGGTCCCACCTGCGGTGCCTTATCGATCTTCCAGTCGGCGGTGTGAAGGAGTTTTCCGGCGTCGCAGCGAATGTGGAGCGCGCAGGTATCCGGTGTGGAGTGGGTGATGGGCAGCCATTCCACATCAAAGGGCCCGATGCGCTGGCTTTCCCCCGGGAGACATTCAATGAGGGGGCTGGGAACCTTGCCTCCCCGCCCGGCGGCCTTGCGGCGCAAAACCTCGGCGGTGAAGGGCGTGGTGTACACGGGCACCGGAAAACGCTCCCAGAGAAGGGGCATGGCGCCAATGTGATCCTCGTGGGCATGGGTCAACACGATGCCGGCAAGAGCATCCCTGTGCTCCACGATGAATTGCGGATCCGGCGTCTGCACCCGGGGGCGGACTCTGTGGCTGTCCCGTTCAAAGGTAATACCGCAGTCCACCATCAACCAGGCGCCGTTGTGACCATAGAGGTTGAGATTCATGCCGATCTCGCCGCAGCCCCCCAGAGGGAGAAACCAAAGATCTTTCGGGCCCGGCGTGATCATTCGGGTTGGCATGTGGGACACCAGTAAATGCGGCGACTGCCCATGCTGTCCCGGCGAATCGTGTCCTTGCAGGAATAACAGGGGCGACCATCCCGTCCAAACACAAAGAAGCGCCGTCGCTCAAAACCCTTGACCGTCTTTTTGAGCGTCGCCGCAAGACGCGGCGGCAGGGTAATACCGCCGGTTTCATAGCTGCGCCTGGGAAGATCGAGCGTTTCCCGAGCGAGGCGGCCTCGCTCACCGCGGCTGAGATCTCTGGGACGACGCTTTGGGTGCACGCCTGCACAAAACAGAATCTCCGAGCGAAGGTAGTTGCCGCTCCCCGCCAGAAAATGCTGATCCAGATACAGCGCCGCCAGGGAACGGCCCGCAAAACGGGGCATGGCAAGACGCTCGCTGATATCCCGCCACGCGAGCTTCGCCGACAGGAGATCCGGCCCCAGGGTAGCCAGGAAAGGATGCATGCCTATTTCCTCCCGGGGCCACACACTGATATCCGAGGCGCTGTACAGGAGCGCACTGTGACCTGAGGTGTGCAGCGCTAAACGCAGGGAACGGTTTGTCGCCGGCATCTTTCCCCGCTTGGCAATCTTCCAGACGCCGTAAAGCTGATTGTGGGAGTAAATCGCATAGTCGTTATCGAAGTGGGTCAGGAGTGCTTTTCCGCGGGTCTCCACCTCAAGAACACGCTGTCCGCTGAGCACCTTCGTAAAACGCTGCAACTCGGGAAACGCAAACGCCACCTCTTCAACGGTCTCGTCGACGAGCACATTCGCGATGCGGTCCGCGGCGCGGCGGATTTCCGGTCCCTCAGGCATTGCGCGCTTCTTCCTCTTTTTCCACGGTCCCCATGCATACGCAGACACAGGCCTCAAGGATGGGTGATACTTGGAATCTCCAATAAAAGCCATCCTATCGAGAATGATCAAGAACTCTTCATGCCCCCGCTAAGTACCCGCCTTATCTATGGCGCCGGGGGGGCTGTGTACGCCGTGAAGGAAGCGGCGTACACGATGTTCATCCTGCTGTTTTACACTCAGGTGCTCGGTCTCAATGGCACCCTGACCGGTCTGATCATCGCCTTGAGTCTGGTCTGGGACGCCGTCTCCGACCCTCTTGTGGGAACCCTCTCGGATCGCCTTCGCAGCCCTCATGGTCGCCGACATCCCTTCATGGCCTGGAGCATCGTCCCCCTGGGTCTCGGCTTTATCGGCTTGTTTGCTCCACCCGAGGCTCTCAGCGGCTCCCAGCCGCTTCTTGCCGCCTGGCTGCTGTTCTGGTCCCTGTGGATACGCACCTTTGTCACCACATTTTCCATTCCCCATCTGGCCCTATCCGCAGAGATTACCAGCGACTACCAGGGCCGAAGCCAGGTCCTCGGCGCCCGCCTGGCCTTTCTCTTTCTTTTTAGCGTGCTGACCCCTGCGATAGCCCTGACGGTGATCTTCCAATCCGTCGGCGGTGAGGACGGTCGCTTTCTCCAGAGCAACTACCCGGTGTATGGAGCGTTTTCCTGTGCGGTCTGCTGGGTTTTTGCCAGTGTCACCACCCTGGGCACCCGTCGCTATGCGCAGCCTTCGGATTCCCAGGCCCTGCCTCCAAGCCGCAGCGTGGGCAACACTCTCACCCAGGATCTGCTGCGGACCCTCGGCAATCGCAGTTTTCGCTACCTCATCGGTTTTGAAGTGACGCTCATGGCGAGCTTCGGAGCAGTTTCTGCGCTGAACATGCTGGTCTGGACCTATTACTGGGAATTCGATGCCCGGCAGATCTCGATAATTCTTTCCCTGCCCAGCTTACTGGCCGTGATGCTGGTCATGCTGAGTCTCCAGCCCCTGGGGCGACATCTTGAGAAGTACCAGTTACTCCAGTTCGCGACCATCGGCCTGATTCTCAACTGTCTGTGGCTCTATCCCCTGCGGATGCTTCATATCCTTCCCGAGGACGACAGCTCGCTACTGTTCGCCCTGAACTTCGTTTTCATGCTCGTTTTTATGTACTGCTTTCTCATGCGGGGCATACAGGCACAATCCATTATTGCGGATATCACCGACGAGCATGAGTGGGAGCACGGCATGCGCCAGGAAGCGGGCTTTTTTGCCGCCGACAATTTTGCTCAAAAGTTCGCGACGGTGTTTGGTCCCCTTTACGGCGGTCTTGCCGTGGATATTATCGGCCTTGAAACGGGCATGTTGCCGGGAACGCTCAGCGACGCGGTGCTTGATGGACTGGTCATTGCCTTCGGTCTGGGTTCTCTACCCGGTTTTGTCCTGGCGCTGCTGTTCTCCACTAAAATCACCATCAGTCGGGCGCGGGTTGCTGATCTTCAACGCAAGCTTCGGGAGCGCGCCGCGATTGCGGAGGCCTGAGCGGGGCCTGTAAAAGCTGTGAGGGTTGTGAGCGCCGCCCGAGCGGCGCAAAATGCGCGCCTCAGAACATCACGGCTTCCACCATGGCTCAAGGTATTTACGATACACGTATCCGTCAGGCGCAACCTCTGATCACCCCCTGGGTGCTTGCCGACGAGCAACCCCTGTCCGAAGAACAGGCCACCATCGTAGGGAAAGCCCGGGGGCAGATCGAAGATGTGTTGTCGGGAAAGGACCCGCGCCTCCTTGTTATCGTGGGTCCCTGCTCGGTTCACGACCCGGCGGCCCTCCTGGAATTTGCGGAGAAACTTCAATCCCACTGCCTCGATCTCAACGATGCAATTCTGCCCGTTCTGCGGGTTTACTTTGAAAAACCCCGCACCGTCGTGGGCTGGAAGGGTCTCATCAATGATCCGGATCTCGATGGCAGTTTTCACATCAACAAAGGTCTGCGCCTGGCGAGAAAAGTGCTTCAGGACATTGCCGACCTGGGTCTGCCGGCGGCGAGTGAGTTTCTGGACACCACCTTTGGTCAGTACTACGCGGATTATGTGAGCTTCGCCGCCATCGGTGCGCGCACGGTAGAGAGTCAGATTCATCGGGAGCTGGCGTCGGGGCTATCGATGCCCGTGGGATTCAAAAACGCGACGAATGGCGATATCGGCGTTGCCATTGACGCCATTCGCAGCGCCAATCACAGCCACTGGTTTCCCTCCCTTACCCGCGAGGGCACGCCGGCCATCCTGCAATCCACCGGCAACCCGCACAGCTATCTCATCCTTCGGGGCGGCAAGAGCAGCGGACCGAACTACGCCAGCGCCGCAGTGCAGGAAGCGGCCACGGCAATGGCAGACGCGGGCCTGGAACCCGGCGTTATTGTGGACTGCAGTCACGGCAACAGCGAAAAGGATCCCCAGCGCCAGGCCATCGTTGCCTCAGATATCTGCGACCAGATCGAACAAGGCCAGAATGCCCTCCGCGGGGTCATGCTGGAGAGTCATCTCATCGGCGGGAATCAGGCTATCGGAGACCCAAAGTCCCTGACTTACGGACAGAGCATCACCGATGCCTGCCTGTCCCTCGAGGAGACCCTCCCGGTACTGGATAACCTGGCCGCAGCGGTGAGCCGGGCCAGGCTATAAGCGCGGTTTACCAGCTGTAACCCAGGCGGATACGGTAGGTTTGGTCAACTTTTTCCGTGCCTTCTACCGCACCGGTGTTGACGTCATAGGCTAGCTCTGCCGATGCCTCAATCCCGTAAAGAAGCGGGAAGGCGAGACCAAAGGTCGTATTGAGCACAATGTTGGACGCCTCATCGAGGTTCCAGATGCCCTTATGATCGATATAGAGGCGTGAGTCTCCACCAAGATAATTGGAATGCATGTGTACGTCCCAGGTGCTACCTAAATACTCCCGGTCCTCAGCGCTGACAAAATCTTCCGTGATGTACGCGAGACCGGTTTCCGCCTCCAGGGCGAAAACATCGTCGGTGAAAAACTTGCGGCCCACATAGGGTCCGATGGACGTTCTCAAATCCAGATCGGCGAACAGATCCTGCTCTGCCGATGCACCACCACCCCAGTACCAGTTGCCCGTCTGATTGCGATCGTAGCGAGCCCGGGCGGTCCAGTTTTCGGCGTTCTTGGTGCCGTTGGCTTCATTGACTTCACCAAATGCCTCAACACGATAACGATCTACCAGGCTTTCCCAGCGGGTTTCAAAGCGATAATCCAGCTCATCGGTATCGGTGTTACCACGCTGACTGTTGTAGCCAAAGCTCGCCAGTCCACCGAACTTAAAGCCGTTACCCAGTTCCCAGGGTTCGGGATTGATGCGGGTCAGCTGCCGGAGAGCGTAGCTTTGCTCCGTCGCCTGGGGCAGCGCCAATTGCTCTTCGGCAACTTCCAGGCGAGGCGTTTCCAGCACATTGCCGTCGTCCATCTGCAGCACCAGATCGGACTCTACGGTCATGGCGACAATGGTCGATTGATCAATCTCCAGGGTGCCCGCAAAGGCGGTATCGATCTTTACCTTGCCGCCATCGGCGTCCTGCACGGTCCCCAGGACCACGGAGCCGTCCTGCATTTCAATGCGATCCAGGGCCGCGGCGCTGAACGATAGACAGAAGCTGCTGAGAGATAAAACAGCCGTCGTCAGAAATCGACGACCGCCTCGAAGAAGTGTGTACATGGTGATGCCTCAATAGTGTTCGCGTGTTCTTGAGCGGATAAAAAACCGCGCGCAGTTTACCAGTCTGTACCGGGCATTTGAGCTAATGGCGCTTTGGCAATAGTTGGGATTAATCCAACACGGACACGCTGTCACCGACGGTCAACCGGTCCCCCGCTGTGGCAATGGCGTTCATCCCAAAGTAAATGACACCGTCCCGCCGTCGATACTCAGCGAGGACGCGATTGATCAGGGGATCTTTTTCCGCGGTTTGTTGGTTGATCGACGGTATGACGCAGCGGGAGCAGGGTTTTACGATTGCCAGCTCCGTGGCCCCGATACGCAGACGCTTCCACTGATCCTCTGCATGGGGCACTGCGCCGGCAATAAGCAGATTAGGGCGGAAGCGATCCATGGGAACAGGCACGGGCAGTCGGGCGTTCAGCGCGTCGAGAGACGCCTGGGAAATGATCAAAAGAGGAAAACCGTCGGAAAACGCGACGTGCTGTTTCTCAAGACTCTCGGGCAGATAAGCAGCATCAACGCTTCGCGTTGCGTTCTCGGGACAAAACACCAGGCGGAGGTCCTCACCCAGACGCTCCCTGAGCCAGGCGTTTACCTCCGCTGCCGCACATCGGGCACGGAGCGTATGCTCCCACACGGTGGCTGAAACCTCCGGACTCTGAGCATCCGGCTGGTCCACATCCATGCAATGCTCGCCAAAAGTCAGGCGCAGCCCATGCTCCCGGGGCGCCACCCCCAGCAACGCCATGGCGGGAGCCCGGCGTTGACTGTAAAACTGTCCGGCGCTGTCAATGAGCATCCAGCGGCGATCCCCCGCCAGACCAAAGCGGTCCATCGTCGCTGAATTCACCTCGTGACCCCGGGCGGACTTCACGGGGTAGCGATAGATGCCGGAAAGCTGCATTGTCATCAGAATGCCGGTGAACGCAGCTTCGCCAGGGACAGCAAAAACTCGTGCATGCCCTTGTCCACACCCGCCCCGGTGAGTCCGAGACGCACCACCACGGTTTCCCATTCGGGAATCACCACCACGAACTGCCCCGCATGCCCGCCGGCATAAAAGAGGTTTTCCGGGAGCCCCTCAAAGACCACACCATCGGTATTCAGCCAGAACCCCCGCCCGTAGCGGCCTTTTTCATCCGAGGGACGGGCCGTCACAGAGTCTCGCAGCCAGCGTTGGGATAAAAGCTCGGACCGCCCATGCCAGGCATCCAGCCACAGCTGCCCGGCTTTCAGCCAGTCCCGGGCCGTGAGATACACATAGCTGGACCCCACCTGCACACCACTGGCATCGGCTTCTGCTACGAGTGAATTCATACCCAGGGGCGCTGTAAATTCCCGGGCGATCCACGCCTCAAAGGGCTCTTTCAGGGTTTTCTGCCAGAGATAGCTGGCAAAAACCGTATCCCCGCTGGAATAGGAAAAGTGCTCCCCCGGTGGGTAGGCCTGGGGTTTGCCGGCGGGAATCTCCCACATGGCGGGCGCGGTGTAGAGCATTTTGGTCACATCGCTGCCCGGGCCATAAACCTCAACAAAATCCAGGCCGCTCTCCATCTGCAAGAGGTGCAGCAGCGTCAACGTCGGATCAAGGTCCGGACGCTTCGGATCATCCGCCAGCAGCACCGCCAGGGGCTGAGCCGGATCAATGAGGCCCCGTTCGGTCTGCATACCAATCCAGGTGGCCATAAGGCTCTTGTTCATGGACCAACCCTGGAGGCGGGTCCCGGCCGTGATGGGGCTGGCGTAGGCCTCCAGAAGCAGTTCGCCCTGGCGTGCCACGAGCAAGGCATAGGTATTGCGGGCGCCCGTCGAGGCCTCGGGCTCCGCAAACGCCGCTTCCACCGCGGGGCGCCACGGCGCCGGAACGCCCGGGCCGCTCTCATCGGCGGCAGCAACGCTCAGGGGCGGCGCACCCTCCCCCGGGCCGTTGAGCGTGCACCCTCTGCCAGAGAGATGCACGGCCTGGGCGTCCACACCCAGCAGAGACGCCGACACCAGCCCCTGCTCCTGATCGACGGTAATGTCCAAGGCACCGAGCAAGGGGCCCAGTATCGCCATATTGGGGTTAACATCGCGATCCTGAACAAACTCCGCCGACAGCCCCGAGAGAAAAACACCCGAGCAGACCTGCTTGGCGCTGTAGCCCACGGCGACCTTCATGGCATCCCTGGCGGTCCAAACACCGAACAGCAGCGTAAGCAGCAGTCCCAGGGATAGAACGGGAATAATTTTTTTCATGCCCTTACTCTCAATTTTCAGCTCTCAAAATTCAGCTCTAAAAACAGGCGCGTCTTCGCCTGTCTCTGTATGCCTTCTTATGGTTTATCGGGCGTTTTCGCGCCGTCTGGCAACTCCGCTGAATCATCGGTGTCCCATGTCATGGCCCCGAGAGGAATGTAAGGCTCCCACGGTACCGTCGGCGAAGGCCTGTTAGAATGCCCGCCCTCAGGAGGAACAGCAATGAGTGATCTAGATTTCGACCTTTTCGTCATCGGTGCAGGCTCCGGTGGTGTCCGGGCAGCCCGCATGGCCGCCGGATTCGGCGCGCGCGTGGCGATCGCCGAGGACCGCTACATGGGCGGCACCTGTGTCAACGTCGGCTGCGTACCCAAGAAGCTCTACGTCTATGCATCAGAATTCGGCAAAGCCTTTGACGACGCCCGGGAGTTTGGCTGGGACAGCGGTGAGAAGCGCTTTGAATGGAGCACCCTGCGGGACAACAAGAAAACGGAGATTGCACGACTCAATGCGATCTACCGCAACATGCTCGATGGGGCCAACGCGACCCTCATCGATGGTCGCGCGCGCATTATCGACGCCAATACCGTAGCCGTGGGCGATCAGCATTACACGGCGAGCAAGATCCTCATCGCCACGGGCGGCTGGCCCTACAAACCTGAGTTTCCGGGCAATGACCTGGCGGTCACCAGCAATGAAGTATTCGATCTGGAGAGTTTTCCCGAGCGCCTGCTGATCATCGGCGGTGGTTACATCGCTGTGGAGTTTGCCGGGATTTTCAACGGCTTGGGCTCGCGGGTAACCCAGCTTTATCGCGGCCCCCTCTTCCTTCGCGGCTTTGACAGCGATATCCGTGCCCACGCCGCGCAGGAAATCCGCAAGACCGGCGTCGATCTTCGCTTTGAGACCAACGTTGTGAGTGCAGAACGGGTTGCCGGTGGACTGGCGGTAGAGCTTACCGATGGCAGCAGCATCGAGGTGGATGCCATCCTCTGTGCCGCAGGGCGGCGCCCTCATCTTGAGGGTCTTGGCCTCGAAAATACCGACGTCAAACTCACCAGCCATGGCACCATCGAAGTCGATGAGCACTTTCAGACCGCAGAATCGAGCATTTTTGCCGTGGGCGATGTGATCGGCGGTATGGAGCTCACACCCGTGGCCCTCGCGGAAGGTATGTCCTTTGCCCGACGACAGTACGGCGATATGGAAAAAAACGTGGACTACGACTTCATTCCCACCGCCGTGTTCTGCCAGCCCAATATCGGCACCGTGGGATTCACGGAGAGCGCGGCGGAGATCGAGTTCGGCGACATCACCCTGTACAAGTCGACCTTCAAGCCCATGAAGCACACCATCAGCGGTCGTGATGAAAAAACCTTCATGAAACTCATCGTCGATGACGCCTCGGATCGCGTGGTGGGCGTGCACATGATGGGCCCCGATGCCGGAGAGATCATCCAGGGTATCGGCATCGCTTTGAAGGCCGGCGCCACGAAGGCGACCTTTGACAGCACCATCGGTATTCATCCCACGGCTGCTGAGGAGTTCGTCACCATGCGGGAGCCCTGGGGCGACGACTAGGGGCGCTTTCCTGAGCGCCAACAGGCAGGGTAAACAATGAACGTCGAGCTCTGGGAGCTGGCATTGCTCACCGGGGCGGGCACCATCGCGGGGATGCTGAATGTCATCGCCGGTGGTGGCTCCCTGATGACCGTGCCCATTATGTTGTTCCTGGGACTGTCCGGGCCCGAGGCTAATGGCACCAACCGCATATCCATCATTGCGCAGAACATCGTCGCGGTGCGCACCTTCTTCCGCCGGGGCTTTTCGGAGTTCCGTCTCAGCCTGACCCTGTCGGCTGCGGCGATTCCCGGCGCCATTCTCGGGGCCCTCGTCGGGGTGCAACTGGACGGTGAATGGTTTGATCGCGTCCTTGCCCTGGTGATGATCGCCGTGCTCGTACTCATGCAGATCCCCGGCAAAAAGTCAGCGGACACTTCCGGCCCCCTGACCCCGAAGCGCTTGATGCTCGGTCATATCCTGATGTTTGCTGCGGGCTGCTGGGGAGGATTTATCCAGGTGGGCGTGGGATTTATTCTCATGCCCATTCTCCATCGGGTGATGGGGCTGGATCTGGTGCGCACCAACATGCATAAGGTGTTTATTGCCCTGACCTACAATCTCTTCGCTATCGTGGTGTTTGCCGCTGCGGTATCCATTCACTGGCAGTTTGGTCTGGCCCTCGCGGCGGGCAACGCCCTGGGCGGGTACTTCGGCGCACGGTTTTCCGTGCAGGGTGGCGAAGTCTGGATACGCCGGATCTTCACAGGGGTACTGATCATTTTTATTATTAAGCTCCTGCTTCCTTGAGGATCAGTCAAACCGAACTTTCAGCGTCCATTCACCTCTAAAAAACTTCTGTGAAGACAGCCAAAAACATGATCGATGTAAAGTTTCTTACTCGGTATTACGGCAAAACTCCGGCCGTCCAGGATGTTTCTTTTTCCATCAGCGAGCGTCAGATCGTGGGTCTCCTGGGCCACAACGGCGCAGGCAAGACCACGGTAATGAAGATGCTGAGCGGTTATCTCGAGCCCTCCGCCGGCAGCGTGGAGATCGGCGGAAAGGACCTGAGCCTCGATGCCAGGGAGATTCAGCAAAGCCTCGGCTATCTGCCGGAGAATCTGCCCATCTACCCGGAAATGACCATTGCGGACTATCTGGACTATGCCGCCCAGCTCAAGGGGCTCCGGGGAGATAAGAAGCGTCGCGCCATCCGCTACAGCGTGGACGCCACGGAACTGGGCGCGCGGTTTTTTGACCCCATTGGCCAGCTCTCCCGGGGCTTTAAACAACGCGTGGGAGTGGCGCAGGCAATCCTCGGGGAGCCCGAACTGCTGATCCTGGATGAACCGGGCAACGGCCTGGATCCCCAGCAAAACGAGCATATGCGCGAACTCGTACAGGAGCTCTCCCGTCAGGCCACGGTGATTCTCTCCACCCACGTGATGCAGGAAGTGGATGCTCTCTGCGAACGGGTTTTGGTGCTGTCTAACGGGGCCCTGGCACTGGATTCGCCCCTGGCTGTGCTGCGGGAGAGCCGCGAGCTCCTCCTGAGCTGCAGCAGCGATACGGGTGACATGGCAAATCTCCTGTCGCGCTTACCTCAGATCGCCCATGTCTCGATGCTGGACGACACCGGGAACAAGCTGACCCTGAGCCTGGCGCTCAAGGAGAGTGCCGCGATGGATACCGCGGCGGGAAATGTCAGCCGCATGGTGATCGACAGTGGGGCAAAGCTGTATTCCCTGACACCCCTGCGACGCAACCTGGAGCAGATCTTCCGCGAGGCGGTACGTGAGAAAGGAGGCAGCCATGGGTCCTGATCTGGTGTTGTTCCGCGTTGCCCGCAAAGAGCTGCAACTGTTCTTTGCATCGCCCGTTGCCTGGATGTTCCTGGCGAGCTTCCTGGCGGTGTGTCTTTTTGTATTTTTCTGGGTGGAGGCATTCTTTGCGCGCAACATCGCGGATGTGCGTCCCCTCTTTGAGTGGATGCCCCTGCTCCTCATCTTTCTAAGCGCCGCGCTCACCATGCGTAGCTGGAGTGAGGAGCGGCGCAGCGGGACCCTGGAACATGTCCTTACTCTCCCCGTGTCTCTATGGCAGTTTGTGCTCGGCAAGTTCATCGCCTGCGCCCTGGTGCTGATGCTGGCATTGGCGGGAACCCTGTTACTCCCCCTGACCGTCGAGGGTATTGCAAGCCTGGACTGGGGGCCCGTGGCTGCGGGCTATCTCGCGACCTTTCTCCTGGGGTGCAGCTACCTGTCTGTGGGACTGTTTGTATCGTCGCGCACGGACAACGCCATCGTCAGCCTCATAGGCAGTGTTGCTCTGTGCGGTCTGCTCTACCTTGCCGGCAGCGAGCTCCTCCTGGGCTTTTTTGGCGGCAGCGCTGCGGAGTTCCTCCGGCTGATGGGCTCCGGTGCACGCTTTGAGAGCATCACCCGGGGCGTGCTTGATCTGCGGGATCTGTACTACTACTTCGCTATCACCGCGGTTTTCCTGGGCCTGAATATTTTCGCTCTGGAGCGCGGTCGCTGGTCCGAACGCTCAAACAGCCATCATCGCAGCTGGCGCTTCGGGGTGACGCTGGTGGTGCTCAATCTACTCCTTGCCGCTCTCTGGCTTCACAAGCTTCCGGGCGTCCGGACCGATCTTACGGAGGGCAAGCTCTACTCCCTGTCCGAGCCTAGCGAGACCTTGCTGACCCAACTGGAGGAGCCCCTGCTCATTCGCGGATACTTCAGCGAACGCTCCCACCCTCTCCTTGCACCCCTCGTGCCCCAGCTGCGGGATCTCCTTCGCGAATACGCGGTGACGGGAGCCGGCAAGATCCGCGTGGAGTTTGTGGACCCCGCGGAGGACGCAGCGGCGGAAAAACAGGCCAACGAAGAGTACGGAATCCAGGCAACCCCCTTTCAAGTGGCGGATCGCTACCAGTCAGCGCTGGTAAACGCTTACTTCAATGTGCTGATCCAGTACGGCAACGAAAAAGAAGTACTGGGCTTCTCGGATTTCATCGAGGTGAAGATGGCGGCGGGAGGAGACCCCGAGGTACTCCTGCGTAATCCTGAGTTCGATATCACGCGGGCGATCCGCGACGTGCTCTATCGCTATCGCAGCGGTGGCGAGCTGTTTGATCAGATCTCCAAGCCTGTGACGCTGCGGGCCTACGTATCCGATGACAGCAAGCTTCCCCAACTGCTCGTGGACTACCGCGATGCCATCCGCCGCGAGGCCGAGGCCCTTGTTCCCAACTCTCAGAACAAGTTCAGCATCGACTTCGTGGAACCCGAGGCCAAGGGCGGGGCCGAGGCCGCCCGCATCCTCGAGGAGTGGGGATTCCAACCCATGATTACCGCTCTGGGTGATGAAAACGAGTTCTACTTTTACCTGACTCTTGAAGACGACCATCAGGTCATCCAGCTACCCACGGGGCGCTTTGACAGCAGCGACTTCAGTGACGCCCTGGAAGCGGGCCTGCGACGCTTTGCCAGCGGCTTCACCCGCACCATCGCCCTCGCCCTACCCGGGAGTAGCCAGCCCCGGGGCGGTATGCCTCCCCAGGGCCATAGCTTTGGCACGCTCCAACAGACCATCAGTCAGGATCACAGCATCCTCATGGAGGACCTTACCGATGGCAGCGTGGATGCCAGCGCTGACCTCCTCATCGTGATGGCTCCCGAGACCCTTGAGGCCAAAGCACTCTTTGCTGTTGACCAGTACCTCATGCGGGGCGGCACGGTCATTGTCGCCACATCGCCGCGCTCCATCGAAACCCGTGGCACAGCCCTGCAATTGCGCAGGGTCGACAGCGGTATGGAGGACTGGCTTGCCCACCAGGGCATTCGTGTCGAAGACACCGTTGTGCTGGATGATCGCCAGGCGGCGTTTCCCGTTCCCGTGCTCCGGCGCGTGGGCGAGTATGAATTCCGGGACATGCAATTCGTGGACTACCCCTATTTACTGGACATCCGCGACGACGGACTGAACCCCGACCACCCCATCACCCAGGGCTTACCCAATCTCACCGTGGGTTGGGCGTCGCCCCTGTCCGTATCGCCGCAGGAGAATATCGAGAGCACCACACTGCTGAGCAGCTCTGACAAAGCCTGGCTGTCCGCGCAAAGCGACGTTATGCCGACGGTAACTGACAGCGGTCATAGCAGTTTTTCCGGGGCCGGCAAACCGCGACAGAAGGCCGAGGTGGGTGTTTTATTGAGCGGTGAATTCACCAGCTTTTTTGACGAGGTGCCCACACCCGCCGCATCCGCAAATGACGACCTGAACGAAGATCGCGAGGTGGAGACACCCAGCACGGCCTTGATCAGTAAATCGCCGTCCTCCTCCCGTCTCATCGTGGTGAGCTCCAACGACTTTGCCAGCGATCAGGTCCTGAGCGGTGTGATTGCCGCGTCCGGCACCCAGTACTTCGGGCCCCTGGAGTTTCTCATGAACGCCGTGGACTGGTCCCTGCAGGACAGCAGCCTGATGAACATCCGCTCCCGGGCGCACTTTAACCGCACGCTCCCCGCGCTACCCAAGAACATGCAGGCGCGGATTGAGTATGCCAATTATGCCGGCGCCCTGATTTTCCTCATCGTGATCTATGCCGTCTGGCTACTCCAGCGCAGACGGCGGGAGAAGCAGTTGGGGAGGGTTCTTCTATGATCCTGCGCATTCTCGCGGTGCTTTTCCTCGCGCAACTTGCCCTGGTCGCGTATCTGTACTGGCCCGAAAGTCCCGCAACAATCAGCCGCGATACCCTCGTGGCGCGGCTGAGCCCGGGCGCCGTAAATCGCGTCGAGGTGTCCACACAGGAGGGCGCCACGGTCGTGCTGCTCCGTAACCAGAATCAGTGGAGCCTCGATCGGGGTCTGCCCGCCGACAACGACAAGATGCGTTCACTCCTCAATGCCCTGCTGACCGCCGATCCCGGCTTTCCCATCGCCGATAGCGACACCGCAGCGAAGCGCTTCCAGGTGTCAGACGTCGGGTTTGTTCGAAAAATTGTTCTGTCCGGTGATGATGGTGACGCCACCGTCTACCTCGGAAGCACGCCGGCAATGCGCAAGATTCATGCACGGGCAGAGGGCGAGTCTGCGGTTTTTGTGCTGCCCCTGAGCAGCTTCGATGCCCCGGCGGATATCGACAGCTGGCTGGATACGCGACTCCTCGCCGTCCAAAACGTGACGGAGTTTGCCCTCTATGGCGTGACGTTTACCTTGACCGACGGCCAGTGGTCCCGCAGTGATGGCACCGACGTGGAACAGGAATCGGCGGCGGCCTTTGCGGCGGCTTTGGGCGGCATGGCGATCAGCGGTCTCGTGGATCCCGCCGACGATGATGCAGGAGCGGCCGATGAGGCCCTGCGAGTGACGCTCAATGACGACGGGGAGATCAGACAGCTTGCGGTGTTACGCAATCCGGAATCCGATCGCTACTATTTTGACAGTGAACGTTTTGACAGCATATTCAGCACCAGTGCCTATGACGCCGAGCGCCTAATCGATGCAGCGACGTCGCTACTGGCAACAGAAGCAAAGGAAGCAACGGAAGACTGAGAACAACAGTCTCCTGTAGTCTCTCAGGGTGCGTCATCGGCGCCATACTTTTCAGGCAGATACACTTCGGAGCTGACCATGCCCCCCTCATCCAAAACCCTCGACCCGACCTGGTTTCTTGATAGTGACAGCGAGGCTGTGCGCGACTTCGCGGCAAAGACCGTGGGAGGCCTAAAGGACCCCGTCGCCATCGCAGAGGGGCTTTTCTACGCCGTGCGCGATGGTATCCGCTACGACCCCTATCGGGTCTCCCGGGACCCTGCCGTTTATCGGGCCAGTGTCATCGCGGGCGCGGTGAGTAACTGGTGTGTTCCCAAGTCCGTACTGCTGACTGCCTGCGCCCGCGCTCATGGCATCCCCGCTCGCCTGGGTTTTGCGGATGTGCTGAATCACCTCACCAGCGACAAGCTCAGCGAAAGTATGGGCACGGACCTTTTTGCCTGGCACGGTTACGCCGAACTCTGGCTCAACGAAAAATGGGTAAAACTCTCCACCGCCTTCAATATAGAGCTCTGCGAGCGTTTCGGAGTCGCTGCCCTGGAGTTCGATCCCGTTAATGGCGCGCTTATGCACCCCTACGACACCCACGGCAGGCGACACATGGAGTATGTGCGCGAGCGTGGCAGCTTTGATGATCTACCCCTGGATGCCATCTTCGAGACCTTTGATGAGGTTTATCCCACCATGACGGGATCAGAGAACAGCAATGATGCTGCCTTTCATTGACAAGCCGCACTGACTCGAGCGATCTCTCGCCGTGCGGTATTACGCAGCGAGCGTCCCCCCACCCAGCGAGCGGAGTGGCATCGCGCGGAGGGAGATCGCGGATAACAAAGCACCCAAGGACAAATTTGAAAGCTCTAACGGCTGACAGGTGCGCGCTCACACGGCCGTAGCCCTTACTTCGCGTCGCGCTGCGCGCTCCTGATTGCTGCGTAAGGACTACGCCCGCGCAAGTGCTTATGCCAGCGAAGGGCAAACAAACTCGACGCAGCGACCGTCGCCAGCGATCTCTCTCCGTTTGGTGTTACGCAGCGAGCGTCCCCCCACCCAGCGAGCGGAGTGACACCGTGCGGAGGGAGATCGCGGATAACGAAGCACCCACGGACAAATTTAAAAGCTTTAACGGCTGACAGGTCCGCACTCACACGGCCGTAGCCCTTACTTCGCGTCGCGCTGCGCGCTCCTGATTGCTGCGTAAGGACTAGGCCCGCGCAAGTGCTTATGCCAGCGAAGGGCAAACAAACTCGACGCAGCGACCGTCGCCAGCGATCTCTCTCCGTGTGGTGTTACGCAGCGAGCGTCCCCCCACCCAGCGAGCGGAGTGACACCGTGCGGAGGGAGATCGCGGATACCCCGCACGAAATCGCGGATAAAGGAATACCGGAATGATCTGGCAACTACTTCTGCCGATACCGCTCAAGCACGCTGGAGAAATCCCGGGCACCGTTACCGGCACCCTGGTGCTCCTCATACAGGGTCTGCGCCAACTGCCCCATGGAGTTATCGATGCCGGCGGTTTTGGCAACGTCCATGGCGAGACCCAGATCCTTGGCCATGAGATCCACCATGAATCCGGGCTGATAGTTGTTACTGGCGGGGCTGCCTTCCATGACGTCGGGCCAGGGGTTATAGACTTCAAGAGACCAGTTGCGACCGGAACTCGCCAACATAATCTCTGAGAGCCGCGCAGGGTCCAGACCATGCTCCTTGCCCATGGCGAGAGCCTCGCAAGTGCCGAGCATATGCACGGCCAGAAGCATGTTATTACAGGCTTTTGCTACCTGGCCGGCGCCTGCGGGCCCGGCATGAAAACTGGCGCGGCCCATAGCGTTGAGCACCGCCTGGGCAGTTTCGAACACCTTTGCATCCCCCCCGCACATAAAGGCGAGGGTGCCGGCTTGCGCTGCGGCCACACCGCCAGAGACCGGCGCATCCAGAAAACCAATATCCCGCGCCGCCGCCGCCTCACCTACTTCCCGCGCGGTCTGCGCATCAATCGTCGAGCAATCGAGCACCGTGGTGCTGGCATCCAGCATAGACAGCAAGCCGTCGTCGCCCAGATACAGGCCAGCGACATGTTTCCCCGCCGGGAGCATGGTAATCAGAAAATCAACGGAATCCGCTGCGGCCTTGGCCGACTCGGCAACGGATGCACCTTTGCCCGCCAGCACCTTGCAGGCCTCGTCTGACAAATCAAAAACGCTGACGGCAAAACCGGCGGAGAGGAGATTGGCCGCCATAGGGCCGCCCATATTGCCAAGGCCAATGAAAGCTACGCGTTGTTTCATGGTGATGTTCCTTTACTGTTTCAAAGGTCAGCGAGAGGGTTTGTCGGCCAGGGCGCTGTAAAAAAGCTGTCGACCACCTCGGTTGGCACGGAGCGGGAGTCGGCGTACGCCCAGTTAGGCTGACGATCCTTATCGATCAACAGCGCACGGACACCCTCCGCAAATTCCGGATGACGCATGATGTTGGTACCCAGCTGTACTTCCTGCTGAAACACCTCCCGCAGGGAGCTGTGGCGGGTCTCGTAGAGCTGGCGGTCAATCCAAAGTGCCGCCAGCTTTGAGCCATAGAGCAGACCATCACGAGCCTTGGCGAGCCAGCGGTCTTCGGTCTCCAGCTGACTGATACGATCGATAAGGTCATGGATATCGTCGCCATCACAGAGTGTATTGATGGTCTCCAGATGGGGCTCTACCTGCGCAGGCGGCAGCTCGACACCGCCCTCCGCCTCGCTGAAACCGCGCAGGGTATGACGCATATGGGCGTGATTGTTCGTGCTGTCCTCATCCCATTGCACCGCAAGGAGAGCTTCAAAAACCGCATCTTTTTGCTCGGCCGCAATAAAGCGATCGGCAAGGCCGCAAAAGAGCGCATCCGCTGCATTGACCGACGCTGCCGTCAGCGCGAGAAAACGTCCACTGGCACCGGGCATATGGTTCAAAAACCAGCTGCCGCCCACATCCGGGAACAGTGCGATGTTGATCTCGGGCATGGCGATGCGCGTGGCCTGTGTGACCACGCGATGGGAGCACCCGGCCATCACACCGAGACCGCCGCCCATGACAATACCGTGGCCCCAGCAGAGAATCGGCTTGGGGTAGGTATGGAGGTGATAATTCATGCGGTATTCCCGCGCGAAAAAGCTCTCGGCATATTCGCAGGGTCCGCCGGGCGTGCCGGAGGAGGAGGCGTGCAGCGCGTGCACATCGCCACCGGCGCAAAAAGCCTTCTCTCCGCTCCCATCGATGACAATCGCCGCGATCGCAGGATCATCCCGCCAGTGATCAAGGGCTCCCTGAATCAGATCGACCATCTCCAGCGTCAGGGAATTGAGGGTCTCGGGGCTGTTGAGTGTCAATCGACCCAGCTTACCCTCGGCAGCCGATTCAACGCTGATCAAAACCGCATCAGGCATTTTTCCACTCCGGCTCACGCTTCTCGAGGAAGGCGTTCACACCTTCACGCTGATCTTCCGTGCTGAACAGCTCCACAAACAGCTCCCGCTCCGCCTCAAGTCCATCGCCGATAGCCTTGTCTCTGGCGCTATGAATCAGGCGCTTGCACCGTGCCACGGCACTGGGGCTTTGCTGGGCCGCCTGTGCTGCGAGGGCCAGAGCATGGTCGAGAGCAGTTCCCGTTTCCACGACCTCCTCTGCCAGACCGATGCGCTCGGCAGTCGCCGCATCAATACGCTCATTGCAGAGAATCATGCGCTTGGCCCAGCCCTCGCCCACCAGCTGAGCAAGACGCTGGGTACCGCCGGCACAGGGCAGCAAACCGACCCGCGCTTCGGGCAGGGCAAGCTTGGCCTGGGATTCCACCACGCGAATATCACAGGCCAGCGCGACCTCAAGACCGCCCCCCATGGCAAAGCCGTTCACCGCCGCAATGGAGACACCGCGAAAATCCGCGAGGGCCTCAAACGCTTCGCCGAAGAGTCGTCCCATGGCGCCCGCCGTCTCGGGATCTCCATCGGCAAACAGCTTTAAGTCCGCGCCTGCAGAAAAGAATTTCTCGCCGGCACCCGTGAGCACCAGGGCATAGATATCGGACCGGGCATTGAGATCCCCAATGAGATCGCGAAGGGCCGGGAGGCTTTCCGTATCCCAGGTATTGGCCGCCGGGTTGTTAATGGTGATCAGCGCCGTGTGGCCACGCTGTTCTACGAGAAGTTTGGGGGAGCTGCTGCTGATCATCGAATAACCTCCAAAGCGCCGTCCATCATCAGCCGACGGGCGATAATGACGCGCATAATTTCATTGGTGCCTTCCAGAATCTGATGGACCCGCGTGTCCCGAACATGGCGCTCCATGGGGTACTCACGGATGTAACCGTAACCCCCGAAGAGCTGCAACGCCTCGTTACATACGCGGAAGCCCAGATCCGTCGCCAGGCGTTTGGCCATGGCGCAGTAGGTACTGGCCTGACCATCTTTACTGTCGAGTTTGCTCGCCGCCAGGCGCACCATCTGCCGCGCCGCCACGACCTCCGTGAGCATGTCCGCCAGCTTGAACTGGGTCGCCTGGAACTCCGCTATCGCCTGCCCGAACTGCTCCCGCTCCGCCACGTAATCGGCCGCTTCCTGCAGGGCCTGCTGCGCAGTACCCACGCTGCAGGTCGCGATATTGATACGGCCGCCGTCCAGCCCTTCCATGGCAATGGCAAAACCCTGGCCCTCGGCACCCAGGCGGTTTCCCTTAGGTACGCGGACATTGTCGAAGGTCACCATGCGTGTGGGCTGGGCATTCCAGCCCATTTTTTCTTCTTTTTTGCCGTAGGTAATACCGGGTGCGTCCGCGGGAACAAGAAGCGCCGACACGCCCTTGGGACCCGCATCACCGGTGCGCAGCATCACCACAAGCACATCCGTCTCTCCCGCTCCGGAGATAAACACCTTGCTGCCGTTCACCAGATAATCGTCACCATCCGCAACGGCGCTGGTGCGCAGGGATGCGGCATCGGAGCCTGCGCCGGGTTCCGTGAGGCAATAGGACGCCAGGGTCTTACCCATAACCAGGTCCGGGCACCACTCCTCGATGACCGCCGGGCTGCAATAACGACCAATCATGCTCGTGGCCATGTTGTGAATGGTGAGAAACGCCGCCGTGGTGGTGCAGCCGCGGGCCAGTTCCTCGACGATAAGACTGGCATCCAAACGGGACAGGGCCAGTCCCCCCGCCTCTTCCGGTGTGTACATGCCCATAAAGCCCAGCTCCCCCGCCGACGCCAGGGCGTCTTTAGGGAAGATCGACTCCGCATCCCAGCGCGCTGCATTGGGCGCCAGAACACCGTCGGAGAAGGCCCGGGCGCTCTCTACAAAGGCTTGCTGTTCGTCACTGAGGGAAAAATCCATGTCTGATACCTGAAACAGTTCGCAACTGTTAAGCAAGGGAGTTCAAGGCGATTCGCCGCAGGACCCGGCGACGGCCATTAGCGCAGATTAATGCTCATATTAGGCTGTTTCCCCGCCTCGGACTCATCGTAGCGCCAGCGCGCCGTCACGGTTTTTGTCTCGGTGTAAAAACGCACGGCCTGCTTGCCATAGGGGTGCAGATCGCCGCGGAAGGAGCCCCGCCAACCCGTGAAGGAAAAGAACGGCAGCGGTACGGGAATGGGAATATTGATACCCACCTGCCCCACCGCCACTTCGTGCTGATACTTCCGGGCGGCACCGCCGGACGCGGTAAAGATAGACGTGCCGTTGCCCATGGGGTTAGCGTTGATGACCGCCAGGGCCTCATCCAGGGTCTCCAACTCCATGCAGCACAGCACGGGCCCGAAGATTTCTTCCTTGTATATGGTCATCTCGGGCGTGACGCCCGAGAACATGGTCGGTCCCACCCAGTTGCCGTCGGGCATACCCTCTACGGTGCAGTCCGACCCGTCTAGGAGACAGTTTGCTTCGCTTTTGCCCTTGGCGATGAGATCGAGGACTCGCGCGTGGGCGGCTTTGGAGATCAGGGGTCCATAGGCCGCGCCTCCATCGTCCCAGGCGCCGGGCCGGGCTTTCGCTACCCGCTCCGCAAGTTCCGGTATCCATTGTGCGGCTTCGCCCACGAACACGGCCACGGAGATTGCCATGCAGCGCTGACCCGCCGCACCCACGGACGCACCGACCAGCGCGTTGAGTACCGCATTCTTGTCAGCATCGGGCATGATCACCATGTGATTCTTCGCCCCCATCATGCATTGGACGCGCTTGCCCGCCGCCGTTGCGGTTTTATACACATGCTCTCCCACATGGGAGGAGCCCACAAAAGACACACTGCGGGTATCGGGATGATTGAGAAGCTGGTCGACCTGCTCGGCACCGCCGTGGACCATGTTCAGGATTCCCTTGGGGGCGCCGGCCTCCATGAACAGCTCCACCAGACGCACGGGCGTCATGGGTACCTGCTCCGAGGGCTTGAGGACAAAGGTGTTTCCGCAGGCGATCGCCATGGGGAACATCCACAGGGGCAACATGGCCGGGAAGTTAAAAGGGGTAATACCCACGCAGACGCCCAGGGGCTGGATATAGCTGTAGCTGTCGATGCCGCCGGCGACGTTTTCTACGGTCTCACCCATCATGGCCGACGCGATGTTGGCCGCCTGCTCCACCACCTCAATGCCGCGCCAGACATCGCCCTTGGCGTCCTCAAAAGTCTTGCCCGTATCTTTGGCGAGAATCTCGCCCAATTCGTCATGGTGTTCTTTAAGCAAAGCCTGATAGCGGAGCATCAACCGGGCGCGGTCAGAGATAGGAACTTCCCGCCAGGTTTCAAAGGCTTCCTTGGCGCTGGCTACGGCAAAATCCACTTCCCGGGAGGTGGCGAACGTGACCTCTGCAAGGACTTCCTGCGTGGCTGGACTTGTGACTGGCAGGGTCTGGTCACTGCTGCCCTGCATAAACTCACCATTGATAAACAGGGGAATCTTGCGGCTCATGATGAAAACTCCAAACATTCAATGTAATCGGCAGTGTTAAATGTAGCAGGGCCCGGGGTTTTCGAGTAGCGACGAAAACCATAAAACCATGGATAATATTAAGATCGCAGACTGCCTGAGACCTGGTCATGAGCCGTCCTTCAAACTGGCCCCTGTCCCCAAGTGCATCGCGGGTGCTCACCCCCGGCTTTCTTCTTGAGGCGCTTGAAAAGCATCCCCTGACCTGTGGCTGCTATCCCACCGCCATGGGCTTTTACCCCAAAGCCTGTGGGCATTTCATGCGCCGGGAACAGCATGACGACAACCTGCTCTTCCTGTGCACCGAAGGTAGAGGCTTTGTGCAGACCCAGCGCGGCGGGTTTGCCGTGGCCACGGGAGATATGGTGCTCTTGCCCCGCGATCAGGAGCATAGCTATGCCGCCAATGAGCAGGATCCATGGACGTTATACTGGGTGCACTTCAAAGGCAGCAAGGCGGGCGATTTTATCGACCACCTGCTCCCCGATGACGACTTTCGCGTCCACAGCGGAGTGGAGCCATCACTGCTCACGGGCTTTGAGCAAATGCTGACGGTGGGCAGCACGGGCTACAGTCTCGATGCCTACATCGGCGCCGCAAACCGGCTTCGTCATCTCCTTGCGGAATTCGCCCTGTGCCGGGACCGCCAACGCAGTCAGAACATGGGCAGACTGCACCTGCGGGAACTGCAATCCTATATGCGAGAACATGTAAGCAGTTCCCTCTCCCTGGGGGAGCTTGCCGCTTTCACCGGGCTGACACCCCAACACTTTGCCAGCCGCTATAAAGCGGAAACCGGCTACTCCCCCATGCGGCATTTTCTGCACATGAAAATGGAGGCGGCATGCAGGCTCCTGGACAGTACCCAGCACAGTGTAAAAACCATAGCCGTGATGCTGGGCTATGTGGATCCCCTGTACTTTTCGCGAATGTTTAGACAAACCGTAGGCCTGTCTCCGTCTCAATATCGGGAGTCCCAGCGCGGCTAAAGACGGCTAAGCCCGGTCAGCGCGGCAAAGGCACCCCTGCATCGCATTCAGGGGACGCTGTTGCTACCATCTCCCTCTCTACCTCGCCAGCAGATGGACATCGCATGCACAACACGTTCCGGGGTTTTTTCGCTCTCCTTTTACTCGGCTCCCTCGCGTCCCTGTTGGCCTGTAGCGGCGCGGAGATTATCCCCGGTGATACAGACCGCCTGGTACAGAGCGGCTACGGCCGTTACGGCTGGCGGAGCGAACCCCTGACGCCAACGGCGTACTCAAAGGACAAGCTCTATCAGGCCGATCCCGCTATCCGGGCAGCCATCGAAGAGCGCATGCAGGAGCTTGGCTACACCCTGGTGCCCAAGGCAGATGCCGAGTTTCTCATTGACTATATTGCCGCTGCGGGCGTCAACGACGGTCTTCTGGAGAGCACCTCCTCCAATGTCACGCCTTACCCCAGCGCCACCATCGGGCGACAGGTCGACGGGGCATCGGTGGATAATGCCTACGCCCTCGGCGGCGCCAAGGAAACCGGTAAGCTGATGATCGTCTTTCTGGATAACAGGACCACTGATCTCCTGTGGCAGGTAAGTGTCAGCTCCCTGATTCAGGATGCCAACAAAGTAGACACAGGCGCCGTGCGTAAAGCCATCCGTCAGGGCCTGTCGACGCTCCCGGAAGCGCCCTAGGCGCCTGGGCCGCGCTCTTCCTTGCTCTCTTCGGCGCCAGCGACTTCCGTCACAAGGCGCTTTAGGCCGGCAATAGCCACAGCCACGTCGCTGTCGCTGGCATAAGCCGACTGCGACAGACGCCTTCGTAATGTCTCGTCGTCCGGCAATGGCTCCTCCTGTAAAAAAAGCAACACATTGCCAAGCTCACTGAGCTGCACGATGCCCAGCCCATCGAAGTGCGACTGCGCAGCGCTCACAACACGCAGTAACGATTCTGCGGATTCCGGCAAGGTATTGATAGCTACCGCGGCGCCCGGCTCCAAGCGTCGGGCAAGCGTGGCGAAAAAGAGCTCATCCTGCAGCGCGGACGGCGCGCTTCGGTCGCTGAACAAATCACAGAGCACCAGATCGTAGCGGACCCGATCCCGCCCCAGAAAATCCACCGCGTCTGTAACGTGAATCAGCTGTTCCGGTGGCAGGACAAAGTGCTCCCGAGCGACGTGGAGCATCTCACCATTCATCTCCACGCCGGAAACCCGGGGAGCATTTACCCAGGATTGAATATGGCGGAGAAAACCGCCACCGCCGGAACCCAGATCGAGCACCGTGGATACACTTTCAGGTAGCAGTGTCGCCAACATCATCGCGCGGTGGTTTGGGAGCACCAGGGATGCAGGATTTTCAAGACACATCGCGGTCTGAATGGCCTCAGGACCGCTTGTTAACCAGCGAAAACCCCGGGCCTCGTAGAGGTGACAGCCCCTGACATCACAGGGCAGTTCAAACTCCGGGGAGCTAAGGCTCAGGAGTTCAGAAAAGCGGATCACGGGAACCCGAACTCAGGACGGGTAAACCTCGGGATTCACACAGTGGGGCATGGGTTCGCCCCGGAGTGCCTCCAGCATATTCAAAGCGGCCATATCCGCCATCTTTATACGGGTCGCTTCCGTCGCACTGCCAATATGCGGTGTGGCCACCACGTTGGGGAGACTTAACAAGGGGTGATCCTCGGGCACGGGCTCACGTTCAAAAACGTCCAGCCCCGCTGCGGCGAGCCGGTCATGGCTCAGGGCATCGGCCAGGGCCTGCTCATCAACGATACCGCCGCGGGAAGTGTTCACCAGCACGGCGTCGCGCTTCATCAGAGCCAGGCGCCGTTCATCAATGAGATTGCGCGTTTCTTCACCCAGGGCAAGGTTGATGCTGACGAAGTCACTGGCTGCCAACAGCTCATCGAGCTCCACCGCTTCCACGCCGGGCACATTGCGGGGAGTGCGGTTCCAGGCAAGTACTTTCATCCCGAAACCCGCCGCCCGGCGAGCCACGGCCTGCCCCACCTCACCCAGCCCGACAATCCCCAGGGTCGCCCCTGCGACGTCTTTCCCGGTGAAAAACTCCGGTGACCAGGCGTTCTCAACGCGCCAGTGACCACCGCGTACAAAGCGGTCGGCTTCCACCAGGCGTCGGGCGGCGGCCAGGAGCAGGGCAAAGCTCGCGTCGGCGGTGGTCTCCACCAACACGCCTGGCGTATTACCCACGACGATGCCCCGGGCGGTAGCAGCCTTAACATCAATATGATCCACTCCCACGGACATGGACGCGATAAAGCGTAGCTGCGGATTGGCCTCGATGAGAGACGCATCGATCCTGTCCGTTAGGAGACAGAGAAGACCCTCGCAGCCGGCAAGCTCATCGTGAAGACCGGCAGCGGGGAGTAAACCCGGGCCCATCCAGATATTCATGTCGCAATGATCCGGGAGCTGCAGAATCTGCTGCCCCGGTAGTTGATGTGTTACGAGTACTTTTGCCATGGCCCCACTTTATATCAGCCGCGGGACAACAAAAAGGACGCGATGCATCCGGGGAACACTTTGATCACACTAGGGTCCCAGTAAGACGCGCTAATACAGGTTTTAAGATGACAGCAAGCATACTCAATGGCGATCTCAGTCGTCGTACCGCGGTGGACAGTAGCACCCTCGACTGGCAGGAGAGCCCGGGGGGAGAGGTGCTGCGCAAGCGCCTACATCGCGTAGGTCCCGCGGAAAGCGGACAGGTAACCTCCCTGGTTCGCTATCAACCGGGGAGCCGGTTTCCCGCTCACGCCCACCCCGATGGCGAGGAGATCCTGGTTCTGGACGGCGTGTTCTCGGACGAGCACGGTGACTGGCCGGCGGGCACTTATCTTCTGAATCCCGAGGGCTTTCGCCACGCACCCTTCTCCAAGGACGGTTGTTTGCTGTTCGTCAAACTCCGGCAGTTTCCGGGAGAGAGCCGAAAGCATGTGGCGCTGGATACGAATACTGCCGAGTGGCGGTCCAGCGTGCGCCCCGGCGTCGCCTGGAAAAAGCTCTATGCCCAGGACTCCTTCAGCGACCACATGCGCCTCGAGCGCTGGGCCGCGCCGGGCAACATTGGCACCCTGAATTTCCCCCAGGGCGCAGAGCTGTTTGTCCTCCGGGGCAGCTTTGCCGATGCGCAAGGCGACTACCCAACCCATAGCTGGTTACGTCTACCTCCGGGCAGCTCCCTGACACCCGAGGGGAATACGCCCTGCGAGCTGTACATCAAGGAAGGCGGGTTTCCCTACCTGCGCGAAGCCTGACGCTAGAGCGTGAGACCGCCGTCCACGACGATGCATTCACCGTTGGTATAGCTGCTGGCGTCTGAGACGAGATACAGGACCGTACCCGCCATCTCCTCTGGCTCCGCGTGGCGCCCCATGGGGATTTTCTCCATGGCTGCCTTGTAGATCTCTTCGTGCTCAAACAGTGCGCCGGCGAACTTGGTTTTTGTGAGTCCCGGGAGCAAGGCGTTGCAACGAATTCCCAGGGGCGCGCACTCCTTGGCAAAGGATTTGGTCATGCTCACTACCGCCGCCTTGGTGATGGAGTAGATGCCCTGCATGGGCCCCGGCTGCAATGCATTGATGGAGGCGGTGTTGACGATGGCACCGCCGCCGTTGTCACGCATGAGCTTTCCGGCCTCGACGGACATGAAGAAGTATCCACGGATGTTCACTTCCACGGTCTTGTTAAACGCAGCGAGGTCCGTGTCGAGGACATGACCAAAGTAAGGATTGGTCGCCGCGTTGTTGACGCAGATGTCCAGTCGCCCGTGCTCCCGGCGGATATGCTCGAAAACCCCCGCGATATCTTCCATACGCCCGACATGACAGGGAAAGGCCTCGGCCTTGCCACCCCCCTCGACAATAGCATCCGCCACTGCCTGACAATCCTCCGCCTTACGACTCGAGACAATCACATGAGCGCCGTGGCTTGCGAGGAGCCTCGCAACAGCCTCGCCAATGCCACGGCTGGCGCCGGACACCAGAGCAATCCTGCCGCTCAAATCAAATAGGGAATCTGTCATGGGGCTCTCCTTTGATCAGCCTTGAGTATTTGGGTCAAAAATGGGTACGGGGCGCTTTGGCCAGCGACTGAAGGCCCACAACCAGTACATCGCTACCATCCCCAGGGGCAGGGACCAGGCCAGGCGAAATCCACCGACGGTCAGCAGGGCGCCGGCCAGGAGGGGACCGAGGACACGCCCCCAGGCGGCGGCAGCGCTGGTTGCCCCCATCATTCTTCCGCGAAGCTCGGGCACGGCGCGCTGGCTGGCGAAGGAATTGAGCACCGGCATGCACAGGGTTGCGCCGGTAAGTGCCACCAGCACCGAACCGACCATACTCACAGCGCCCTGGGCAAACACCGCAAAGAGCAAGCCCACAAAGAAACCACTGACGCAGACACGCAACAATCGCAGCTCTCCCAGCAATTTGACCAGCGGTCCCATCAAAAGACCCTGGGTCAATGCCATGAGTGCACCCTGCACACCAAACACAATGCCGACCTCCCGGGCGCTCCAATTTAATAATGCGTAAACCCACAGGGGAAACAGGTAGGTCGCTGCACTGACACTGGCGGTGTGCCAGATGTATTGCAGCATCAGCAGGCGGCTTTGGGTTTTTCGCAGCACTGTCCACAAGGACAGCTTCCTCTCCTGCGTCTGCGGCTGGCTTTTATCACGATGATGGGATTCCGGCAGAAAAAACCACGCCGCAATCACCGCAAGCACGGACATCACCGCAGCGGTGAGACAGGGCACGACGAAGCTTCCCTCGGGTCCCGACAGCAGGCCACCCAATACCGGCCCGAGCACCAGCCCCAGCCCGAAGGAGGCGCCGATCATTCCCATACCCCGGGCCCGGTCCGCCGGGGGCGTGATATCCGCCATCATGGCCGAGGCAACGCCAAAGTTTCCCGCCATCAGGCCGGCAAAAGCGCGGGCCACAAAAATCATGGTGAGGCTCTGGGCTGAAGCCAACAGGACATAGGCAAGGGCCGCGCCCGTGGTGCAGATCATCAGCACGGGTTTGCGACCGATGTGATCCGAGAGCTTGCCCCACCAGGGACCGGCGACGCCGGCACAGACAGCGTAACTGGCAATAATCATGGCGATATCAAAATCGCTGGCGCCAAGACGTGGCGACAAAAACGGGAGGATCGGAATCACGATACCTAATGTGGAGCTCTCCAAAACGAGTACAATCTGCAACAGGTAGATTGGCTTCTGGGGTAGGAAATGACGTACCGATGGTGAACTGTAAGCGCTCAGTGATCAACAGGCTTTACGTCGCGCAGTTGCGACGGCGCAGTCAATCAGTCGTCGACGTGCCCTCGATGATATCGCCCCGCGAGACGTCTTTGATCGGTGCGAGCAACTGCGGTGAGATATTCCAGCGCCGACCGTCATAGGTCACGACCGTGACCGTCTTTTGATTGAACTTCAGCAGCGTGCCAGTGAGACGTTCGTCGCCTTGCGCGGCAAAGCTCACTCGGGCTCCGGGGTGGAACTGCAACATTGAATGGTGCGTATCCAGCGTGTCGAGCATCTTTAACCACTCCACAATGCGGTGATTCAGGGCAACCAGTTCCTTCCGGCTGAGTGCATCCAGATCGATGCTCATGGAGTCGGTGTCCGCCAGGGCAGCAAAGCCTCAATCTCCTCCACCGTTTCCGCTTGTGGCAAGGCGGTGAATACCCGGCGCAGATAGGCATACGGTTCCAGACCATTAGCCTTGGCGGTCTCAATCACGCTGTAAAGATTGGCGCTCGCCGTGACACCTTTGACCGAGTCACTGAACAGGAAGTTCTTGCGCCCGATCACAAAGGGGCGGATCGCGTTCTCGGCCAGATTGTTATCGATCTCCAGGCGTCCGTCGTCCAGGTAACGGATCAACTTGGGCCATTCGTTGTGCAAGTAATTCAGAGCCCCTGCAGTCAAGGTGCCCGGCGGCACCGTCGGCAGGCTGACATCCAGCCAAGCGTGCAGCTTGTCCAGGATAGGCGCGGCGTGTTGTTGCCGGTGGGCTTTGCGCTGCGACGGTATCATTTGTTGCGTGCGCGCCTGCTTCTCAATCCGGTACAGCTGTTGGATCTAGGCTAGACCTTGCTGAGCCTTCCCCGTGCGCGAGTTCTTGCCCTGCCCCTTGACGGCCTCACTGAACTTGCGCCGGGCATGGGCCATACACCCCAGATGCACGAGGTTACCTGCGGCAACTACAGCGTTATAGCCGCTATAACCATCGGTTTGCAGGTAGCCGGCAAAGCCCTCTAGCAGCGCCTTTGGCACCGCTTGGCTGCGCGTGGGATCGTAGTCAAACAGGATTACCGGTGCATCGGGCGGGCCACCGCGCTGTAACCACAGGTAGGATTTTGACTGTGCCGATTTACCCGGCTCCTTGAGGACCTGCACCGTGGTCTCATCCATCTGCACAATATCGTAGGCCAGCAGGCTGTCGCATAGGAGATTGATCAGGGGTTGCACCAGCTGTCCTGCCCGGATCATCCAGTTCGCCAGGGTGGCCCGGGGGATATCGACCCCGATGCGCTGCAAGATCTGCTCCTGGCGGTACAGCGGAAGCGCATCCTGGTATTTGGACACCGTGATATGCGCCAGCAGTCCCGGCGAGGCCATGCTCTTGGGAATCGGCTGCGCCGGCAGCGGCGCCATCCGGATACACTGGCCACACGAACACGCGTACTGCTTGCGGATGTGGCGAAGGACCCGGATCTGGGCCGGGACGATATCCAGTTGTTCGGATATCACCTGGTTGATCTCGGTAAGCACCTGTCCGTCATGCGGACAATGGCGCTGGTCTTCGGGGAGTTCGTGGACGATGTCCACGCGGGGCAAGTTATCGGGGAGGGGCTTGCGCCCGCCTTTGTTGCGACGGTGTGCAGGGATGAGTACCGTATCCTTGTTCTCACCGTCATCCTCTGGGGCGCCATCACTGGCCGTGGCGCCATCGACTTCGGCCTCATTGAACAGGCGGATCTGATCCGGGGATAACTTCTCGCTGCTCGCCGCGTAGCGGCGGGCCAGGGCCAGATTGAGTTGCTCCTGAAGGGAGAGCACCTGCGCGCCAAGGCGCGTATTCTCGCGATCGCTGGCGTCTTTTTGGGCATTGAGTAGCTAGTTGCGTGCGACCTGATCAGTCAGCAATGCCTTGAGGGCATCGACGTCGTCGGGCAGTTTGGCAAGCACGTTTGGCATGCTTTGGATTATACCCAACGCGGACCGTAGACTCTACAAAACGCTACTCAAACAGAGGTTCTCGTGCGGTGTGAGACGGCTGATATCGACACCGTCGATCAGCCAGTTCAGTTGTTGGCCGGTCAACATCACGATCGCTCCTGACTGTTTGCGGGGCCCGTGGTAACGGGCTTTTTCCAAACGCTTTTGCCACAGACAAAAGCCGCTGCGCTCCCAATACAGGATCTTGACCTCGTCGCGCCGACGGTTGCAAAACACAAACAGGGTGGCGGCTAAGGGATCCAGGCTCAGACTATCTTCTACCCATACCGAGAGTCCATTAATCCCTTTGCGGAAGTCGATCGGTTCCCGGCACAGATAAACCTCGGGCAGATCATTTGAGGGCCGCATCATGGTAAGGTGGCAACCGTGTTTAGCACCAGCGAAAGGACCGCAGCCTCGACCCGGCCACCGAAGGCGACCACGGCTCCGTTGGGCAGCCGCACCTACCACTGGTTCTCCAGCGCCCCCAAGTCGTCAACCACCTGGGCTTTTTGAAAACGGTCCTGCGGCAAGCGCGGTAACGCGCCTTTCTCGGCAAGGCCCTTGCGGGCCGAGTACATAGACTTGGCGTTGATGCCGTGTTGCCGCGCATAGTCGATTGTGGTTTGGCCAGAGGCCTCGCAGGCACGAAGGTGTTTGAGCCAGAATTGCTGGCGCTCGCTGGGGGCTTTTGGGTATGAGGCAGGTGGCAACTCCTGTCATTGAATAATGGCAGGGTGCAGGCTGGACCATCGGAAAGGTAGGGCGTGGTTTATTTGGCGCTTACTTGGTAGGCGCTTGTTGGGCCTCATTAAGCCTTTTTACCGTCAAAATACCCCTTGTGCAGAGAGTAACGGCGTTTGATCTGGCGATTTTTCGGCTGCTTCCTTTTTCCGGCAAAGAATGATGTGGGTAATCAGCGCACACAGAGCACAAAGCAAAAGCTTAACGCTCTGTTGTGACGGGCTTTTCCCATAAAGGCGTGAGATTCAGGCTGGACCAATTTCTCACGGTAATTGCCTCAAACAGTACTTCTTCAGAGCAAGTGGCAAAACATGCGCGATCACAGAATCGCGCCGAGTGCCGCTTCCGTTACTTGTTCCACTATCACCTAGCTTCAGCTATGCTCATTACTAAATCAACTGGCCGAAGAGGCGCATTATGCTGTGCAAAGAAGAGGCAGAGGCTGCTTCCGAAGCCGTTCTCAACCCCATGCGTATTCCGGCGAACGTGACCGCCCATTCCGGGCATCGTGACCGCTTTGCACATCGGTGCTCGCTGGCGGGCGTATTTTTACATGGACCGGTCACGTTCAGTCAATTCGGACGTGGTTTTGCGCATGGATTCACCGGTGAGATTGATTCGGTGAGCGCCGTGCAGTAGGCGGTCCAAAACCGCGTCAGCAATCGTCGCCTCACCGATGTACTCGTGCCAGTGTTCAACGGGTAGTTGACTGGTGATCAGCGTGGAGCGGCGACCGTGCCGATCTTCGATGAGATTGAGCAACACCTTTTCTGTAAATTCAGTTATCCCTCGACCGCAATTTCCTAGTCGCCGAAGGTGACGTAGCGCTTCTCAGCGGTCTGCCAGTCTTCCGCGATTTCCATCAGCACCGCCGACACCAGTCGAAGGCACGATGCCTCGTTGGGGAACAGCCGCGCGACACGCGTGCGCCGGCGGATCTCCTCGTTCAGCCGTTCCACCAGGTTCGTAGTGCGCAGCCGTCGTCGATGCGACGGCGGCAGGCTGAACACCGTGAAGCCTTCCGGTAGCGCTTCCTCGGCCCAGCTGGCCAGCTTGGGCGCCGTCTTGCGGTACCGCTCAACGAAACGCTCCAGGAGCCGCAGTAGCAGCTCGCTCAATGGATCAATACTCGCGTCTCGACCTTCCAGTCCAATAACGTTATTCTTGCTCATGGTGGCGTGTCCTATTGGTTGCTTAATTGTTTGGTGATAACCAATCAACCAGATGCGCCGCCTTTTTTCAAATGCTCAAACACCACTTTTGGTCATAACTCGGCCAATCCGCCATTCTCAGCTAAGTGGTCTGCCAGCGCTATTCATGAAAACGACGATCGCTTCAGCGCTTACGGCAAACTCGCGCCGAAGACCAAAGCCGATTTTACCTTCGTGCAGCATATGGCGCATCACCTCGACAGTGGGGCAACGATGGCGTTGCTCCAACCTCCATTTATTCAAGTCTGTCTAAATGGGCGTACTGAGCGGGCAATCGCGCCCAAAAAACCACCAAAAATAAGCGTGCCTAGGTGTGCCGCTAGACCTGCACTCGGATTGATCACTTCGGAAACTAAAATCAGGAAAAAAGCCATAGAGACTAACGCTGGAGAGATATCGAGTGGCGCCAATCTGACGTTTTTATGCAGGATTGCGCCTAACCATCCCAGCAACGCAAAGATGCCCCCGGATACGCCAACAAACCCGTCCAGATCGATTGACCCTATGGACCAGAAGTAGTAAGAAACCACGCCGCCAACCAAAGTCCCCGCCACAAAAACACAAAGAGCCCAACCGCTCGAATAGACCATGGCTATAGGTAAGACCAGGATGATCCCTATAAAATTGCCAATCGAGTGTGCAGGCCCACTGTGCAAAAACGGACCAATGAGCAAACGGAATAGACCTTCAAAGCTCAAGTCGATGGAGGCAAAGACCAAACCAATGTTCAAAACAGCGTCATCAATAGATCCAAAATGTGCCGACGCCCATCCTTGGAACAATACGAGGAGAGTGATCAAGAGCGCGCTCTCTAATAAAAAACGGGTAGCCTCTATCGAAATCCAGTTCACGAATCTGGCTCTATTGGTTAACCAATTTTCTTGCCTTTGCGCCAGAATGTCGGAGAACACAAGGTAGCCGATCACGGTGAGATACATGATCAGGACCGGGATAAGCAATTTTAAGCTCACAAATCCCGCGATAGACGTAAAGAAAAAGCCAACGATTGTGAAATACCAAATCATGATTTTACGGGATCGACGGTCAGAGAGTATCGCGAGATCACGCGTAAGCGGGCTATCCATTACCGAGACAAATTTGTCAGTGTTTGGGGCGCAGATCAACAGGGGCTTATTCCTATGCCAGCCCTTTACCAGTTCGCTAGCCCCCCCTGTTTTAAATTGCTCTCGTCCAAAAGCGCTTAAGCAGCGCCATCGATCATCAATACCTACGGCATCATATGCAGCGTTTGACCAAAACTCATTGATAGTGCTTTTAGCCATCAC
This sequence comes from Congregibacter litoralis KT71, assembly GCF_000153125.2. NCBI lineage: Bacteria > Pseudomonadati > Pseudomonadota > Gammaproteobacteria > Cellvibrionales > Halieaceae > Congregibacter > Congregibacter litoralis. The sequence continues at coordinate 50,262 of NZ_CM002299.1, forward strand.
CAGACGCCGTCCAAAGAAATACCAAAATACCAAAATACCCAATAGCAGTGTAACTGCAATAAATGTGTGAATCGCCACCAGTTCTCTAGACACTTTCCAGCTGTTTTTCGTGATGCTGTTCGTAGTCTACAGGTGACAGCAGGCTGTTCGAGCCATGCCGGCGTCTGACGTTGTAGAACATCTCGATATAGTCAAAGATATCGGCCCGGGCATCCTGCCGGGTCGGATATATCTTGCGCTTCACGCGCTCGCGTTTCAGTAGCTGGAAGAAGCTTTCAGCGACTGCGTTGTCATGGCAGTTGCCGCGTCTGCTCATACTGCCCTCAAGGCCGTTTGCGCGTAGAAACGCGCTCCAGTCATAGCTTGTGTATTGACTGCCCTGGTCCGAATGAACAAGTACCTTGCTCACCGGCTTGCGACGCCACACCGACATCAACAAGGCATCTAGAACCAGATCGCTCGTGATCCGTGATTGCATCGACCAGCCAATCACCCGGCGCGAGAATAAGTCGATGACCACGGCCAGGTACAACCAGCCTTCGTGGGTCCGAATATGGGTGATGTCGGTCGCCCATCGCTCGTTCGGCGCAGCCGGATTAAACTGTCTCTGCAGTACGTTAGGCGTCACATCATGCGCTTTGCCAACCTTATGCCGTGGCTTGCGATATCCAACCTGCGCCCTGATTCCAGCGTCTTTCATGAGACGGTGGACACGGTTGGGGCCGCAACACTCGCCTATTTCATGCAAATCACGATGGATCTTCCGATAGCCATACACAGCACCGGACTCGAGCCAGAACTGCTTGATCAGGCCAGAGAGCCGCTTGTCCTCACAACCGCGAGCCGATAGCGGCTGTCGACGCCACGCATAGAAACCGCTGGGGTGAACGTTAAGCAAAGAACACAGATGCCGCACCGGCAACTGGTGGCGATGGGATTGAATAAAAGCGTACCTCACTCGGATTGGCTCGCGAAGTACGCCGCGGCTTTTTTTAGAATGTCACGCTCCTCCGTGACACGCTTAAGCTCTTTTTGTAGCCGACGAATCTCGGCCTGATCATCAGCCTCCACTCGATGTTGCTCAGCAGCCGGCCCGTACTTCTTCACCCAGGCATACAGACTGTGCGTCGTCACGCCCAGCCGACTGGCCACGTCCGCCACGCTGTAGCCGCGATCCGTGATCTGGCGAACGGCTTCTCTCTTGAATTCTTCGGGGTAACGCTTGTTGCTCATAAACACCTCTCTGATAGCCATTTTGTATGGCTGAAAGGTGTCTAGCAAACTGGTGGCGATTCAAACACCAGATTCAGTTATAACTCATGACTGGGGTCTGGAGACGCTCAACGCCGCCCAACGCAACGACCTGATGGAGATTATGGACGACCGTCACGGATCAACATCGACCGTGATCATCAGCCAGTTACCGACAGACCAATGGTACGCCGCCATCGGCGACAACACCCTGGCGGATGCCATCCTGGATCGACTGATGCACAACGCGCACCGGCTGCCGCTGGAGGGCGAATCGATGAGAAAAAAACTGGGCGAATTGACTGAAGGTGAACACTTGAAGTAGAAAGCACACTACGTGATGCGTTGAGAAATCAGGTGTTCACGTTCGTCCGGAATAGGTGTTCACGTTCACCGGAATACGCATTCAATTTCAACAGCATTCATGCCGTTTTACCCTTTACTAAGTAATTGTTTTAATCGAGCCACTTCTGATCTCAGTGCGGTGTTCTCAGACTTTTGCGCTTGCAGATTCCTTCTGAGTGAGCCATTTCGGCTATCTGCGAGGTCGGCAGTCACCGCGCGGTGGTAGGGGGCCTGAGAGTTGATATTGACTTGTCCAAGGGCTTCAGCAATTGGATGGAGTACATCTTCTGGTGCGGTGGATAGCCCTTTCTCTTTTCGCGCCGCCAATTGGTCAGCCGTCAGATCTTGTGTGAATTTTCGTCGTAGCGCGTGAGCCGCTGCCCTGAACCCACGAACATGTTCGATGTTGCGAAATGCCTTCCCAAACATTCTTGAGATGTAATTTGGTGTCAAAGGCACTCCCCCGCTCGAGAGAAATAGCCAATTTTCTTCCTCGAAAGGTTTCCCCACCTTTTCAATAAGCTGTTGCCGTTCGTCCTCGATAAACGCTGATATGCTATACGCCAGGGGCAGGGGAAAATCGAATTCAAATTTGTACGAAAACTTTTGAAGCACAGGCCGGACCGAGATGTGGGTTGCATCAAGATTTAGTTTTTTGAGGTTGATATCGGAGAACGGTTCGATAGGTATGGAGCTAAGACTTATCGCCCGAAGGCCGACTTGATCGGCAATATCAAGTAGCAGCAGGTTTCTCGCGACGCAGTATGGGGAGCCCTTGCTTAATTCGTCCCTAAGAAGCCGAACATCTTCGTCGGTCGCAACATACTGAAATTTCGTGCGGCTTGCTGTACCAACCCTCTGGAATGTAAGTGGGTATAGGCGTTTTCCATTAGTATCATCTCGCAGGTCGCCACGCCCGCTGTACCGATATGGTAGCGATGATTGCACGCGGAACTGTCCCCAGCCAATAACAGATTGGATCGAGCAATCAATCTCTTGCGTCCACGAAAGGTAGTCATAGATAACCTTGAGGCGCTTGTTGGTGGTTTGCTTTGCGGTCAGGTCGTCTACTGATCTGGCGTCCTTGCGGGTTCGCTCAAAACACCAATCTCTAAAACTGGCCAAGTGTCGATCATCGATAGATTGCGCCTGGGGTGCTTTGCCACGATTGAACTCAATCAAACGAGTAAAGGCGGTTGAAACATCTTCAAGCTTGCGACGATAAGCCTCTTCCGAGGCTCCTTTGTTTATCAAAGATTGTGAAACCGATATGGAATATCGTAAGAACTCACGACAAACAATATGCATTCGGTCAGTGTGGAGAGGTACCTTACCAATTTTCGGAATGTCCACCCAATAGACTTCTGCGCTGTGAAGCTGAATGGTGCTCATGCTGCTTCCAAACAATGCAGGCGAAACCCAGTCGTCCGCGCGAATGAACGGGGTGGTGCGGCAACGCTTTTATCAAAACCTTCCTTACTACCGACTATCACGCAGGCTTGTTCACATCGGGTTACGGCGGTATACCACCAGCTGTTATCTGCGATCCTAGGGGCCGTTTTGCTAAACCCAGATACCACAACAATGTATTGCCATTGCGATCCCTGTGCTTTGTGACACGTAATCGCGTATGCGAGGGAAAGGTCTTGTAGATCATCGCTCGCGAGTTCATGGGGTGAGTCAATGTCGTCAAACTGCACCATGACGGACTCGCCCGCACCATTATCCGCACTCACCTCAACTACACGGCCAATTAGACCGTTGAATAGTTGGCGCTGCGCATTATTACGAAGATAAATGACAGGTTCGCCAACGGCCACTGATCCATCCTTGATATTGATTGTTTGTATAGACTCGCCATTGCTAGCCAACGCTTGTACATGCTCGATGTGAAGCGAGGTATTGATTGCACTGACAATCGATCTTGTCGCTGCGACGATTTGGGTTTGACCATGAGTCTTCAATTCTCGCCAAGTGGCCAACGCATCGTGCAGAAATTGTGATTGAGTGCACCACCGTGAGAACACACCATTGAATTGTGATAACCCGCTATCAAACGGAACAAGATTGGGTGGTGTCTGGTTTCGAATTTCTGCTGCCACTCCAGGAATACCACTTTCCTCAGATTGACGCATTACTTTGGTTAACCTCGTAACGAAGCCACATTCTGTTTCCGCAAATTTATGCAAAATAAGGCCGGGGCCTATTGGTGGCAGTTGATGATGGTCGCCAATTAAATACAAGTTGGCATCTTCGGGCATCGCTAAAAAAATCCTGTAAATCATTATGGCATCAAGCATTGATGCCTCATCCACGAATACAGAAAAGTACGATGGGAGTTGGTTGTCGTCGGCCCGCCCCAAAAAGGCGGCTATGCTGCACGCATACCGCCCTGTGCTTTCACGCATTCGGTTGGCGGCTTTGTTAGTAAGCGCTAGCTGAACTATCACCTCTTCTGCTGGTAGCTGGGAATAAACGTACCGTAGTAACGTAGTTTTACCCATGCCAGCGCCCCCGAGTAAGACTCCAAAACGGTTCTCTAGGAAAACGAGCGCGGCAGTTTGTTGTTCTTCGGTCAAGTTGCCAGCAAAAATTGGTTGCTCAGATTGGATTATTGGGGCGCCTGAAAATAGGCCGCGGTTGCGTCGCGGTGTCTGAAGCAACCTAGACATGCGATTCAAAATACCGTCTTCAATTACCTTACAACCAAGAATTTGTGCTTGCTCTTCGTGGACTACGCACGTCCCATCGGACACAGCTAGATCGATGGCCTCGTGGGCGTTGACCAAAGGATCTATTTTTTGGACTCCAGCCACCAGTGTATTAATAGGTACAGCAGTATTTCCTTGGTCTAGGTGCTTATATAAAACCGCCTCAGTCATTGCTACGAGACGACGTGGATCAAAGCTTTGCATCGAATAGGCCGCTCTTGCAACGTTGTCGATTGCAGCCCATGAGCTGAATGGAAGCAGCCGGTACGGATTTTCCTTTATCTTTTCAACAGCCTTCTCACCCCAAAATCTAATTGCCTGGTTCGCAATTTTGGGAGGTAATTTAAGCGCCTGGAGATTGCGTAAAACCTGAACTTCGATCCGGCTCTCTTTCCACTGGTCAACCATGTTGGCTGCAAGCGGCATAGGAAGCTTCATCTCTATTGCTATCATCTCAAAGTCTGCATCATCCAATACAGAATAGAGGTCGTCGCCCCAGCGGTCCCAGAGCCGTTTTGCTATTGCTTTTCCAACTCCAGCAAAGCGAGGGTTTTTCGCTAAAAACTCAACGACCTGTTGCCCCTCCGGGTGTCCCTGGTACGCTGCATCAGCGACCAACTGATCACCGAAATCAGATGTCTCGAGATTTCCAGAGACAGTCCATATTTCCCCGATGGAAGGTAATTTGAAACAAACTTTACGTGGAATGCGAACGCTGATGCGGCGACCCCGCCACTGTTGCACGTCATCTAGTCGAATGATGGCTCCGCGCGCCTCAGATTCGCTCCAGATCGCCCCTACGACGCCTGAGAATTGAATTGCCGTCACGCTCGTATCATTCGGCAATTGTTTAGGAAAAACTCCTCAGCGGCCTTAGAGCGCTTTAGAACGTCATTCTCGGCTTGCAGCACGGCAACACGACTTTCCAAGTGCTTGATACGTTTTTCAAGTGCTTTAACTTCTGCGTCTGTTCGTTTCCGCTGCTTGCTTGGGGCTTTCGCTAATCTTTCATCAATCCTGTCAAATGCCTCAGAAATTGCGATGTTCGACCCCACGGTTGAGGGCGAAAACCCAAGCATTTCGCAAACTTTAGAGCGGCTTACTCCACCAAATTGGTTTGTGGGCATTTGGGACACAGGAGTTTCTTTGCCCCATTCCTTCACTTTTTCTGCATTATCAGCACCGATTTTAGCGTAGGTATTTTGGCGCTTACTCATCGTGCCTATCCCTCTTCGGCAACTCGAAGATCTTGTGTCCCTGGCGTCGAAGGGATGCGTTTTCATTTCTCAGGGATTGAAGCTCTTCTGTCAGATGGGTCACGTTTCTGTTGTGGGCCGCTTGAAGTTCCTTCAACTCTCGCTCAGCCCGCATCGCTCGGTGTTCGAACTCGGCGATTTGCGCAGCAAGTGCGGCTCTCTTTTGCTCTAACTCTTTCACCTCTAAAGAAAGCTGAGTTCGCCAATCCCTTTTCGCTTGTACGGCGACTTGGGAGTCTCTTTTCGCCTTCGCTAGTTCGATAGTTGTCACCACCGAATGCTTGAGCTTCGCGTTGTGTGGACGGCTAAGCGTATCCTGGGAGTTTGATGAGAACTGGGGCAATGTCTGACGAACAAATTCGCAATTCTGTGAACCGTCCCATGTGCAAAACTTTCGTATTGAAGTAGGAAAGAAGTCTGGCTTCGGATCGCCCTTCTTGTTCAAAAGCAACTCGCCATCGTCAGTATGTACCCACGGGATGCCAGCGTCAGCCCATTCTGTGAGTACCCGCAATTTCTCGGAAATAGAGTCAGTGGCGGCAGATTTACTACGTTGGGAAATGTGATTGTCAGTCTTGATCATTTTCGCCCGCCGCAACCATGTCACCGATCTTCTTTGCAATCGCAGCATCGTTGGAGCCGAAGGACTCTTGCTCAAACCAGATAACCTCACGGAGATCGTCGTAGTGTTGTTTCTGCTGTTGTCGAATAGAGTCCGGCAAGCCGAAATTCGCCGCTTCAGATTCAAGCTCTTTGAGCAGGCCAGTCTGATACTCCAAATGACCTGGAGTGCTCAAAAAATTTATACAGCCATGACAGATAGATGGGCTTGCGTCTGACTTTTCGGTATTCCCTGTTTCGGAATTAAAGCAATGGGCAGCTTTCCTTGTGTGTCGTGAAGAGCCTACCCAACAGATTCCGTGACCCTTTGGGTCTGGCGAAAAGCCACGAGAAGCCTGCTTTTCGGCAACGATTCGAGCCTTTTCTTTTTGTGAATAACCAGCAAATTCTGCTGTTTTGAGAAGGCGTTTAGTTAGAGTAGCAACCAGAAGCGCGTAACCGCCGCCAACAGGCTTTCCATCGAAAATTCTCTCGATATGGTGTTTGTGATAATCGAATGAACTCGCATCGTCTATCTTCAGTTCAGCCGGCCTGTGCTTTGAGACTCTCTTATCTGCTTGAGTCCAGTGAGCGTCTTTTGAAATGTAATGACGTGTTTGCTCCAGGTCGAGATGCTGTAACTGCTGCATTAGGGCTATTAGTCGACTGTCCTCGAATCTATGGTAGTAGAGATTGCTAAACAAACGCCGATAAACGTGTGTCTTACTTAAAATATCAGCATCGCAAGTGGGCAAGCATGATTCCATAAAGCCTGTGATGCGATCGTGTCGAAAAAGCGTGGTTTTTTGATTGCGAACATCGCCCATAAAAGAACTTGCAATAATGCTCAAGGAGGCGCGTCGGCTACCATACTCAAGACCAAAATCTTCCGGCTTCATTCCGCTTAATCCGAAGTAGGCGCTTTGAAGTTGTTCGGCGATTTTTGTAGCGTCGTGAACGAGTCTATTGGCGGGAAGCGACCTCCAACCGGTGTTGTATTTCAGTATGTAGACGTCGAGCTCAAATCCGTTTAAGTCATCATCTATCGTTTGTACGCACCCACGATACAAACCCGCTTCGATTCCCCTCTCACCCCTAATTTCATTCTTTCTGCGACCATTACAAATTTGAACGAGCATGAAAATGCACTCAAGAGCAGCCAAATAGAGTGTGTGAAGGGTAACCTCTCTGGCAGCGATGCTCTGGGTTGCTGTGGCGGTTTCCAGCAACTTTATGCCATAAGGTAGCGATTCAACTTGCAGGACGACGTCGCGAAGAAGTTTGGCGCGAGATTGATCGGACATTTGATCGTAAGCCTGGCGGGAGACGGAATTTGCCTCCAGTGCGGCGATTATTTTTGGGGCGACGGTGAAAACCATTGAGATCACGTACTCGATGATCTCAACAGATTGCTCAATGGTAATGTCTTTCGTTTTCCTGCTGACCCGCCCAATCGTTGACGCAAGTTTGTTTGGACTTTCGAATGGCCTGAACCTCAAGCCTTTCGCTTCGTCTGGCAATCGGGCTAACCAATTAATGTTTTCCAGATGGCGACGCAACGTATTTTCCGACAGCGGTTCTTGGCGATATACGTGTATTTCGTCTATCGTTTTTACTAAATCTTTTCGCTCCGAATCTGAAATTTCACTACGAGCGCATCTAACAAGAAGCTCTTTAGCCTTGGCTGTCACGCTATTGACGTTAACACCGTCGCCCATCACGTTGCGCGCCAAGGGCCAGTCAATTTTTCGGTTTACAGGATTTGGGACTAAGGATTGGGCGAACTCGACGTCTTGGAGGGCGGCGCGTAAGAGGCCCCGTACAGCGTCTGCATAGCCCCCCAAGGCCAGCATCGAACCAGTGGCGATGCACTCTGACCTCAGTCTTTGCGCATGCTCATGACTGAAATCTGTCAGCGAGTATAGGCCTTGCCTCAGACACCAAACGTAGATCGATCTTATAACTGCGGCTAAATGTCCTACGCGGAACCTCGCGGAGTCCGGCTTAGTATTCAAGAAAAGGCTGGCAAGTGCGTATTTCTTCGCCCGGCATAAGTCAGGGAACCTATTTAGGTCCACGATTCCTTGGTATAGGCCCAAGTCATTGCTGGGTACAAAGAGCCTTAGGTTTTCAACAGGTATCGTTACTGGTTTCTTTGTGCTGCTTGCTCCATTTTTGGATACAGGTCGCAAGTACGTAAAGCCATTGTCTTCAGGGCGCGATACTATCGTTTCATTGCTTACCCAAGCATCTTCAAACGTCGAATTGCGGTCGTTAGGTCTTAAGGGTATTGCTCTTTCCATGTCAGACCTCCACGCCCTTCTGTTTTAGAAACTCCTGGAACGCTTTGCAGAAAACAATCTGCGGTACTTCGTAACAAACGAATGCTTCTGGGTTCCGAGCTTGAAGGGCTTGATTGTATTTTTTGTAGTAGTTCAGCTTAGCTGCGACATATTTGATCACTCGTTCGTTGACCACGATCTTCTGCGATTCTTCGTCCGAATTGTCGATAGAGGCAACCCATTTGCCAACTATCGATTGATTTGGATTTGTGAAATCGCCAATAGGAAAAAGATTTTCGAGAACTTGGTCTTCGTCATAGCCATCCTTATTGGGCATCACATCTTTGCCGATTGAAAAGACGATTGTGCTTTCTAGGTGACGCATGAAACGAGCCATATTTGCCTTAGCCAGGCGTGCAACAATATGCCCGTCGATGTAGGCCATGGTTTGCGAAATATTGGCGTGATCTAGCATGCCCTGAACAATGTAGATGTTTCCCGTCCGTAAAAACTCGCTAGTCGCTTTTAAGGGACGCAGATTTTTTAAAGTGAAATCTTCTACCCCCGACATGATTCGAAAGATCTTCGTAACACTGAAGCCCGGGGCACTAAACCCAATGCCTATAGGATGCTTATGTCTAAAGCCAATCGATACCGCAAGTACGTCGTCTTTTATGCCCCAATTCGAGCGTATTGACTCATAGTTCTCCAGAAGCATCGACATCGCTAGAAATGCTAGCTTGTTTTTTGTGCGCTCGATGCTCGTTGTTGCATCACTGCCAACCAACATCTGGTCTGTCTTACCTTTATGACCCTGCAGTTTGTACATATACACATCGCCTTCGCGAGTCATTTCAATAACCCGCGATCTAGTAAGCTCCCATACGGACGATGGATTCCAGCCGGTATGTTCGGTCAATATCACTACCGCAGCATAGATACTAATCGGCGTCATGAAATGGTTTGACAGCAGCGCTGACAATGAACTGTTCTTGTGCTGATAAAGATACATAGCCAGCGGTGGTGGACAAAGCAACTTGCCTTTGGTGGGAATTGACGTGCTAGGCCTGTCTTTGACGCCCAGCCAAAAGGACTCTTTATACAGTCCAATAAGATGTGAAATTCGGGCTAAGGAATGCGTTACTGCCAGACCATCGGAGCCAGCAAAAACCGCTGGTGGTATGTTCAGTTTAAAATGCTTGCTCTTAGAGGACGTAATAGATTTAACCGTCTCTTCTTCGTTTGGCATTTGCTTTTGTGCCAGATTATCAAGAGTGGCCTTATGGTCTTGTTGTGCGTGAAGAATTTCTCTTGCGGTCGCAAGAATTGCGTTGCGGCTCTCTTCGAGCAGTTCCACCGCTTTTTCTTCAAGCTCCTTTTCACTATCGTGCCTGATGCTCTCGTATCTAATCTTTCTAGGGTCACTCCGTACTGGAGCTTTATCACTCATGCCAGGGGTACCGCCTGAGTCTGGCGCAATCGGTTGGTTTCGCGCGCGTAAATAGCCTAACTGGGAGACCTTTACGCCATTACTCAAAAGGCCCGGGGCATAACGAAGAAGGCATAAAAACCTCTCAACATGTGTAGTCGATTTAATGGATCTCTCCGCGCATGCTTCATTAAATCGCTTTTCCGCAACGCCCGCGAACTCTCGTATCTCATGGCTGGTTAGCATGCTCAGAGGGCTCTCAAGAACCGCCTTCAAACGCAGCGTTACATCATCTTTTTGCCCTAGGTCGAGCAGCTCTAGTGCTTTTCTGAAGCCCCGAACGGTAGTGCTGGCGAGGCCAGAAGGAATGTGCTCCACCGCGGTCCTGATAAAGCCCGTGGGGGCTAGGCTCAACTCACCGAAATCGATCGTCACCACGGTCTCGTATCTGCGGGAATGATCCCGCCCGAAAACCTTAAATGAGATAGTTAGCCCATCCCAAGTAGCGTGCTTTTTCTCAGATATTGAAGACCTAGGCATTACAAGAGATTATGAACCGGTCGGTCAGTTAGTGCAATAACTACAGTACATATAAGATACCGAAACCGATCATGTCCAGAAGTACTACCGCAAAGAGCAGGAGTCCGTGACGGCGAAAGTCCGGCCTGGCATCCGACAGATTAATGGCTCATCCCTGCCAACGGCTGATGGCGGTATCGCTGATGCCAAATAGATCCAGACTGCGCCCGACGCTCTGGGTGACCGATTCATCGAGACTCTTGATGCCGGTGTAAAACGCCGGCACCGGCGGGGCAATCACCGCGCCCATTTCCGACAAGGCCGTCATGGTCCTCAGGTGCCCCGTGTGCAGGGGTGTTTCGCGGACCATGAGCACCAGGCGGCGACGCTCCTTAAGTACCACATCAGCCGCCCGCGTGAGCAGCGTGGAGGTAACGCCCGTGGCAATTTCCGACATGGTACGCACGGAGCAGGGAGCGATGAGCATGCCATCGGTAATAAAAGACCCGCTGGCGATAGCGGCACCCACATTTTTGACCGGGTACACCACGTCAGCGTGGGACTTGAGCTCTTCAGCACTCATATCGAGTTCGTGATGCAGGGTCAGCTCTGCGGACTTACTCATCACCAGGTGAGATTCAACACCGACTTCCTTGAGCATTTGCAGAGCCCGCAGGCCCATAACAATCCCCGAGGCTCCACTGATACCGACGATAATTCTTCGCATGACTGCTCCTACTCTGTGGGGCAGCACTCTAGCAGGACCAACCCCCAAGGCACAGTGACGGCTGTCGGCTCAGCCTCGCGTCAGGCGGGGTCCACCCCGGCAAAAAAGTCGTCAATGGCCGCCACAGCAACCGGTTCATCCAGCATGGGTGCATGACCTCGATCCGGCACATTAACCACCTCGAGGCCCGGAGCAATCGTCTGCATCTTCTCCACGCAGTCAAGCGCCAGCAAATCCGTCATCGCGCCGCGGATCAGAAGCATGGGCATGGACGCCATATTGGTAAACAAAGGCCATAGATCCGGCGGGACGGCATTGGCATCCGCTTCCAACACCGCCTGGGCAATCGCAGGATCATGAGCAATCTGCGGTACACCGTCGACTTCCCGATACAAGCCTTTGGTAAAACGCAGCCACTCCTCCTCGCTATAAAGGGGAAAGGCCACCTCGTTAATCTCCCGGGTCTGGGCTACCGCATCGTCCCAACTGCGAATCTCGCGATGTTTGCCCACGTAGTTTTTAATGCGATCGAGACCCACAGGGTCCAGCTCGGGACCAATGTCGTTGAACACGATACCCGCGAAGCGCGAGGGCTGCATGTTGGCCATGAGCATGGCCATCAACCCCCCCATGGAGGTACCGATCACCAGCACCTTTTCCAGCTTGAGCTTGTCCAAGAGGATGAACATGTCGCCGACATAGGTGGCCGGTGTGTAGTTTGCGGGGTTGCTGTCGTAATCGGACAAACCCCGACCGCGCTGATCAACGCTGATCACCCGCCGGTCTTTGGCCAGATGTGCCGCAATCCACTCAAAATCCGCAGAATTGCGGGTAAGCCCGTGCATACACAACACCGGCACAAGACTTGAGCCCTCGGTCCCGGGGTAGTCCCGGGCATAGAGCCTCAGACCATCGGCGCTCTCGTACCAGACATCCTCATAAAGGGCTCTTGTACGATCTTCAGCCATAGCGCTTATCTCCATAGTGTTTCCGTAATTCGCGCTTGAGTATCTTGCCATTGGGATTGCGCGGCAACTCCTCCACGGCAATGCAGTCGGCCAGGCGTTGCTGCTTACCCAGACGCTGGTTTGCCCACTCGAGGAGTGCGGCCATGGTAAGGCTGTCATCGCGCACCACCACCAGGGCAATGGGCGTTTCACCCCAGCGCTCACTGCTCGCGCCGATGACCGCCACGTCCGCAATACCTTCATGGGTAACCAACAGCGCTTCGATATCCTGGGGGTAAATATTCTGGCCGCCGGAGAGAATCATGTCTTTCTTGCGGTCCACGATGTAGAGAAAACCCTGGGCATCGAGATGCCCGATATCGCCGGACCGCAACCAGACCTGACCATGCCCATCCACGTAGCGGGCGTCGGCGTTGGCATCCTCACGCTGCCAGTAGCCGGGCATGGTAATCCTTCCCCGGGAAACGACCTCCCCGGCTTCACCATCAGCACAGGGTTTGTCATCTTCGCCGACGATGAGAATGTCTGTGCCTACCAGGGGCTTACCCACGGAAGACCAGCGACCCTCGGCATCTTCCGGGTCCAGGGTTGTGATAATCCCCTCCGTGAGACCGTAGAGTTCGATAATGCCGCACGGGAAGGTTTCAAAAATCGCCCGCTTCAGACCCTCATGAAGGGGCGACCCACAGCTCATCATCGCATGCATGCTCGACAGATCATGGGGCGAGGCAACCTGTGCCTCCAGGACTCGCTGGAACTGTATGGGCACCATGGCCGTGTGGGTGATCCCCTCGGATTCCACTGTTTTCAAAAACGCCGCGGCATCAAAGCGAGGGTGTACCACCAGGGTGCCACCCGCCAACAGGGTACACAGCATCGCGACCCAGGAGATGTTGGAATACAAACCTATGGTCAGCAGAGTTCGCGCACCACCGTGATAACGAAGGGCGATGGACAGGTCATAGGCCCAGTCCCGACGACCACCGTGGGAATGGAGGATTCCCTTGGGCAGCCCCGTAGTCCCCGAGCTATAGATGATGTTCAGCGGTGAATCGTGAGCAAGGGGCACGGCCGGCAGCGTATCCGGCTGCTTCGCACTGATACGGTCTATGGTTTGCCAGACCGGAGCATCAACATCCGTGGTAACTGCGTCGGTGATGCAGACAAGGTCGCCGGGCAGCCGGGGCAAAAGCCTGTCAAAGCGTGCGCGGTGCTCCTCGCTGACGATCAGTGCGCGAATATCCGCATCGCCGAGCATAGCGACAATAGCGTCATCGGCTACGGAGGTGTTCAGGGGTACGGAGACAGCCCCCGAGGCCAAGGTGCCAAACAAAGCCGTCAGCATGGAGTAAGCATTGCCCATGAAGACTCCGACGCGATCGCCGGGTTGCACGCCAGCGCCTAGAAGCCCATGGGCAAAACGGTGATTGTCGGCGACAAACTCGCGCCAGGATTTTCGCTCATCACCGCTGACAACCGCTGTTCGCTCGGATCGCCAACGCCCATGGAGCGCAAGAATCTCGGGCAACAAGGGAGAGGGCGCAGGAAATTCACGCATCACAACATTCTCCAGAAAAAATCCCGCGCCACCCCCAGGGGCAGCGCAGGCAAGTGTTTACTGGAAGCGATACTCGACGGTCACATAGCCCGTTGTGGGGGGACCGAAGAAAACCGTGGTGTTGTTCTCCAGACCCAGGGAAGACGGGCAACCGCTGGTACCAAAGCAATAACCGGCGGTGCGGTATTCCTCGTCCGTGAGGTTTTTGCCGTAGAGGCCCACGAGCCAGTGATCGTCGCCGCTGGTCCACACGATGCTGGCGTTAAGAAGACCGTAGGCCTCCTGATCAATATCCTCCGAGGCAATCTCAAACTGCTGGACATCACCCTTGTAGGAGTAATTGGTATTGATCAGCAGGTTGCCGCCAGCCAGATCCGTGTTGTAGTTCAGCCCGATAAACACCATTTCTTCCGGCGTGTTCTGGATATCCCGATCATCAGAGACATCAATGTCACCGACAAGATATTCCTTGAAGGAGGCATCCAGGAAGCTGGCGGAGAACTGCATGCTGAAGTTCTCCGTGAGGAGCAGGTTGCCCTCGATCTCGATACCGGAAATCTCTGATTGCCCGGCGTTAGTCACGGTACCGACGAAGCTGTCGTTGACGCCATCACCGTCACTGTCCACACCGACGGAACCGGGGATCTGCATGTCCTGGTAGTCGCTGTAGAACAGGGCGACGTTGGTGATTGCCCGACCATCCCACCAGGTGGATTTCAGGCCTACTTCCCAGGAATCCAGCTCTTCGGGATCAAAACCCTGCTCCACCGCGGGGGTCGCAAAGTTGGCGCCCCGGGGATCGAAGCTACCGGCTTTCCAGCCCTGGCTATAGCCACCGTAGATCTTAATATCGTCGGTGAGCGCGTAGCTCAGATTGGCCCGTGGAGAGAAGTCGTAGTAGGTTCGCTCGGCTTCATAATCGCTGGTTGCCGCGAGCAAAATGGCGCTGTCGTTCCCGAAGAACGGCGAGCCAGTTCCCAGGTAGGTGCCGCGGAAGATATCCGCGCTGCGCTCATCCTCAGTGTAACGCCCGCCCACGGATAGAGACCAGCGGTCCGTCAGCTCATAGGTTAGATCGCCGAATACGGACCAGGAGTCTGTCTCGACCACGCCGCCGGTATAGGCCGTAAGACCACCGGGGGCGAGGAGTCCGAGGACAACGTCAAAATCGTTGGCGGCTTCCGCATCCAGATAGTAGTAACCCAGCACGAGGTTCCAGCGATCGGTATTCCACAGCAGCTGGAACTCCTGGCTGAATTGCTCGTTGTCGTAGATTACCGGGGCGTCAAAGTCCGGCGAGGCGAGGCTGTCAAAGTCGATCACCGACTCCGTAAAGTCTTCCCGGCCAGCGGTGATGGAGCGCAAGGTGATGGTATCGCTCAGATTCCAGTCGACGGAGGCGGACCAGCCCTCGGCTTCTACCTGGTTGTTACCGTTAATGCCTGCGGTGGTGGGTAGTACGCTGGCACCGGCGTTGGTGTCAAAAACATCGCTCGGAGACGGGGTGCCACTAATAGCGCCGGGATAAGGTCTCCAGCCCGCCACGGCCGATGATTGATCATCCGTGTTGTCGTAGGCCAGGCGGATAAGGAAGTTCTCATTGGGCTCCCACTCTGCGGACAGGCGGTAACCAAAAATATCCTTGTCGTATTGCTCGCCGCCGGTAAACAGATTGTCACCAAAGCCGTCGCGATTGAAGGAAGCGACCGTTGCACCCACGCGGAAAGTATCCGTAACGGGCACGGACACGGTTCCCACGAGATCTGCCTGGTTATAGGTACCATAGGAGGCACGTACACTGGCCTCGAACTCATCGGAGAGACGACGGGTGACGTATTTGATCGCCCCGCCCACGGCATTACGGCCGTAGAGCGTGCCCTGGGGCCCCCGGAGCACCTCGATACGCTCTACATCGTAGATGTCCAGCAAAGCGCCCTGGGGCCTGGCCATGTAAACATCGTCAAGATAGAGGGCAACACCCTGCTCGAAACCGGCGAGGGGATCCTGCTGACCTACGCCCCGGATAAAGGCGGTGAGCGTTGTATTGGTGGCTCGGGACGGCTCCAGGGTGACACTGGGTACAGACTGCGCCAGCTCGGTGATGTCCTGGGATCCTGCGAGGCGCAGAGCGTCACCGCTGAGGGAGGTGACCGCAATGGGCACGTCCTGAAGATTTTCCGCACGGCGTCTTGCCGTCACCAGAACCTCTTCGAGAGCAAAGCTGGGCTCTTCGGATTGCGCGGATACCAGAGGCGATGCAGCGGCCGACAACAGCAGGGAAGCAACGGTTGTGGCAGCAAATAGGGGTTTACGAGCAGTCGTTTTATGCGGCATGGCGGACACCTGTAACGTTATAAGTTATATGAGTGCCGTGTGTCCCGGCACATTGTTTTTCTTCAACGATCGTCTTGCCTGATCGCTTTGCGTAGCTGATACGATTTATTCAACATCCGTTGAATAACACCTAGCGTATTCAACAGTTGTTGAAGTGTCAAGATGTGAATTTTACACCTCGCCCTCACCGTGGCGTGCTTCGCCGCGAGTCAGCGCAAGCCCTCCCAAACCAAAAACCAGGGACGCAAAAATGCCGTAGGTCGCGGAGATTGCAGGATTCGCAATCCCCACAATCAGGTTGAAAAACAGGTGGAGCCCCAGTCCAAGGCCGGCGGCGCCCGCCACAACCCAGAGGGGAATATGCCGGCGCACGAGGACCCCGAAAAGCACCGGCACCAGGGATGCCGCCGCCAGTCCGTAGACGCCCTTTTGCGCAAACAGTCCGATCAGGGGCGGCGGATTCCAGGCCAGGACAACACCCACGATACCGACGGCTATGAGCACCCAGCGCGAGAGCACGAGCCCGTTGCTGGCCTCACTGGCCAGGGGCTTCACGATGTCGTTCACCACCATGGCCGATAGTGCGACGAGGATTCCGTCCAGGGTGCTCATTCCCGCAGCAAGGAGCGTGAGGAAGATAAACACGAGCACGTATTCACCCCAGGCGGAGCTGCCGAACTCATGGAGCAGATACTCGCGAACCACCGTGTCCTGCGCGTCGATCTCGAGGCCGGCGAGACGGGCGTAGAAACCCAGCATCAGCATGAGGGTAAAGAGACTGCCCACCACCGCCGTCGTCGCAATAAACTTCCCCACGTCCTTTTCGCTACGCAGATATAGCACCTTGGTCAGAATATGCGGCTGCAACATAAGTGCAAAGGTCACGACAAAACCGCTGACAAATACGGAAAAGAAGCTGAAATACAGGCTGCTGCTCTGATTGAATGCCTGGGCGTAGTCTTCGCCCACAGCGCGCAGAGCCCCGGCGGGATCACCGGCGAAGTACTTGAACCCCTGGAAGAACAGCACCACGGTGACTGCCAGCATCATGATGCCCTGCAGCGTATTGGTGTAGGCGTGGGCGTAGGTGCCGCCCATGAGGACATAGGAAAAGACGAACAGGAGCACCAGCACCAGGGCGGTTTTCTGCTCCATGGGGAACAGCCCCGTCATCAGCAGGCTGCAGCCTACGAGGATCAGCACCACAAAGGTAATGGACAGCAGATTGATGAAAGCAAAAAACAGGCTGAAGCCGCGATGGTTGTAGCGGTAGTAAATCCACTGGGGGATAGTGAGGGCGCTGCCCGCCTCTCCCAGACGGAGAAATCCGCGGGCCAACACCAAAAACGCACTGAGAATACCCAGGGAGCCCGCAACCCCAAAGTGCAGGTAGGCAGAGAGGCCGTGCTCGTAGACAAACCCGGGGTTGATCACAAAGGTCGCCGTGGATGATATGGAGGCCGCGAGGGTGATGCCCACCAGATAGGGACTCATATCCTTGTTGCCGATGGCAAAACCCTCGACGTCGCGCGTGCGTCGCATACCGACGTAGGACAGCCAGTACACCACGCCGACGTATCCGAAAGTTAGGGCATACTTGAAGAACTCGGCAGACATTGTTGTTATTTCCCGGCGATTTCTGACAGACTATTCAACAAGCGTTGAAGATACAAGGCAATCTCTGGCGGGTGTTCGGGATAAACGTTCCCCGGACCACCGCCGGGTACAGGGAGTCTCCATGCCTAAGAAAACAAACGTGCCAAAGCGAGACCGGATTCTGGATGCCGCGGAAGAGCTGTTTGCTGAACACGGCTACGATGGCGTAACCCTGAGACGCATCGCCACAAGCGCCGGTGTGGACGTCGCCCTGGCGAACTATCACTTCGGAAAGAAACTGGATCTTTTTCAGGCCGTGTTTAATCGCCGCGCTGAATTACTCAACGGCGCGCGCCTCGAAGCCCTCCATGCCTGTCAGGAATCATCGGGCGCGAAGGGGCCCAGTGTGGAGCAGATTATCGAAGCTTTCCTCCGGCCTCTGGAGATCGCCCAGGAGACCGGCGACGAAGGCTGGCGCCACTATCTCGCCCTCATCGCCTACATCAACAATTCCCCCTACTGGGGGCCCCGTATGATGTCATCACTGTTTGACGAGCTGGTTCAGGAATTCATCAAAGCGTTGAAAAAAGCCCTGCCCAAAGCCAGTGAAGCGGACATTTACTGGTGCTATCACAACCTGTCCGGGGCTTTGACACTGACCCTCGCCAATACCGGCCGTATCGACAAGCTGTCCCGGGGACAGTGCCACAGCGCCGACTTCCGGGCCGCCTACGATCACATGATTCCCTTCACCGCCGCGGGATTTCGGAAAATCTGCGAGGGCTAAACGGCCCCGGGCTTGATCACTCGGTAATGAAAGCTGCCAGATCCTTGCGGAACTTGCTCATGGATGCGGGATGCAGATACATCATGTGGCCCGCCTCATAGAGTTCCAGGCTGAGGTTTTCGCGCAGCGCCGGAGGCAGATTGATGTGATCCATGAAGTACTTGGTGGCGCCGTAAGGCGTCGCCAGGTCGTAAAGACCCTGCTGCACCAGCACCCGCATGTGGGGGTTCTGGGTCATGGCATGGGCCAGATCCACCGCAGTATTGGGCACGGGAGCCTCGCCCCCACCGGGCCGTTTGTGCGCCTGATCCCAATCGCGATAGAGGCCGGCTGACCCCACATAGCGTCGATCGGTTTTCACCCCCAGGACCTCGCGGTAGTAGTCGTTAAAGGTGGCCAGGAATGCGGGGCCCACGGAGGGGAAGAAGGGGTCGTAGCGGAAGCTCTCGGCATTGTGCTCGATGCCATCCCCCATAAAACGGGCATCAATACGGCCCACGGTCTTGCGCCGGTCCCGGAGGAGCTCCTTGGCAAAGCGCTGTTCATTGATACGAAGATTCGCGCGATCCCAGTACTCGGCACTGATGCCCGTAAAACGCTCCATCTCAGCCAGGACAGCGTTACGCTCTTCCGCCGTGGCGCTGTGCCCCTTGAGGAGCAGCGTGGCGTAGTCACCGCGGGCAAACTCATCCGCCTCAGCGATAAACGCCATGAGGTCGTCCGGGCGCTCGTCGATAGCCTCGTGGAACCAGGCGGCCGCGGCATAGGTGCTGAAGTAATTAACGAAGGGCAGATCGTTTTCCGTGTAGGCATTACCCGCAATAAAATCCATATAAGGCGACACCAGAATGACACCGTTCAGTGCCATGCTGTGACGGGTCAGCAGGGTGTAGGCCACACCGCCGGAGCGAACGCCACCGTAGCTCTCACCCAGAAGATACTTCGGTGACTGCCATCGACCGTTATCGGATACGTAGCGGGCGATGAAATTGGAAACGGACTCGATGTCGTTATCCACGCCCCAGAAGTCTTCCCCCTTGGCGTCGCCGACGGGGCGAGAGAACCCCGTGCCCACGGGATCAATCATGACCAGATCCGCCTTGTCGAGCACAGAAAACTCGTTGTTCACGCGCAGGAAGGGCCCCCGGGTGTTGAATTCAAGATCGTCTACCTGGGTGCGCTGGGGGCCGAGAATACCCATGTGAAGCCACATGGATGCAGAACCGGGGCCACCGTTATAGGCGAACATGATGGGACGCGTCTTTTTATCACCGCCTTTGCGGACGTAGGCGGTATAGCCAAAGTGAGCAATGGCCTTACCGTCGTCATCCTTCATCTCGAGGGTGCCGGCGGTGGCGGTGTATTCAATGGTCTTTCCATCAATGCGCACGGACCCGGTGCTTTCTGCATGGAGGAGCGCCGGTATGTCCACTCCGTCGCTGTCCGGCTCTTCGTGATGGGCAGCGAAGCCCGATGAGCTGCCACACAGGGCAACTGTCAGGGTCAGAACAGGGAGCATTGCTCGCGACAAATTCATAGATCTCTCCGTGGGTTATCGGTTTGGGCTCACGATCCCGGCGGCGCCGAGATGGCCAGTTCGTGCTGAAAATCCTTTTCTATCTGCTGCTGCAGTTCGTAGCGCCCCGTGCCGCGCCGCTCTGTGGAGTCACGCATGCGATCCCGATAGCGCTGCTTGCGGTTGGACGCCACGGCAGCTGCAAAACGCTCCGGTTCGAGCTCCCCGGCGATGAGTGCCTCCACCACGGCGATGTCCACACCAAGACGATAGGCGATGCGATTGGGGCGTATCTGGTGCGCGTGAAACTTCGCTACGGCCGCCAGCTGCTCGTCGGGACTGAGGGTACAGACCCTCGAATAGCCAAAAGGAGGCGACGGCGTGCGGGTATCCTGGGGACTACGATCAGACATCGGCGCTTTCTAGCATCGCGCTGTGCGCATAGCAAGGAATTGGTCAGAAAACGCGCAATCCGACTATACTAGCGCACTACAACTTATAACGATTAATGGAGAATAACCATGAACGCACCGCAAACTGCGACAAATGTTGCCGATGCCGAAATGCTCATGCAGAGCACCCTTGAGGCGCAGCGCAGCGACTACATTTCCGAGGGTAGCGTCAGTGCCGCTACTCGCCGCGATCGCCTCCAACGCGGTATCGATGTGTGCGTTAAATATCAGGACAAAATGATCGACGCCCTGAATACGGATTTCAGCTGTCGTCCCCGGGAAGTGACCCTCCTGACCGACGTCGCCGCGTCGATCACACCCATGAAGCACTGCATGAAGCGCCTCGAGAAGTGGATGCGCCCGGAAAAGCGCCCCACGATGTTTCCTCTCAATCTTCTGGGCGGTCGCTCCTCCATTGAGTATCAACCCCTGGGCGTTGTCGGCGTGATTTCTCCCTGGAACTTTCCCGTCAACCTGACCTTTGGCCCCCTGGCAGGCATTTTGGCGGCAGGCAACCGGGCCATGATCAAGCCTTCAGAATTTACCCCGGCCACCTCGGAAGTCATGGCGGAAATGGTTGCCGAGGCCTGGGACGAAAAAGAAGTCGCGATTTTCACCGGAGGCCCGGAAGTCGGTCAGGCATTCTCCGGACTCCCCTTCGACCACATGATTTTCACCGGCGCCACCAGCATCGCCCGACACATCATGGCCGCCGCCGCCCGAAATCTGGTTCCCGTTACCCTGGAGCTCGGAGGCAAGTCACCGGTGATTATCTCCCGGGACGTAGACCTCAAGATGGCCGCCCAGCGCATCATGCTGGGCAAAACGCTGAACGCCGGGCAGATCTGTCTGGCACCGGATTACCTCATGGTGCCCGAAGAGCGTTTGAGCGAGGTGGTGGAGACTCTCAAGGCCGTGACCGAGGAAATGTATCCCAAGCTCCTCGATAACCCCGAGTACACTTCCATCGTTAACGAGCGTCATTTTCAGCGTCTGAACAGCTATCTGGCGGATGCGGCAGAGCGCGGCGTCACCGCCACGCCCATCAACCCCGCCAACGAGGACTTTTCCACCCAGAACGGGACCTTCAAGATTCCCCCGACCCTGGTGGTAAATCCCCCGGAAGGCAGCAAAGTGATGGAAGAAGAAATCTTCGGCCCGCTTCTGCCGATCCGCACCTACAAGGAGTTCTCCGAGACCATCGACTACGTCAACGCCCATCCACGGCCCCTGGGTGCTTACTACTTCGGCAAGAACAAAGACGAAGAAGAAGCGGTACTCAAGCGCACCACCTCCGGCGGTGTCACGGTGAATGACGTCATCATGCATATCATGCAGGAAGAGCTGCCCTTTGGTGGCGTCGGACCCAGCGGTATGGGCTCCTATCATGGCCATGACGGCTTCAAAACCTTCAGCCATGCCAAGTCCGTTTACCGCCAGTCGCGCTTCAATATCGGCAAGCTGGGAGGCATGCTGCCTCCCTACAATTCAGCGACGGAAAAGACCATCAAGATGCAGGTCAAAAACTAAGTACCGGCAGGGACCCAGGGGCGGCTTTTCGACCTGACCGTGGGGCGCACAGAAAACACCCGCCCGCGGTCTCTCGGTTTCCTGGGGTCGCTTTGTCTGCTAACCGTCATCGGCTTGGGAGGGTGCTCAATGACAACTGAACGCCCGATTATCATCGCCCACCGCGGCGCCAGTGCCTATCTTCCCGAGCACACCCTGCCCGCCAAGGCCATGGCCCATGCCCTGAAAGCGGACTTTATCGAGCAGGATGTGGTGCTGACCGCCGACGGCGTGCCCATCGTGCTCCACGATATTCACCTGGACTCCACGACCAACGTGGCCACGGTATTTCCGGATCGCGCCCGGGAAGATGGCCGTTTTTATGCCATCGACTTTACCCTGGCGGAGATTCGCCAACTTCGCGCCCATGAACGACGGGGCGCAGACGGTAAGGCGGTGTTCCCCGAGCGCTTTCCCGCCATGGAGGGCCTGTCGGGGGTGCCCACCCTGGCCGAGGAAATTGCCCTCATTGACGGACTGAACCGCAGCAGCGATCACTGCGCGGGGATCTATGTCGAAATGAAGGGCAGCGCCTTTCATCATCGCGAAGGCCACGACCTGCCTGCAGCGGTCCTGAAGGTTCTTCAGGATAGCGGCTGGGCAGAGCGCCGGGACCTGGTGTTTCTCCAGAGCTTTGAGCCCGAGGCCCTGCGTCAGCTGAAGTATGAACACAAAACGGTACTACCGCTGATTCAGCTCATCGCTGAAAACGCCTGGGATGAGACTGGGCTCGTCGATTTCGACAAGCTGCGCAGCGACGAGGGGCTCGATGCGGTAGCCCAATACGCGGATGGCATCGGTCCCTGGCTCATGCAGCTTTATACCGGTGTCGACGATCGCGGAGTGCCGCAACTGACGGATCTGGCGAAACGTGCGCAGGAGCGGGGTCTGCTCGTTCACCCCTACACCTTCCGGGCGGACCAGTTGCCCCCGGGGATCGAGAGCTTTTCCGAGCTTCATCGCCTGTTTTTTCAGGATTTGCAGGTGGACGGGGTGTTCAGCGATTTCCCCGACCGCAGTCGTGCGCTCAGCCTGAAGTTCTCCGCCCGGACATCACCCTAGGCTGTTCGGAATATTTTTCAGCTCGCCACAAGATAAGGGAGACTCAGCCTGATCACTCGGCAGAATTGTCAGAAATCTGAAGTTTTGAACTGTCGGGGGCGGGCGCTTTGAACTACGATGAAGCGCGTCATTATTTGCTGGACCGTCCGGAGTGCTGGGAAGATTATCCCTTTGGTCCCGGCGTCGCTGTCTTCAAGGTGATGGATAAAATGTTTGCCACCTTGGGCACCGAAAACGGGGTGGCGCGCACCAACCTCAAGTGCGATCCCGACGAGGCGATGATGCTCCGGGACATTTTTGACGCCGTGCTCCCGGGCTATCACATGAACAAGCGCCACTGGAACACGGTGCTTCTCGATGGCAGCATTCCCCGCAGCGAGATCGAGCGCATGATCGACAGCTCCTACGCGCTGGTTGTGCAGGGACTGCCGAGCAAACAACGCAAAGCCCTACAAATGAGAACAGGTCAGAACATCACGTGAGTACCAAGGTCAATCGACGCACCAAAATCGTAGCCACCATCGGCCCCGCCAGCGAAAGCGCCGACGCCATAGGCCGCTTACTGGAGGCGGGGGTTGACGTGTTCCGTCTTAACTTCAGCCACGGCAGCGTGGACCAGCACGCTGCGGTCGCCGATCGTATCCGCAAGCAGTCCGCCGTGCATGGCCGTTACGTGGGCATACTGGCAGATCTCCAGGGCCCGAAGATTCGCATCAGCAGCTTCAGCGCGGGGAGCATTAAACTCAGCGTGGGTGACCGCTTCCGCCTGGACAGTCATCTTGGTGAAGATGATGGTGACCAGCGCGGCGTCAGCTTCAGCTATCTGCCCATGCTCGACAGTCTGGAGCAGGGCGACGTTCTCTTGCTGGACGACGGCCGTATCCGCCTGCGCGTCGATGACGTGGAAGAGGCCGCTGTGGACTGCACGGTGACCGTGGGCGGAAAACTGGGATCGAAAAAAGGTATTAACCGGCTGGGGGGTGGCATCGCCGCGCCCGCTCTCACGGAAAAGGATATCGACGATATCGCTGGACTCGGCCGCATCGGACCGGATTACGTTGCCATCTCCTTTGTTTCCAGTCTCGAGGACATCGAGCACGCCAAGGCATTGCTGGCAGCGCAAAATCTGTCCGTCGCCGTAATTGCAAAGATCGAGCGCGCTGAAGTGGTGGCCGACGAGGATATCCTCAACGGCATTCTTGGCGCATCGGACGGTGTCATGGTGGCCCGGGGGGACCTGGGTGTTGAGGTCGGTGATGCGGAACTTATTGGTATCCAGAAGGACCTCATCTCCCGGGCGCGACGCCGGGACCGTTTGGTGATCACCGCCACACAGATGATGGAGTCCATGATCAGCAGCTCCATGCCGACCCGCGCCGAGGTCTTTGATGTCGCCAATGCGGTGCTCGACGGCACCGACGCGGTGATGCTCTCGGCCGAGACCGCCGTGGGCGAATACCCCGTGGAAGTGGTAAAAGCCATGGCGGATGCGGCTCTCGGAGCGGAGCGACACCCGGTGGCACGGACCTCCCGCTACCGCCTGGAACGCCAGTTTGAAAGCGCCCAGGAAACCATCGCCATGTCGGCGATTTATGCCGCTAACCACTACAGCAATGTCCGTGGTATTGCCTGCCTGACGGAATCGGGCACAACGCCGTTACTGATGTCGCGCCTCAGCTCCGGCCTGCCTATCTTTGCCCTGTCCGATAAACCCAGCACGCTCTCAAAGCTCAGTCTGTGCCGGGGCGTCATTCCTCTTTACTTTGATGCGGTTTCCTTCGAAAAGGAGGACATCGAGCTTCGTGCCATTGAATATCTGCGCGACAACGACCTTCTCTCCAAGGGAGACGCCCTGCTCATGACCCGGGGGGAGGTTGTGGGTACCGCGGGGGGCACCAATATGATGAAAATACTGCCCGTAAAATAAGCGTTACTGCCGGAGTTTTCCTGTCATATTGCCGCGAGCGCAAAGTACCGGGTAGTGCTACACTTGAGTGGCTGCCTTGAGCAGCAGGTTTATCCGGACACCGACACAAGAACGAAAAGTACACACGTTGTTGAACACGAAATCTTACCGACGGCCCTCGCAGGCTCTGCGTTTCTCTATTTCCTACACCATTGCAGGCCGGGGACACATTCCTCTGTCGGCATCTGGCTGTGGGTCATTCAGACCCGCACCATCTGCAAGCGCTTAAGGTTGAGAGAGTAGGTAACGTCGTTATCCGGTGTAAGTACTCTAGAAACCGCTTAGCCCACAGTGATCTCCAAGGCGTAAAACGCGCGGCAGACAAATAAGGCGGCGGCGAAATTAAAGGTAAAAAAGTATGTCGACAGTAACCGGTACCGTAAAGTGGTTTAACGAATCCAAAGGCTTTGGCTTCATCGAGCGTGAAGGCGGCCCAGACGTTTTCGTTCACTTCAGTGCTATCAAGGGCGATGGGTTTAAAACGCTGACAGATGGTCAGAAAGTGGAATTCACGGTCACGGACGGTCAAAAAGGCCCCCAAGCAGAGGACGTGGTTGCTGTCTGACAGTACTACGAACATCCAATTCCGTTCTCAGGGACGGAATCAGAAGCCCCGGAAACGGGGCTTTTTTAATGGTGCGGCGCAAAGCACGCACAACACACAGGGATAACGATGTCGACATCAATGGGAGAGCTTGTCAGGGAGGGTAACTGGCAGGGCGTAGAAGCATTGTTCAACGAAATGGAGTTTGTCCGCCGCCTGGGTCTGGTTGTAGACCTCTCGGATCCGGAGAAGCCCCGGGGTGATGTCCGCACCATCGAGTCCTATCATCTGGGGGGCATTGGTCAGGACTTCGTCAACGGCGCGGTGACTTCCGGCGTTATTGATATTGTTTTGGGCCTCACGGGATTGCCCTTTGCCGAGATGGGCTACTTCGCCACGCGCAATCTACAGATCGATCTGACGCTGCCCGTGGAAAAAGACGGTTTTTATGTCACCGCCCGCGCCACCAGTCGCATCGGTAAAAACCTCTTTGCCGAGGCCACGGTGTTCAACCCAAACGGCGAACCCCGGGTTCATGCCACGGGCGTCGTACGTATCGGCATTCGCGGAGCCCAGGCAGCGACTTAAGCCACCTTCATTTAGACCCCAGGGCTTTTTTCCCACAGCAGCGGCTATGGCACACTGAACGCTGAGCTAATCAGGAATCAATTCATGAACAGAGTAACGGTACATTCATTCAAGGCAGCGCTCTGCCTGATGCTATCGGGCATGGCCCTCACACCCACGGCCTGGGGCCAGGACCAGGAGCTGATGCTTAGTGAAGGCAGCATCGAACACGCAAAAATGCTGCGGGACACGGCAATGCAGGGGTCCATGGCCTATGAAATCGTCGAGTCGCTCACCACGGAAGTGGGTCCCCGACTCGCGGGTACCGCCGCGGAAGCCCGCGCCCGTGACTGGGCTGTTGCCAAGTTGGAATCTCTGGGTTTTGACGGCGTACGTGTTGAGCCTTTCACCATCGAGGGCTGGGAGCGGGGCGCAGAGAGCGCAGAGCTCATCGACCCCTACCCGCAGCCCCTGTCCTTTACGACGCTCGGCGGATCCGTAGCCACGCCGGACTCGGGCATCGAAGCGGATGTGGCGTTTTTTGCTACGCTCGCAGACCTTGAGGCCGCGGCCCCGGGAAGTCTCGAGGGCAAGATTGCCTTTGTTTCCCATGCCATGCAGAAAACCCAGGATGGATCGTCCTACGGTTTTCACGGCCGCCTCCGGCGCTCCGGCGCAAGCATTGCCGCCAGCAAGGGTGCCGTGGCAATTCTCATCCGCTCCATCGGCACAGATTCCCACCGCATGCCCCACACGGGCTCCATGCGGTACGATCCTGAGATCGGGAAGATTCCCGCTGCGGCGCTGTCCAACCCCGACGCGGATCAGCTCGAACGCATTCATGCCCGGGGCGAGACCATGCGCGTACGCTTGAACGTTCAGCCGATATTCACCGGCGAGAGCGAGACGGGCAATGTCATCGTGGATATCCGCGGCACGGAGCACCCGGATGAGGTCGTGATTATCGGCGGCCACCTCGATAGCTGGGATCTCGGCACCGGCGCTATTGACGATGGTGCGGGCATTGGCATCGCAACAGCCGCCGCCAAACTTATCCTTGATAGCGGAAAGCGTCCCAAGCGAAGCATTCGTCTGATTTTCTGGGGCGCTGAGGAAGTGGGTTTGCTGGGGGGCTTTGCCTACCTCGAACGCCACAAAAAGGATCTCGACAAGCAGATCATAGGCACCGAGAGCGACTTTGGTGCGGGTAAAATCTGGCAGCTCAATTCCCGGGTCAGTGCAGAAGCCCAGCCCCTGGTGGACAAAATGGCGGAGCTATTGGCACCCATCGGCGTTGCGCCTGGGAGCAGCGACTCGCCGGGCGCCGGTCCTGACCTGACACCCCTGGTGCGGGCGGGTATGCCCTCCCTTCGACTGAATCAGGATGGCCGCGACTACTTCGACCTCCATCACACCCCGGATGACACCCTGGACAAGATAAATCCCCACGACCTGGATCAGAACGTCGCCGCTTTCGCCGTGTTTGCCTGGCTGGCAGCGGACACGGGGCTCAGCTTTAAATAGGCCTTAGTCTCCTACCCCGCCTCATACCCCACCTACACCCACCACCAGGCTCGCGCAGGTGGTGGTACTGCCGCCAAGGTTAAAGGTGATCATGTTTTCGGCGCCGGCAATCTGAGCGGCGCCGGCTTTGCCCGTTACCTGCCGCGCGCAGTCCAGGGCCATGCGTACCCCCGTCGCCCCGACGGGATGCCCCAGTCCGATCAGCCCACCGCTGGCATTGACCGGAAAACTGCCGTCCGCCGCGATGGTGCCGTCTTCCACCGCCTTCCAGGACTCACCGGGTGCTGTAAGCCCGCAATGATCCAAGGCCATGTACTCGGTGATAGTAAAACAATCGTGGGTTTCGAGGCCGTCCAGCGCTGTGATCTGAGAGACATTGGCACGGCGCAGGGCGTCCGTGATGGTATCTGCCGCGTGGGGAAACAGCAGAGGCTGCCCCTCACTGAGGGCAAGCTTCTGCTCCAACAGCAGGGGTGCCGAGCGATGGCCCCAGCCCTTGATCCGGGGAACATCCCCAAGGGCGACGCCCTGTTTCTGCGCATGCTCCCGGGCAACACGTTCACTCACAAGAATCACGCAGGCAGCGCCGTCAGTGATCTGTCCGCAATCCAGTTTACGGACCCGACCTTCAATCACGGGGTTGAGCTTGTCATCCTCACCGAAACAACCCGAGGGGAACTGCCAGTCCCGGGATTGGGCGTTTGGATTTCGCTGCGCGTTTCCAAAATTGATCTCCGCGATGCGCGCCAGGTGTTCATGCTTGAGTCCGTGGCGCTTTTCGTACTCCTCGCTGATGCGATCAAAAAGAAAAGGCCAGGGATAATCGCAGTCAGTGGCCTCTTCGCCATGCCACACCGCAGCACCCAGATGTTCAGCACCGGTTTTTCCGTCTACGTTACGCATGAGTTCGATACCCAGAACACAGGCCACGTCATAGTGTCCCGCTTCTATGTCACGCATGGCGGACAACATGGCAATGGAGCCCGAGGCACAGGCCGCCTCATGGCGCGAGGTGGGTATGCCGTTTAACTCGGGAAACACATGGGCAAAGAAGCCTCCCATCAGTCCCTGGCCGCAGAAGAGATCGGCCACGAAGTTACCCACATGTCCCACTTCGATGCGCGCCGGATCAATGGCCGCATCCTTCACCGCCGCCTCCATGACTTCACGGAACATGGCGTAGATATCCAGGCCTTCGCGGTTCCAGTTCCGCGCAAAATCCGTTTGGGCGCCGCCTAACAAGTACACCGCAGTCATGGTCTTACTCCTGAAATTATCAACTCGTGAACCTTCCTGTCTTGTTGTTTGCAAGGCAGGGCGGCGCTGCCGTAGCTGCCCTCCCCACCCGACCGGCTGCCCGTTAACAGCCTATCGTCTTTAGCGCTTTTCCACCTGCTCGCGAAGGGCATTGCGCAGGACCTTCCCCAGGGGGTTGCGGGGCAGGGAGGAAAACACTTCCAGGCGCTCGGGCAGTTTAAAGCGAGCCAGGCCCTTATCGCGGAGAAAATCCCGCAAGGCATCCAGGGTAGGCGCCTCACTATCCTCCAAGATTACAAGGCAGGCGCAGATCCGCTCCCCCAGATCGTCGTCGGCGTAGGCGCAAACAGCGGCTTCTGCCAAGCCGGGCATGCTCTCCAGCAAACTATCGATTTCGCTGGGCGAAAGCTTCGTGCCACCGCGATTAATAATATCTTTGCAACGACCAACGATGCGGTAGTGACTGGGTTTGTCAGGGCAGATCTCTACGAGATCCCCACTTCTAAAAAACCCGTCGGCGGTAAACACCCCATCACCATCGTGATTCAGATAGCCGTCAAATACCCCGGGGCCATCAACGACCAGTTCACCGGGAACCCCGGCTTCGGTGACGGTCGCTCCGGTCTCTACATCATCGATACGTGTGAGCATGGCATCGGGCGCAAAGCTTTCAAAGCTCATACCCGGCGCCCCCAGCCGGGGAAAGAGCTGCGCGCGATCCGCTGGGGAAGGGGAATTAGCGGGTGTCGCGATAAGCCCGATCCCCTCGTTGGAGCCGTAAAAGTTGATGATGGGCTTTCCGAAGTCGCTCTCAAAGACCTCAATCATAGCGGGTGACAGGGGCACAGAGCCCGAACCAATGACCCGCAGGGCAGAAAAGTCGAACTGATTCCACATCTCGGCTTGCTGCGCGAGGCGATTGAGCAGCGGTGGTGGCGCCAGGGTGAAGTTAATGGACTCCTCCTGCAACTGCTGCAGATAAAGGGGGATGTCCAGGGGGTGGTGAAGCACCAGGGTGCAGTTGCACAGCGCCGAAGGGAACAGGAATCCCCCCAGGGCCGCCATATTGATCATGGGAAAGGGCGACAGTAAGCGCTCGCCATCGCGATACTCGGCGGCGTGGGCGGTGATCCTACCCTGGGCGATCCACATATTGTGACTGCGGGGAACGCCCTTGGGCGTGCCCGTGGTCCCTGAGGTCCAGGCGATGGTCAGGATAGCGTTGGGATCATTGGCCCACTCTGGCGTTGACTCACTGCTCCCACCCACCCCGGCAAACACATCAAGATCCGCGAGAACATCGATCACAGGCGTATCCGACAGCACCTCGCGCGCCTGTGCCGCAAGATCAGCGCCGCGCAACTCGCCCACGGTGATAAACGCTGCGGGATGCAGCTCGGCGGCAAAATGCGAAATCTCATGGGCGGCGTACTGAACGGCAATAGGCGATATCACTGCGCCAAGCTTGTTGAGGGCGTAATACAGCACAATCAATTCTGAGGTGTTCGGGAGTTGAAGTATCACCGCATCGCCGGGAGTGATTCCGCGAGCCTGTAACGCCAGGGCACAGGCGGAGCTCGCCTCATCGAGTTGACGAAGGGTGAGACGTCGGGGAGAAACCCCCATGAGCGACGCTTTATCCGGCTGATCCACCACCGCTTCGCGATCCGGGTGGCTACGCGCGTTGTTTGCAAGAAGTCCATGCAGGGTCTGAGTACCCCACAGACCGGCATCGAGGTAGTGCTTGGTCCTGTGCAAGCGGTTATCCGGAACTTTGAAGCGGCGCGGCGTGGCGCGACTCAAGCTGTCACTCATAAGACCCACGTGCAGTTATTAGCGTTATCGGGCGACCCAGTCTAGGTGAGCCTCGGCAACCCCGCAAGAACTCGGGGGCGCGCTTCCTGACAACTGGCGGCCGCGCGCTGTCACGGCGTTTTGTGGAAGTCTGTGTGGGGTTTTTGGGTGCTGGAAACAAAAAACCCACCGTGAAAGGTGGGTTTCTAAAAACTCTGCCGCGATGCTTTAGTCTGCGTCAGCAGCCAGGCTCTTCTGACGCTCCAGTTCGGAGTTCATGTACTTAATCCACTGATCGGCGTA
The DNA here is from genome assembly GCF_000153125.2 of Congregibacter litoralis KT71. Taxonomy (NCBI): domain Bacteria; kingdom Pseudomonadati; phylum Pseudomonadota; class Gammaproteobacteria; order Cellvibrionales; family Halieaceae; genus Congregibacter; species Congregibacter litoralis. The sequence goes on from NZ_CM002299.1 coordinate 81,179, forward strand.
CTTCTTGGAGCGCTCATCACGACCCGCCGCGCGGAAGGCGTCCCGTGCCTTGGCGTATTGATCAGTATTGAAGTAGGCCATGCCCAGAACCAGCCGTGCGTTGTCGGGGCGCTTAACACCACCGCGATCCAGACCCTTGGTGATCGCCTCTATGGCCTTTTCATTCTGGTCTGCATCCAGATAGATGTTGCCAAGACGGGCATACAGATCCCCATCATCAGACATGGATGCCGCTTTTTCCATCGCGGGAATCGCATCGGCCACTTCCTGCGCCTGACGCAGGGCTCCGGCCAGCAACTCCCAGTTCTTGGAGTTGTCCTGAACAATGTCTTCGGCGAGTCCTTCCTTTAATACCACCGCCGCTTTGTAAGGCACCTCGGCGTTCAGGAATAGCGACGCCATGTTGCGATATTCGCCGTCCTTTTCCAGCATGTCCTGGACGTAGGCGGTTTCCATGGCACCCAGCTGACGGGCTTCCTTGTTTTGCTCGGAATACATAAAGCTGAGCTGCACCCAGTACTGCTTCTTGGGATAAAAAGTAATGAGTTGCCGGAGGGTTCCCGTCGCCTCATCAACCATATTCAGCTCGGCGTAGAGAAAACGCTGGAGGTTGTACCACTGCTCCTTGGGAATCTTGCCCTTGGAATCAAAGTCATCAATGGCGATATTGATGTTCTTGAGCGCTTCGTTGTAGTCCTTGAGTTGGTAGTAACCCTGAGCCAGCAAGACATAGGCGGTAGCGTTGGGGGTGTCCGTCATCTGGAACCACTTCTGCAGTGCATCAATGCCCTGTTCCCAACGCTCCTGAACAAAGTACAGCTGCGCTACGGTGAATCGGGTATTGATCTCCATGGCCAGAGGGATGTCCGGCTGCTTGATCACGTTCTCGTAGGATTGGAGCGCCGAGGTGTAATCTTCGTTGGAGTAGTGAATAAAGGCGTAAAGGTTGTAGACATTCGCCAGCTCGTAGCTGTTGAGTTCATTGTCGCGGCGACCGGCCAACATCGCGTCCAGCACGCTGGCGGCCGTAGCCAGGTCCTTGGCTTCGGCCGCGGCCTGCGCTTCCGCAAGCTTCTCGTAGACCTTGTTTCTCAAGGCAGGCGTACGACGAGTTTCCTGCTCCTGCTTCGGTTGCGCATCTTGCGCCTGGGCTTCGGCAATACCGCTCACAACGGGCCCAAGGGCCGTCTGGGAAACCACAATCTGTGCGGCAACTACGGGCAGTGCCAGCAGAAAACTTCTGACGCCAACATTCATCGCGCGTTTTGTGAAATTCATAACCTTGCCTTCGCTTGTTTACGCTAACCGGGCTCCGGGTGTGCCGGAGCGCCTTTTAATCTCTCAAGTCTTACTGCTCAAGTTCGTAGGTGAACTTGTTCTGTACCCCGGCCACCTCAATTGCTTCGCCGTCTACCACGCGAGGCTTGTACTTAAACTTCTCGGCAGCTTTTACCGATGCACGCTCAAAAACACCGGACGGTGCGCAGTCAACCGGCAGGGGATCACGAATCGATCCACTCTTGGTGACCGTGTACTCCACAATGCAGTAACCCGTGATACCACGCGTCTGTGCGCGCCGGGGATAGATCGGCGCCACTTTTACGATGGGAAGGTATTCACCGTCACCGGAGGACATACCGCTGCTGCTGATCTGGACATCAACACCGGCATTTGGTGCGATGTTTGCGACATCCATGTCCGTATCAAAGTCGATCTCGAGGGGCTCCAGTTCCGGGGGTGGCTCCTCGGGGTCTTCAACCTTCTCGGGCTTTAGTTCCTTGGTGTTGACTTCAATTTCACGCTCTGGAACAACGATATCGGCGATCTTGCGGCCTTTTGTGTCTTCCTGTTCGTAATCTTTGTCAATGAGGCTCTGCATAAGAAAGAAGAGACCAAAGGCCACGGGTATGGCGACAATGGCACCTATAAACGCACGAACAAATGAATTTCCCATAACGATTACGCCTCGTCATCCGTTGAGATACAGGGCGGCGACGTCAACTGGTCACGGACCGCGTCGTACAGGTCCTCGACCACGTAGGCCGGCGTGTCCTGATCTACCTGAATCACCATGTTTGCCTGGGGGGCTTCCTTCTTGGCGATCTCAACCAATTGGGAGGCACGCTCCATGGGCACCTTGTTCTTGTTGTAGTAGATATCGCCCTTGTCATCAACCGCAAAAATGATCGTGCCGCGGTCACAGGCAATGGTCGTAGCAGCCTGGGGCTTGAAAATCTCGATGCCCGGCTCTTTTACAAAAGAAGAAGTCACGATAAAGAAGATCAACATGATAAAAACCACGTCGAGCATTGGGGTCAGGTCGATCTGACCCGCTTCGCCGTCCGCGGCTTTTCGTTTGGCAGCGCTTTCTTGCAAGCTCATATTACTTACGCTCCCCGCTAGCCCAGTTGATCGCTCCGGCCCCCGCCTCTCGCGCCGAATCGGCGACTTCGACGACGGTGTTGGCTTTCGCGCCCTTGTCGACCTTGATGCTTACGGCCTGCTCGGGATCCGCAGCCAGTAGCCGCTGGATATTCGCCCGCACGGCGCGCGCATCTACCCGACGGTTTTCCATCCAGATTTGGTCATCAGATTGAATGCGCACGAGAATACTCGTGGCGTCCGAAGGATCCGAGTTGGTGTTATCGGGACGATTGATCTCGATACCCGCTTCCTTGATAAACGAAGCGACCACGATAAAGAAGATGAGCATGATAAACACCACGTCCAACATGGGCGTGAGGTCGATCTCAGCTCCTTCGTCTTCCTGCTTTTTAACAAGTTTGCGCATGTATTAAATACCTGTTCGTACCTGTTGCTACGGGTCAGTGACCCGAGAATCAGTGGTTCGCGAATCAGTGATCAGACGTCAGCTGGTCCTCGAGCAATTCCTGCTCGCGATCGGCAATACGCTGAATATAAGTGTTGGCAAATAGCCCCGAGAGTGCGGCCACCATACCCGCCATAGTGGGAATCGTGGCCCGCTCGACACCGCCCGCCATGGACTTGGCATCACCACCACCGGTCACGGCCATCACGTTAAACACCTCGATCATCCCCGTCACCGTGCCCAGCAGCCCGAGAAGGGGGCACAGGGCAACAAGCGTGGTGATCACATTGAGGTTGGCGTGAATATCCTCGCGACTGACGGACAGCAACTGCGACCGGATTTGTTTGGCGTTCCAGGACTTGCGCTCAGAGCGCGACTCCCAGGCATTGATGGTCTCAAAGACCTCTTTGCGCCATACAAAGGTGAAGAACCACAGTCGCTCAAAGATCAGGGTCCACATAACGAAGACCAGGATCGCGATGAGCCAGAGCACATTCCCGCCTTTATCCATAAAGGCGAGAATGGTTTCCAGGAAGCCTCCCATGCTTAGCAGCCTCCCGCTTACTTGGAGCTGGCTTCGGAGTGCGCAGCAACAATACCCGTCGCCTGCTCAGTCAACACATGGATGATGCGCTGGGCGCGACCATTAACCAATGTGTGCAGCAGAACCGTCGGGATCGCAACCAGCAGACCAAGAACCGTGGTGATCAAGGCACCGGAGATACCGCCGGCCATTGCCTTGGGATCGCCCGCACCAAAGATGGTGATGGCCTGGAAGGTGATGATCATACCGGTCACCGTTCCGAGGAGACCCATGAGCGGGGCGACCGCGGCGATGATCTTGAGCAGGGTGAGGCCGGATTCGAGTTTCGGTGTCTCGCGCATAACCGCTTCGGACATCTTCAGCTCGAGGGTCTCGAGATCCATGCTGGGGTTGTCTTCGTGAACCTTCAGCACACGACCCAGAGGGTTGTTGTCGTTGGCCTTGTCAGACTTGAGCTGCTTGCTCACTTTGGCGCTTACACCGGTGAGAACCAGTACCCGGAAGATCGCCAGAAGGAATGCGAAGGCACCAACCGCCGTAATCGCATAGCCGACATAACCACCCTGGTGCCAGCGCTCTTCCAGATTGGGGCTGTCAATGATCGCCGCGAGGAAGGAGCCACCGGTGGGACCCGTGGGGTCGATACCGAAGCGGTGCATGCCGCTGGAGGCATTCGCAAGCTCCGCTGCCCAGGACGTGTAGTTGCCGGAAGGCTGACGAGGCAGTACCGCGAGGTGGTCGTTGTCGTAGGCCAGGTAGTTACCCTCGGTATCGATCACGTTGAAAGCGCCGATGCGCACTACGTCGCGGGGAGCACGCTCACCGGAGGCTGTGGCCACTTCGGTGTTAAAGGAAACCACCTTGCCGGTTTCGGTGATCTCGCGAAGCATCTCGTACCAGACACGCTCGATTTCTTCGATGTTCGGCAGACGGTCTGAGGTGCTCATCTTGTCGATAAGTTCCTCAAGGAACAGGCCGCGATCGGGATACTGTGCGGAAACCAGAGACACCTCGAGGTTCGACTTGAGGTCGCCGGACGCGGCGGTGAGGTGGCCAAACAGTTCTGTCAGGGCACCCAGACGCTCACGGAGCTGCTCCTGCTTGTCAGCAATAAGAAGCTCGTTTGCTTCAAAGGTATCTTCAAGCTCAGCGGAACGACGCTCTTCACGGGCGCGCTCTGCTTCTGCGTCCTTCAGCATCTGTGCCTGATTCGCTTTGGCAGCAGCAAAACGCTGCTCACGCTGGCGGTTCTCAGAAGCCTCGGTCACCTGGCCCTGTTTGACGAATTCGAGGAGCTCATTGAGGTTCTCAGCGGCTTCAGCGCGGAGATCGGGCTCCGGCGCTGCCGGTGCCGCAGCATCATCCTGCGCCATGACGGAACTGCTCATCGCGACCAAACCACCCAGAACGAGGGCGGAAACCATATTGTTAAGCGATTTCATTATTGCGCCTCCGGTGCAGCGATGGGCATGTTAAGAAGTTCGATAGTGGCGGTCTTCTTGGCGATACGAACACCCTTGCGGATCGCCGCAGAGTATTCACCCGAATCCAGGGGCTCCCAGCTGCGGGTGTTGTTGTTCCACACGCCGGCTTCAGCGCCGTCCGATGACTGATAAACCAGAGCGATACGGCCGATGCGCAGGAAGTCCACATCGCGGGCGCCATTGCCCAGATCAATGGTGTCGCTGTAGGTCTCGAACCCGCGACCGTACTGCAGCTCGATGTTGTAAGCCTCCAGCACCTGGCGGAACTTCTCAGCAACGGTCAGATCGGAACGGTCGACATTGGTCTTGAGGAATTCGATACGCTGGCGGCGCTCTTCAAGGTTGAAGGGCACGTCCATCTCAACAAACTGCTCCAGACCATCGATCATGCGGATGACCAGCGGAGTCATTTGCCGCTGGATAATTGTCACCTGGTCGATGGAATCGTCGATGTCAGCGATGCGGCGCAGCTGATTGTCGATTTGCCGTTGGAGACGGGCGTTGTAGACGCGCAGACCGTCGATCTGCTTCATGACTGTTTTGTAGTCGTCGAGCAGATTGCGGGTTTCGTCTGCAAGACGATCTACCTTCGCCTGGGACTCGCGGGCGGCCGTGGTTTTCTGGGCACTGACCTCGAGTATGTTGTCGAGTGTGCTTGTCTGCGCAGACGCTGCCAGCCCCACGAGGGCGGACAGTGAGGCTACGGCGACAAGCAGCACATTCTTCAGTCGATAGCTAGTCATGGGAATTGTGCTTCCTGTGTCGAGAGAAATGTGAACTGTTCTTTTTGATTGCAGTTGAGACCAAATGTCGGACTTGGACCAACTGAATTAGTCGTAGACCGGGCCGGAGATATAAGCAGATAAAATGGCTGATTTCAAACAACTGATGTTGCCATTTTTGGGTAACTGCCAATCTGTGTAGTTAGGTAACACCTTTTTGACCCCGGGTAACGCTTTCCCGGGAATTTGCCAAAAGTCACGGCTTACGCCGCGTGTATTCAAGAAACGTGTGCGCCGGGGTCCCGTCTTCCTCTGCGTTCTCCTGCCGCGCCACCTCCTCCCACTCGCCCCAGTCTATGCCGGTCAAAAAAGCATCCCCGGCGGGCTCCGCGTGCACGCGGGTGAGGTACAGACGACTTGCCCGGGGCAGCGCCAGCGCATAAATCTGGGCACCACCGATGACCATGAGCTCGTCGCTGCCATCGATGAGCGCGATACTTTCTGCAAGCGCAATGGCGTCATCGAGACTCTCCACGCTGCGCACGCCCTCGGCTTCGTAGCCGGGATCCCGGCTGATAACGATGTTCGTGCGCCCGGGGAGCGGCCTGCCGATGGATTCGAAGGTGAGGCGCCCCATAAGGATCGGTTTTCCCATGGTTGTGCGCTTGAAATGGGCGAGATCCCCGGGAACATCCCAGGGGAGCGCATTGTTGCGGCCGATCACCCCATTGTCGGCTGCGGCCACAATCACGGCGATGGGAAGATCACTCATACCGCCACCGGAGCAGGAATCGCGGGGTGGGGATTGTAGCCACTCAACTCGAAGTCCTCAAAACGGTAATCGTAGATGCTGTCGGGTTTACGCAGGATGGCAAGAGTGGGCAAGGGCCGGGGCTCCCGCGACAGCTGCTCCTGCACCTGCTCCATGTGATTGAGATACAGGTGGGAGTCGCCGGTGCTCACAACAATTTCACCGGGCTCGAGATCAGCCTGCTGGGCCAGCATCATCACCAGCACAGCCAGACTCGCCATGTTGAAGGGCAGGCCCAGAAAGCTGTCGCTGGAACGGATATACAGCTGTGCCGAGAGCTTTCCCTCGGCGACGTAGAACTGATACAGGAGGTGGCAGGGGGGCAAGGCCATGCGCCCTGCCCGGGCATTTTCCTGGGGGCTCAGGGACTCATCAGGGAGATACTCGACGTTCCAGGCATGGAACAGGATCCGCCGGCTGTCCGGACGATGGCGCAAACAGTCGAGGACGTATTCGATCTGATCGACCTCGCCGCCATCCTGCGTCGGCCAGGCGCGCCACTGCTTGCCATACACGGGGCCCAGATCACCGGTCTCCGTGGCCCATTCGTTCCAGATACTCACACCGTGTTCCTGCAGCCAGGCGACGTTGGTATCGCCATTGAGAAACCAGATGAGCTCGTTGATGATGCTACGCAAATGCACCTTCTTGGTGGTGAGAAGGGGAAAACCGTCGGCCAGGTTATGGCGGAACTGCCGTCCGAAGACGGACAGCGTGCCGGTGCCCGTCCGATCCTCCTTGCGGACGCCGTTTTCAAGAATATCCCTCAGCAGGTCGTGGTACTGGCGCATGAACGCTCCCCTATCGTTTTGACGCTGGCGTGGCGGTTCGCAGAAAAGCAAACCACAGCATGTAAAGTCCCAGCAGAATCATCGGTACACAAAGTATCTGCCCGCGGGTCATCCAACCGAAGGCCTGAATGCCCAGGTGCGCATCGGGCTCGCGAAAAAACTCCGCCGCAAAACGCAGGAGTCCATAGCCAAGGGCAAACACTCCGGACACCGCCCAGGTGGGTCGCGGTCGGCTGCTGAACCAGAACAGAATTACGAAGAGCAGAATGCCCTCCAGGGCAAATTGGTAAAGTTGCGAGGGGTGACGGGCAATCTGGAGGGGATCCCGGGGAAACACCATCGCCCAGGGAACATCGGCGGCCCGTCCCCAAAGCTCCTGCCCGATAAAATTACCCAGACGCCCCAGGGCAAGGCCCAAGGGCGCGAGAGGCGCCACAAAATCCAGCAGAGGACCAAAGGCGATAGTCTGTCGGCGGGCATACCAGAAGGTCGCAATGATTACGCCCAGCATACCGCCGTGAAAGGACATTCCCCCCTCCCATACCCGGAGTAGCCAGCTGGGATCCTGCGCCAGACGCTCGCCCCCATAAAAAATCGCGTAACCCATACGTCCCCCGAGAACCACGCCCAGAGCGGCATAGAACAGCAGATCATCCACCTGCTCCCGGGAGACGGGCGAATCCGCGCGGCGACTGCGCTTGGCCGCCAGGCCCCAGGCGAAAGCCAGTCCTGCGAGATACGTCAGGCCATACCAATGAATCTGCAGGGGCCCCAGAGCGACGGCGACGGGGTCAATTTCGGGATAGGTCAGCATGGTTACGACGCTTAAGAAGGCTCAGAGAAGGATTTCTGCTAAGGATCACCCACACGATACACTGTTTCAAAAAGCTGCAGGGAGCTGCAAAAAACGGTACAAACAGCTCGCAGCAACTCCGGGGAGAAAATACCGTATCCGGGGAAAACTGCGCGCCGCCCATTATCGGGCAGCGTTGAACGATCTACAAATAATGCGAGTGAGCTTTTCATGTGTCTGATCGTTTTTGCCTGGCAACAGCACCCCACCGCATCCCTGCTGCTGGCGGCCAACCGCGACGAGTTCCATGAACGCCCCGCCGCGGCCGCTCATTACTGGGAAGATGCACCACAGCTTCTTGCCGGCAGAGACCTTCAGGCGGGGGGCACCTGGCTGGGCGTCAGTCGCGGGGGCCGCTTCGCCGCCATCACTAACATCCGCGACCCCGCCGCAGAAGCCGGCGGCGCGCCTCGCACCCGGGGGGAGCTGACAACGGATTTTCTCACCGCTACCCAGACCCCCGGTGACTACCTCGCCGAGGTCGCCGGGCGCCGGAACGACTATCAGGGCTTTAATCTTCTGGTCGGTGACCGTGACAGTCTCTGGTACCTCCACGGGAACCGCGATGAGCCTTCAGCGCCCGAACCCCTGGCACCGGGCATTTACGGCTTGAGTAATGCGGCCCTGGACGTCCCCTGGCCAAAGGTGCAGCGGGCCCGTCATCGTCTGCAGGATGCTATGGCAGCAAAGCAGCTCCCCGACCACGAGGTGCTCAGAACCTGTCTCAATGATCGCAGTCTCGCAGCCCCCGAGGCGCTGGAAAAACAGCATCTCTCCGGCGCCATGGCGCGACAGCTGTCCGCCCAGTTCATCGTCACACCCCGTTATGGCACCCGCTGCTGCACAACCCTGCGGCAGCACACAAACGGAAAACTTGAGTTTCAGGAGCAGCGCTTTGATAGCCGGGGGGAACTCCAGGGCACCGAGGTTTTTGCGCTGCAGGTCTGACCGAGGAACTAGTCGATAGGGGTCGGAACCATCTGCTGGAGGTCCCGCTCGCGGAAGAACGCGCTGAGGCGCTCCTCCACCGCCTGACCGCTATCCATCTGCCGCACCTCCGCAAGCAGTGCCCGGGCGTCGCTGGCGGTAATGGAGCGCACGGCATGCTTCACCCGGGGCAGGCTGGTGACGTTCATGGACAGCACGTCGTAACCCATGGCCAGAAGAAGCACCGCCGCCTGGGGATTGCCTGCAAGCTCACCGCAGATACTCACCTGTTTGCCCTCGGCGCGGGCACCCTCGGCGACCAAAATGAGCGCCTCGAGGAGCGCGGGATGGAAAGCATGATAGAGATCCGACACCCGCGCGTTGTTGCGATCCACCGCCAGGAGGTACTGGGTTAAATCGTTACTGCCCACGGATAGAAAATCGACGCGGCGCGCCAGCGCCCGCGCCTGGTAGACCGCCGAAGGCACCTCAACCATGACCCCGATGGGCGGCATGGGAACGCTCAGGCCCTCTTCCTCGAGCTCCCGGTGACTTCGGTGAATAAGGCTCAGAGCCTCCTCCAGCTCGGGAATATTACTGATCATGGGAAGCATGATGCGCAGGTTGCCCAGCCCCTCATTCGCCTTGAGCATGGCTCGCACCTGGGCGAGGAGTATCTCCGGGTGATCCAGGGTAACGCGTATCCCGCGCCAGCCGAGAAACGGGTTTTCCTCCTCGATGGGAAAATAAGGCAGTGCCTTGTCGCCGCCCACATCCAGGGTCCGCATGGTGACCGGACGGGGGGCAAACGCCTCGAGCTGCTCCCGATAAATCTGTCGCTGCTCTTCCTCAGAAGGAAAACGCTCCCGCATGAGGAAGGGCACCTCCGTGCGATACAGACCCACCCCCTCGGCACCGCGCTCCAGGGAACGCGCAACATCAGCCATGAGCCCCGTGTTGACCCACAGAGGGAGGCGATGCTCATCGAGGGTTATGCTGGGTAAATCCCGGAGGCTCTCGAGCCCCTTGTTGAGCTCGGCGTCCTGGTCGGCGATCACCTGGAAACGCCGAATACCTGCCGCCGTGGGATTGAGGTGCACGTTGCCGTTGTAGCCATCCACTACAACAGACATATCGCGAAGACGCTTATAGGGTAGATCCACGGCACCCATCACCGTGGGGATGCCCATGGCCCGGGCGAGGATGGCCACGTGGGAGTTGCTTGAGCCGCGCACGGAGATCAGTCCCACCAGCCGGTCCCGGGGAATCTCCCCAAGCATGGACGCAGTGAGTTCTTCACTCACGAGAATGGTTTTTTCGGGAAACTCGTGATTATCGCGTTGATCGGCCTGGAGATAGCCCAGCACCCGCTCACCGAGATCCTTCACATCCACGGCACGCTCACGGAGATAGCTGTGCTCCATGGCTTCAAAGTGGCGGATGTGCTCGATCATGACCTGCGCCAATGCGCCCTGGGCCCACACGCCGGATTTGATGAGCGACGCCACTTCGCCACCGATTCTCGAATCATCAAGAATGCCCAGGTACACATCAAAGAGAGCGAGATCTTCCGGGCTCAGCTTATCGCGAAGGTTTTCCGCCACGGACTCAATATCGATGCGCACCTGGGACAGGGCCTGCTTGAAAGCGCGAAGCTCTCCGCGGCGGTCATCGCTGGACTGGCGGGGCACGGCGTAGAGATCCGCCACGGGGGACATGACAACCGCCGTGCCAATGGCGATGCCCGGCGCCCCGGGCACACCGCTGATGCGGGCGTAGGTGCTGTCGCGTTCGGGACTGCTCTCATCGGGGACTTCGCCCGTAACCCGGGCGTGGGCGATGGCGCCGGAGAGTTGCGCCGACATGGTGACCAGAAAGGCTTCTTCCGCCTCATCAAAGCGGCGGCGGCGCGCCTGCTGTACCACTAATACACCGAGAACCTCACGCTGATGAATGATGGGCACGCCCAAAAAAGCGTGGAAGGATTCTTCGCCGATGTTGGGCAGTAACTGAAAATTCGGGTGGAGCTCGGCATCTTCAAGGTTGACGGGCTCTCCCCGCTCGGCGACCAGACCCACAAGACCCTCACCGGGCGCCAGGGAAAGGCGCCCCACCTGGGAGGCATTGAGCCCTTCCGTGGCCCGGAACACGTAGCGGCTTTCGTTGCGTCCGCGGATATAAACGCTGCAGACCTCCGTCCCCATGGCCATGCGTACCCGGGATACGATGATGCCGAGCACCTCATCGAGGGACTCGGCAGCGTTGACCTCCAGGACGATATTGCGCAGAACTTCCAGCATGTTCAGGAGTCCTGCCTGCCGGATGCCAGGCGACCCAGCAGAGGCACGGCGAGTTCCTTCAAGGCGCGGCGGTACACCTCACGCTTGAAATAGACCACCTGGTTCAGGGGATACCAGTAGGATACCCACTGCCAGTGGTCGAACTCCGGTTTCGCATTGTGCGCCAGACTCACCGCCTCATCCGGCGCAAGCATGCGAAGGAGATACCACTTCTGTTTTTGACCTATGCAAAGAGGCTGCTGGCCTTTTCGTTGATACTGCTTCGGGAGGCGATAGCGCAGCCAGCCCCGGGTGCAGCCGAGGAGTTCCACATGCCCCGGGCCCAGACCCACCTCTTCTTCCAGCTCACGATAAAGCGCCTCCTCCGGCTTTTCACCATCGTTGACACCGCCCTGGGGAAATTGCCAGGCGTCGCGACCGCCCACTCGACGCGCCCATAGAAGTCGTCCGTCATCATTGGTGATGACGATACCGACATTGGGCCGAAAGCCCTGCGCATCGATCATGAGTACTCTGTCCGGAGTGACAAGGAATCGCTGATTGTTCCACAAATACGTGCAACTGAGAATTGCGACGCTTTTGCGTGGTCAGCTACCCTTGCGCCCGGGCCTTTTTATCAGACCCTTTCAGCGCTTTTTCAGGCGCAGCATACCGTGCAGTGCCGGGCAGGCTGAGAACTGCATTCCGGGCTGTACCCCAAGCCATCATAGGACCTCTCATGACGCTCGCAATTTTTGATCTCGACAACACGCTCATCGCCGGAGACAGCGATCATCTCTGGGGGGAGTTTCTGTGCACCGAGGGTCTGGTGGATGCCGAGACCTTCCGAGCCGGCAACGAGCAGTTCTATGCGGACTACCAGCGCGGCGCACTCGATATCGAGGCCTATCTGGCCTTCGCCCTGGCGCCCCTTGCGGGGCGCAGCCCCGACGCCCTCAAAGAGCTGCAGACAAAATTCATCCGGGAATGTATCCGGCCCATCATGCTCCCTGCAGCGACATCGCTCCTTAAAAAGCATCGGCAGCGTGGCGATCGCCTCCTCATCATCACCGCGACCAATGAGTTCGTAACCACTCCCATCGCCAGAGAACTGGGCGTCGATGAGTTGCTGGGCTGTGCCGTGGAGATTGAGAAGGGTCTGCTCACCGGCAGACCCACAGGGACACTCACTTACCGGGAGGGCAAGGTGAAGCGTCTCAAAGAGTGGTTAAACAGGAACGGGGAAACGCTGGAAGGCGCCTGCTTCTACAGCGACTCCCACAACGATCTGCCTTTGCTCGAGGTGATAGATAACCCCGTGGTTGTAGATGGAGACCCCACCCTGACAGCCATTGCCGCAGAGCGCGGCTGGCCCCGGATCAGCCTCCGCCGGTAACGAAGCGTCCGGGGCTTCAGGAAGCGCTAGTCTTCGTCAGCGCAGTGGGACTTGTAGGCCTCCGCATCCATCAGCAGGGTCTGCACTTCTTCCAGATCCTGGGGTTGGAGGCGAAAAAACCAGCCATCGTGGTAAGCATCGCCGTTCACTGTTTCCGGCGCATCTTCCAGGGCGCTGTTGACCGCGACCACGGTGCCCGTGATGGGCGCATAAATGTCTGAAGCCGCTTTTACGGACTCCACTACACCCGCTTCGTCACCGGCAGCAAGTTCGGCGCCCTCTTCGGGGAGCTCTACGAAAACCACGTCCCCGAGAGCTTCCTGGGCGTGATCGCTGATACCGACGGTCACGGTGCCGTCGTCTTCCACCCGTGCCCACTCGTGACTGCGGGCGAACCGCAACTCTGGAAGAACCTGACTCATTGACCTACCCCTGAATAGAAAAAACGTATTCTAGCTGCGGTCCCGTAAAACTCAACGCAGCTCCTCTGGAAAACTTCAGCTGACACCCATGGCCTGACGAATAATCTGCCGCTTGACCCGCGGCATCGCGGCGACGGCACGCATGCCCGTGTTCCGCAACCAGCGCAGGGGCGGTGTGTCCTGCTCGAAGAGGCGCTTGAACCCATCCATGGCTGCCATCATTGCCAGGTTGTCGCCCTTTCGGCGCCGTTGATAGCGCGCGAGCACGTCCTCCCGCCCCGGATCCAGGCCCCGGCCCAGGGCGGTATTCAATTCTTCGGCCAGTACCTGCACATCGGCCAGACCCAGGTTGATGCCCTGCCCCGCGAGGGGATGGATGGTATGCGCGGCATCTCCCACCAGGGCGACGCCGGGGAGCACATAGTCCACGGCGTGGCGCTGCCGCAAGGGGAAAGCCTTGCGCGCTGCGCAGGCAGTCACCTTTCCCAGCACGTGCTCACTGGCCTGGCCCAAAGCCTCCCCGAAGGCTTCATCATCCAGCGCGATTATATCGTCGGCCAGATGCTCCTCGATTGACCAGACGATGGAGCAGAGCCGGTCCTCGGGGCTATCCAGAGGCAGCAGAGCCAGGGGCCCGGACTGCAGAAACCGCTGCCAGGCCGTGTCCTGATGGCCCTTCTCAAAGGCAACGGTCGTCACAATGGCGCGATGCCCGTACTCCCATTCCCGGGTGGGCATGCCCAGCATCTGGCGCGTAGGCGAGAGCGCACCATCCGCCGCAATAAGCAGTCCACAGCGCAGGCGCGTACCGTCCTCAAGCGTCAGCAAGCTGCGTCGGGCCTCGTCCCCCGTGTCCGGGCCGGGGCTGCGCTCGATAGTAGCGAGGCGGGCAGGCGCCATGACGCGCAGACCCCCAAGGCTGCGGACCCGCTGGGCGAGGGCAGCAGTGATGATGCGGTTTTCGACAATGCTACCGAGGGAGGGGGCAGACACCTCCTGAGCATCGAACTCGATACGTCCGGTACCTTCAGCGTCCCAGACGGTCATATGACGATAAGGGCAGCTGCGGGCCGCTTCGATGGCAGGCCAGGCACCGAGCGCCTGCAAAAAATCGATGGAACGCGGTGTGAGGGCACTCACCCGCGCATCGTAGTCAGCCGGGGCAGCGCCCTCCAGGGTTGGCAGCCGGGGCAGCTCCCGAGCCTCGAGCACCGCCACGGAACATCCGGAATCTGCCAGCGCTGCGGCGGCGGCGAGCCCCGCTATACCACCACCGACAATGGCAATGTCGACGGTGTCTTCCCGGGGATCAACCATGACGCGCCTCCAACGCCGCCATACCGGCAGCCTGTTGCACAAATTCGCGGCGAAGAAGGGGAAACATATCCATACCCGACAGCGCCAGGTCACGCCCCAGGGACAGCAGGGGGTCGCTGACCATAAACAGATTGGGCAGCCCATCACTTGCGGCGATGGTCTGGGCCTGATCGCGCTGGCGATCCCGGGAATAGCCCGCAAGTAGATTGGTATCGCCCACTGCCCTACCCTCTGGTACTGCCCGTGCCAGGGTCTGGCTCAGAGCCGCCGCATCGCGAAGCGCCAGATTGAATCCCTGCCCTGCCACCGGGTGCAGGGCATGCGCTGCATTGCCCAAGACCACGCAAGCGCGGCGGACCTGCTCCAGGGCCTCGGTCAACGCCAGGGGGTAGCTGTGCCGGTCGCCCACGCGCTCCACCCGACCCAGGCGATAGCCAAAGGCCTCGATCAGTGCCCGGGAGAAGCTGCTCTCGTCGGCGATTTCCAGAGCAGCGGCCTCCGCGGGCTCCAGGGTCCAGACCAGGGCCATGCGGTGAGCGGCCTGATCCGAGGGAGGAAGCGGCAGCAGCGCCAGGGGACCCGTGGCCGTAAAGCGCTCATAGGCGCAGCCCCCGTGATCTTTTTCAAAGGCCAGATTGGCGATCAGGGCGCTCTGCCCGTAGCTCTTGCGCTGGGTCAGGAAGCCCAGCTTGCTCCGTAAACCCGACTCGGCACCGTCAGCAATCACCAGTAAATCAGCGTCCAACTCTTCGTCCCGGAGGCTTACCCGCATGCCCGGTCCCGCGGGCGCCGCGTCCGTCACCTGATCGGGACAACGCATAACAATCCGGGGACAATCCTGAACCGCGGCAAGGAGCGTGCGCCCAAGGCAGGGGTTTTCCACTACCCAGCCCAGGGCATCCCACCCCTGCTCTTTGCCCGAGAGGAGACTGCTGCCAAAACGCCCGCGACGGGAGACGTGAATCTCATTGATGGGAGCGAGGCCCGGGAGGAGCGATGGCCAGAGACCCAGCTCCCGATAGAGCGTCGCCGTGCTGTAACTCAACGCGGTGGAGCGCGCGTCAAAGGAGGGGTGGTAATCCGCAGGCGCTGCGTCGGACGCCGGCAATGCGCGACCCTCGACAACGGTGATGATCGGTTCGCCGGGGAGCTGCCGGTGAAGCAGCAGGGCCAGGCTCAGGCCCACCATGCCACCACCGGCAATAAGAATATGGTTTTCCTGCGCGCTCACCCCATCCATTCCTCTATCTCGTCACAGCTCCGGGGCAAGCCCTTGCTGAGCAGTTCGTAACCCGCTTCCGTTATCACCACATCGTCCTCTATCCGGATACCGATACCCCGCCAGGCTGCAGGTACATCGTGATTATCGGGGGCGACGTAGATGCCCGGTTCCACGGTAAGCGCCATGCCCGGCTCCAACTGTCGCCACTCGCCGCCGGGGCGGTAATCACCCACGTCGTGCACATCCAGGCCCAGCCAATGCCCCACGCGATGCATATAAAAATCCTGGTAGGCCCCTTCTTCGATAAGCCGGCTCACCTTGCCGCGGAGCAATCCCAGATCCACAAGACCGCTGGTAATGACATCGACAGTAGCAGAATGTGCGGCGTTCCAGTCACGACCGGGAGCCAGGGCCGCAAAAGCCGCCTCCTGGGCAGCCAGGGTCAGATCGTAGAGGGCCCGCTGCCGCCGGCTAAAGCGCCCGCTTACGGGGAAGGTCCGGGTGACATCCGCGGCATAGCCGCGATACTCGCACCCCGCATCGATAAGGACTAAGTCGCCGCGCCGGAGCTTCTGCTGATTGCTGGTGTAGTGCATGGTGCAGGCATTGCTTCCACCGGCAACAATGCTGGGGTAGGCGGCGTGGCGGGCACCATGACGGGCGAACTCATGAAGCAGCTCCGCCTCCAGCTCGAACTCGTGCATCCCCACCCGACATTGACGCATGGCCCGACGGTGACCCAGGGCCGTGATAGCGGCGGCCTGGCGGAGCTGGCGGATTTCCGCTGCGGACTTGTACAAGCGCTGCTCATGGAGCAGGTGATCAAGATCCGTGAACTCCCCCGGAGGAGCAGCACCGGCGGCCACCTTGCTGCGAATGCTGTTTACCCAGGCCATCACGCGGGTATCGAATTCGCGACTGCGGCCCATAGAGTAGTAGACGCGATCGCGACCCTCAATTAAGCCGGGCAGAATGTCGTCAATATCCGACAGGGGAAAGGCATCGTCTGCGTCAAACTGTTCGCAGGCCTCTTCGGCCCCTACCCGCTGCCCATGCCAGAGTTCTTCCACGGGATCTTTCTCATGGCAAAAAAGCACATACTCCCCGTGCTCGCGACCCGGGAGAAAAACGGCGACGGCATCGGGCTCGGGAAATCCCGTGAGGTAATGAAAGTCGCTGTCCTGGCGGAAGGGAAACTCCGTATCGCGACTTCGGGTTGCGACGGAGGCGGCGGTGACGATGGCAATGCTGTTGTCCTCAAGCATTCCCAGGAGATGATGTCGCCGCCGGCGGAATTCACCGCGGGGAACGTTGGCAACGCGCTCGGAAAGCTCTGGATCCGATAGCGACTGGGCTTCCGTCATTCGTCTCTCATGCGCCCTTTATTCAGCCATCATTAGAGCGGGGGACAGGGGCATCTCCGCCCACACCGGCATCGAGCATGACGTTCATGGCAGCCACCCGCAGATACTCGTACAGCTCGTAATAAGCCTCTTCCGCCGCGTTACTGTCCTCTTCCTCGTCATCATCGATGGCAGCCTGGGAAATGGCGGCAAAATCCCGCAGGGCCTCGGCGCTGTCGGGGAGCACCGCATCGCCCTGGCCTTCGGACTTTACCCGGGCCTGGGCATAGCCGCTGAGGAAGCCGCGACACCATTGGGCCATGGCCTCGATGCGCTGGGAGAGCTCCAGCTCCTCGTCGGGAAGCAATGGCTGGAAATCAAAGGAACCCTCACCGATGCTCTCCACGGCCCGGGCGCGCAGGGTCCCTACCGCATCGGCCATGGAGCCATGGAGGGAGATATCCAGCGCCTGTTCCAGCTCTGCCATCAGAGCTTCTTCACCGCCGCGCAGGCCCCCGCCAAGGAGGCCGCAAAGACAGCCGTGCAGCTCTGCGGGAGACAGCATTTCGCCCTGCTCCAACAGAGAATTTGCGAGCTCATCAAAAAATCCCGCGATCGAATCAGTCGGATGCGGATCGAAAATAGACAATGTGATTTCCAGAGCGCGTCCGCGCCGTTGACCTGCCTGAATACGGACCCTATAGTGCCGACAACCCTCGGCGTCGCGCAAGTCATGTCTGCATGTCTGATGATGTTCTGAAAACTCTGGAAGACAAGATCGATCAACTCATCGGTCTGTGCGCCCAGCTCAATCTGGAAAATCAGGCTCTCAAGCAGGAGAATCTGAACTTCCAGCAGGAGCGCAGGGATCTCATTGCCAAGAACGACCTGGCCCGGGCCCGCGTCGAGGCCACCCTGCAACGCCTGCGCAGCATGGAGGCGGCATCATGAGCGCCAGTACTTTTTCCGTCACCATCCTCGAAAAAGAGTATCAGGTCGCCTGTCCCAAGGATCAGCAGGCTGAGTTGCTCTTGTCCGCACGTCACCTGGACGAGCAGATGCGGGCGATCCGCGCCACGGGCAAAGTTATCGGTCTGGAGCGCATTGCCGTAATGGCCGCACTGAATATCAGTCACGAACTGCTGCAGGCCCGCAATGGCGTTGCCGCCGGGGATAAAGACAAGGCCACAGAAAGTAACAAAACCGGCGACAAGAAGGTCGACGCTGCCGATACCGCGAGCATCGCCGGGCTCAACGCCAAGCTTGATGAAGCCCTTCATCAACTCCGTCAGCTCGAAATAGGCTGATCAATCCCCGGAGCGCTGCGTAAGGCGCTCTTCAAATACGCTATACTTGCTCCCGGTCCCTGGTGCATTTGCCAGACATTCTGTCCTCGAGCCGATAAAGTGTTAACCGGGGGTGACCGATGACGTTGGTGTGCAAGTCCGGCATGACCGGGAAGCCTGATACGTCACGGGAGCCACCACCTTGAATCTATCGGGTTCAAGGGCCGTACCGTCAGCGGTGCTCCGGGTACCGATTTTTTTGTGGGCTTTTAAGCAGGCCAGCCCTTATGCCAGTGTTTCAGCCAGCAGCTAATTCCCCAGACAAGTCCGCAGCCAAATCCGCAGCCAAGTCCGGAACCAATTCCGCAGCTAATCCAACGCTCTCCCGCCAGGCCTGCCGCTCGCATCTTCGCCAACAACGTCGCGCTATTGCCCCGTCCTACGCCCGGGAGGCCGGCGAGCGTGTCGCCCACTATCTCCGCAACAGCAGCTTTTGGAGCGCGGACCATATAGCGCTTTACCTCGCCAACGACGGCGAATTAGATCCCGCGGTTATCGCCAGGGCCGCCCGGTCATCAGGCAAGCATCTTTATCTACCCGTGATCACCGCCGAGGCCATGGCGTTTTGTGAATGGCGCACGGATGAGCCCCTCCGGCCCAATCGCTTCGGCATCGGCGAACCCACAGGGACGCCCGTTCCCCCAAGGGATCTGCAGCTGGTCATACTCCCCACCGTCGGCTGGACGGCAAGGGGGTTTCGCCTGGGGATGGGCGGCGGCTATTACGATCGGTTTTTCGGGAGTAAGCAGGCATCATCGGCGAAACGCGTGGCGCTCGCCTACGATTGCCAACGCGATGATGCGTTGGAGCAATTAAAGGAAGCGTGGGATCAGCCCCTGGACGCCGTGCTTACAGAAAGTGGAATTCTGCGCCTGGATTAATCAGCGCCGGTTTGCTCAAGCGTGCGGAGCTAGCGCTCCAGAATCACACCTGCCTGCAAGGGTGACGGCGGCGCAGCCACCGAGGAATTAGCGGATACAGGCGGCATCAAGGTGATCACCACACCCAGCCCGAAGACGGCGGTGAGGACTAACAACATATCAGGTCGCTGTTTCACGATAGTTTCCGTTTTATTAACTGCGTTCCTGCCGCTTCACGTTGCGCTGTTTCCTTGCAAGAAGTCATTACAAAACCTCATTGCAACGATGCATTACCTATCGCGCGTTCGTGCACCGAACAGGAATGTTTGGTGACTTTTTTGTTACTAAGTCACGAATATGTCATGGAATACTTGACAGAGCAAGACGTCTGCAAAGACGGGCCCTGGGGAATTAGTGCCCGCTATCAGGCGAACCGAGGTATAAACGGTAGGCCGCATTGTCTGTTTCGTCCCAATAGCGGTAGCCGATGGCGTCGAGGCAGGCGCGCGCCTCAGAGCGTTCTTTCGGGCCCACCTGCATACCGACGAGAATTCTTCCGTAAGCCGCACCGTGATTGCGATAGTGGAACAGGGAGATGTTCCAGCGCTGCCCCAGGCCCGAGAGGAACTTCAATAGCGCCCCGGGTCGCTCAGGGAATTCCACGCGATAAACCCGCTCACCACCCACTCCCTCGGGTGCGAGACCGCCCACCATATGGCGGATGTGGAGCTTGGCCATTTCGTTGTCCGTGAGGTCTTCACACTCGTAACCCTCCCCGGCCAACTGGTCAATGAGCGCCTTGAGGTCTTCACCGCCGGGCTCCACGGTCACACCCACAAACACCCGTGCATCTTTGGCACTGCTGTAACGGTAATTGAATTCCGTGATGTTCCGTCGACCGATGCTGTTGCAGAACTTTCGGAACGCGCCGGGTTTTTCCGGAATTGTCACGCTGATAACGGCCTCGCGCTTTTCACCAATTTCCGTGCGCTCGGAGATGTAACGCAAACGATCAAAGTTAGTGTTGGCGCCACTGAGAACTGCCAGCAACTGCTGGCCCTCAATACCCTCGCGCTCCACATACTTCTTGAGGCCCGCAAGGGCGAGGGCGCCCGCGGGCTCAGCGATGCCGCGGGTGTCCTCAAAAATGTCCTTGATAGCCGCGCACATTTCATCGGTACTGGCGGTGATGACTTCATCCACGGTGTGACGAATCACCCGAAAGGTCTCTTTGCCTACCTGGGCCACGGCACAACCATCGGCAAACAGACCCACCTCGGGCAAGGTCACCCGCCGGCCACGCTCCAGCGCAGTTTTCAGACAGGCGGCATCCTCAGGCTCGACGCCAATGATTTTTGTCTTGGGCCAGACATAGCGGATGTAGGCCGCCATGCCGGCCAGGAGACCACCGCCGCCCACGGGCACAAACACCGCATCCAGAGGCTCCTGATGCTGCCGCACGATCTCCATGCCCACGGTGCCCTGGCCGGCAATGACATCGGGATCGTCAAAGGGGTGCACATAGGTGAGATCTTTTTCCTTCACCAGCTTTTGCGCATGGGTGGAGGCCTCATCAAAATTATCCCCATGCAGGACCACGTGAGCACCGCGACTGCGCACCGCGTCCACCTTGATGCTCGGCGTTGTTCGCGGCATGACAATGGTCGCCGACACGCCCATGCGCTGGGCGGCCATGGCAAGACCCTGAGCGTGATTTCCCGCGGAGGCCGCTATCACGCCCCGCTCCCGCTGCTCCGGGCTCAGGCGATGCATTTTGTTATAGGCACCGCGAAGCTTGAAGGAGTAGACCGGCTGGAGATCCTCGCGCTTGAGCCACACGCTGTTTTTAAAGCGTTTGGACAGGAGAAGGGCCTGATCCACGGGGGTCTCCCGCGCCACGTCATAGACGCGCGCGTCAAGAATCCGCTTGATGTAGGACTCGGGCATAAGAGGTCAATCAAAAATAGAACGGGCATAGTAATGCAGCAGCAGCTCACTTGCAGCCGGGGTTTTCGGCAGTCTTGCAGCCCCCGGCCCCAAATATTCGTCGCGAAGGCCTCCCGACGGCCATCCACCGCGGGTACACTGCTTCTCGCAGGCAACCCACTTTCAACCCACCTTCAACCCGCACGCAATGCAAACAACCCGGAGAAGCCCATGGATCAGGACAGTCTCAAACTCAAGGTCGCCCGGGCTGCCCTGGATATTGTGCAACCCGGTCTTGAGTCCGGCACGGTGCTGGGTATTGGTACAGGCTCAACGGCAAACATGTTTATCGATTTGCTGGGAGAGGTCGCTCACCTCTTTGATGGCGCCGTTGCCAGCTCCGAAGCCAGCGCCGAGCGTCTCAAATCCCACAACATTCCCGTCTATGACCTCAATGCCGTGGATCGAATATCGGTCTATGTGGATGGCGCCGACGAGTGCAACGAAGCGCTTCAGTTAATCAAAGGGGGCGGTGCGGCCCTCACCCGGGAGAAGATTGTTGCCGCCGTGGCCAAGGAGTTCATCTGCATTGCCGATGAGAGTAAATGGGTGCCGGTGCTGGGGGCATTCCCCCTTCCCGTGGAGGTGATTCCCATGGCCCGCAGTCATGTTGCCCGGGAGATCGTTAAACTGGGCGGCGACCCCATCCTTCGCGAGGGGGTGGTGACGGACAACGGCAACGTGATCCTGGATGTTTACAATTTTTCCATCGCCCAGCCCCTGGCCATGGAAGCCCGGATCAACGGCATCGTCGGTGTTGTCTGCAACGGTCTCTTTGCCCTGCGCCCCGCCGACCGCCTGCTCCTGGGAACCGCAGACGGCGTGCGCGATCTCAGGCGTCCAGCATCTTCCCTGGATTCATAATCCCCGCCGGGTCAAAAACGCGCTTGAGCTGCGCCATGAGCCGAATCTCCGCCTCACCGCGACTGAAACCGAGATAAGGTTTTTTCAACAATCCCACCCCATGTTCCGCCGAAATACTGCCGCCGTGGCGGGCAACAGACTCAAAAACCCCCTGACTCACGGCACCACAGCGAGTCTGGAATTCCTCCATGGGCATGGCATCAGGCTTGAGAATATTCAGGTGCACATTGCCATCACCGATGTGGCCGAACCAGATAATCTCAAAGCCAGGATAGTTAGCGCTAACTATCTCCTCAACCTCTGTAAGCAGTGACGGAACTCGAGCCACTGTCGTAGAAATGTCATTTTTATAGGGCGTCCAGCGGGCGATGGTCTCGGAGATATCCTCCCGTAAACGCCACAGGGACGTGGCCTGGGCGAGGCTCTGGCTCATAACGCCATCCTCCACCCAGCCGCTCTCGACGCAGTGCTCAAAGCACTCCATGGCGGCGGTCTCAGCGGCATCGTCCGGCTTCTCGAATTCCAGCAGGGCGTAGTACGCCGTGGCCGTGGCAAAAGGTCGCGACAGGCCCTGGTGCTCAATCACCTTTGCAAGGGCTTCCTCGGAGAAAAACTCGAAAGCCTCAAGACGCACACGATCCCGGAAGGCTCTCAAAACCTCCATAATTGATGCCATGTCGGGCGTGCCCAGCACCATCACCGCGCGCTCCGCAGGCTGCGCCTCCAAACGCATGGTCGCCTCAACGATGAGACCGAGGGTACCCTCGGAGCCAATCATGAGATGCCTGAGATCGTAGCCCGCATTGTTTTTGATGAGGCCGCGATTTAAATCCAGGAGTTCGCCGGTGCCGGTAACCACCTTGAGCCCCGCAACCCAGTCCCGGGTCATGCCATAGCGAATCACCTTGATGCCCCCGGCGTTCGTGGCGATGTTGCCACCAATCTGGCTGGAACCGCTGGACGCAAAATCCACGGGATAAAAAAGACCCTGGGCCTCGGCAAACGCCTGGAGCTGCGCCGTCACGACCCCCGCCTCACAGCGCACCGTGCGATCCGTGGCATCAAAGTCGGATATGGCGTTCATGCGATCCATGGCAATCACCAGTTCGCCGTTGGCAGCTACGGCCCCTGCCGACAAACCGCTGCGACCGCCGGACGGAACCAGCGCCACCTGCTCATCACAGGCCCAACGCACCACGGCCTGCACCTCCTCGATGGATGATGGAAGGACTACCGCAGCGGGGTTGGGCTCGTAGACGCGCGTCCAGTCCCGCCCGTAGTTCTGGCGGGACTCCTCATCGGTGCGCAGGGCTTTTGCACCCACCAGCGATGCCAGGGAATCAAGTTGACTTGGGCTTAACACGGGCTCTCCGGACACTCTTTGAACATCAATACTTGTGGCAATTTTAAAGGGTTTGGGGCACCCAAAACGCCGCCGCGGCGTATGCTACCATGCGCCGCCGCGCGCCCCGGACACGGGGTTTATCGCCCTCAAATACCCCGCACATTGATTCGAACAGAGTTTTTCAGCCATGGCCCAGCAATCCCTTGAAAAAAGCAAAATCCGCATCCTGTTGTTGGAGGGCGTGCACCCCTCGGCCATTGAAACCCTCAATCGTGCGGGCTATTTCAATATCGAACATCACAGCAAGTCCCTGCCTGCGGAGGAACTGAAGGCAGCGATTGCCAATGCGCATTTTGTGGGTATCCGCTCCCGCACCCAGCTGAGCGAAGACATTCTGGATGCGGCACCGAAGCTCATCGCCATCGGCTGCTTCTGCATCGGTACCAACCAGGTAGATCTTGAGGCCGCGACGCGCCGGGGCATTGTGGTCTTTAACGCGCCCTTCTCGAACACCCGCAGCGTCGCCGAGCTGGTGATTGCCGAGGCGATTCTCCTCCTGCGGGGCCTGCCGGCAAAGAACGCCGCAGCCCATCGCGGAGAGTGGCAGAAGTCCGCCGCCAACTCCTATGAAATACGCGGCAAACGCCTGGGTATTATCGGCTACGGCAATATCGGCATGCAGCTGGGGGTTATTGCCGAGGGTCTCGGGATGCGGGTGCAATTCCACGATGTGGTTAATCGCCTGCCTCTGGGCAACGCACAGCAGGTACTGGGTCTGGATTCATTGCTCGCCAACTCTGACGTGGTGAGCCTTCACGTACCTGAAACAAGCTCCACGGAAAACATGATCGGCGCCCGGGAACTCGCCCTGATGCCCGAGGGGAGTATCCTCATCAACGCGTCGCGCGGTACCGTCGTGGATATCGACGCTCTCGCCGCCGCATTGGAAAGCGGTCACATCAGTGGCACGGCGATCGACGTGTTCCCCGTGGAGCCCCGGTCCAATGACGATGAATTCCTGTCGCCCCTTCGGAACTACGACAATGCCTTCCTTACCCCCCACGTGGGCGGCAGTACCATGGAAGCGCAGGCCAATATCGGTGGCGAGGTTGCCGAGAAACTGTCCCGCTATTCTGACAACGGTACGACCACCAGTTCGGTTAATATGCCTGAAGTGGCGTTGCCGGAACATGATGGCAGTCACCGTTTACTCCATATTCATCGGAACGTTCCTGGTGTGATGGGTGCCATTAACAACATTTTTTCAGATATTGGCGTCAATATCGCTGCACAATACCTGCAGACCAATGAACACGTGGGTTATGTCGTGATCGACATCGATGCTGAATACTCGGAAGTCGCCCTCGAGAGATTGACGGCGCTGGAAACCACATTACGGTGTCGGGTACTGTTTTAGACAACCGCAGGGACAGTGTTTTTAAAGGGGGTCGTGGGGCCTTCCTACACTGTTTTGCCGCATGCAGGCTGGCGTGCATCACCGCCGCTCTGACTACTTTTGCGCCCTTGTCGGTCGCGCAGTTTGTCGACGGTGATGGCACCCAGTGCTGCTCCTCCCTCAACCCCCAATATCCTGCGCCTACCTATTACGGCGCGAGCATGTTTCGGGACGACGATCCCCGCGCTGCGGCAAAGTTTCTTATTGCCGAGCCCATGGATCCGCCGGCGCCTTCCAAAGAACTACTGGAAGTTCTGGAACAGCAGGAGCTGGACAACGGACCCATGTCCCCTACCCTCGCCCCCACCATGGAGAATCTGGGTGCCGCCTATCTTGCGGAAGGTCGTGAGCGGGAGGCGTTGAAAGCCTTCAGCCGTGGCGTCCATCTTGCGCGGGTGAATGGCGGACTCTATACCCCGGCTCAGATCGCCATGCTCGAGCAGATCATTTCCATCCATGTACGCAATGGCAACTACGCAGCGGCGGATGATCAGCAGGCGTATCTTTACCGGGTCAAGCGCTTCGGGCAGCAGCACTCGGGCAACGACGAACTCCGTGAGGCCACGCTGCGCTACGCCGACTGGATGCGCGGCGTCTACCTGGGCGATATCGACTATCAGCGCTTCCCAAGACTGGTAGGCATCAATGATCTCTACGATGAGGCCATCGACGAAATCGTGGCCGATCAGGGCGAAACAAGCGCGGAACTCCTCAGCTACCTGGACGGGAAAATTGCCCTGTCCTATCTCGTATCCGTTTACCCCGGAGAGCGGGAAACGGGCTTCCGTGCCTCCGCCGCCCCCCTGGCGGGCTTTGACGTCGCGAGCGAAGCGCAGTTGCGCTTCTGGCGGTTGCAGGAAAACAACTTCCGCTACGGACTGGAGTCCCTCCAGCGGAAAAAGGCGGTCGTCGCGGCGCAAGCGGATAGCAGCCCGGAGGATAAGGCCAACGCCCATCTCGCCATTGCAGATTGGTATCAGTGGCATCGCCGGTACGCGCCGGCAGTACGCATTTACAAAGAAGCCTGGGCTATCATGGCAGGTAAGCCCGGCAGCGAAATCTGGTTCGAAAAAACCTTTGGAGAACCCCTGGAACTGCCGGAAGAAACGGTCTTCAATCCCGGCGCTGTGCCCGTAGGGACCACAACCCTGGCGGAGGTGGTTATCGACTTCTCGGTCTCGCGACACGGCGAGGCCGTGAATATCGATATCGCCACGGACGCCACCGGTGAAGACGCCAAGTCCGCAAAAAACCGCGCTTACAAATACCTGCGCAGCATACGCTTCAGGCCCCGCCTTGAAGATGGCAAGGTGGTTATGGCGGAGAATATGCAGCGGACCTACAAGATAAGGTACTGACCATGGCGGCGAGTCCTGAGCTGAAACAAGTCATCGTTGAGTCCCAGACACTGCTGCGGCAGGGCGATGCCCGCGGTGCCCTGGCGTACCTGCAAAGCCTGGCACCTCAGCTGGGCGGTCACGTGGACTTCCACATGAATGTCGCTATTGCCCATCGCAATCTGGGGCAGCTCGCTTCCGCCATCAAAGCCCTGAACGCCGCGCTGGCCATTGACCCCTATGCGTTTATGCCCATGCTGTCCAAGGGCGCGATTCTTGAGCAGATGGGTGATTTAAGAACCGCAGCCGAGGTCTATAAGGACGTATTGCGTATCGCCCCGGGCGACGCGGAACTGCACGACTCCCTCCGTCCGCCCCTTGCCCGCGCCCAAACGGTGGTCAATGAGCAGGCCGCGGCGATGGCCGCACATTTTCGCGATACCCTGGGCCCCTTGATGCAGGAGCATCGAGGCGAGCCCCTGGCACGCTTTGAAGAATGTATGGATGTGGTGGCCGGCGTAAAGCGGGTGTACAACGCAGAGCCCGTGCAGGTGCATTACCCCCGCCTTCCCGCGATACCGTTTTTTGATCGCAGTTACTTTCCCTGGTTTGAGACTCTCGAGGCCGCCACCCAGACCATTCAGGGTGAGCTCAAAGCACTGATGGAAGAGGGCTTGCCCGGGTTCAAGCCCTATGTGCAGTACGCACCGGGCACGCCGGAAAATCAGTTCAAGCCGCTGAACCACTCGGACAACTGGAGCTCGCTGTGGCTATGGAAGGACGGCCAGCCCCAGAAAGAAGCCATGGCCCGATGCCCGGAAACCACCGCCGTGCTCGAACAACTCCCCCTCGCCGATCAGCCGGATTTTGCACCGACGGCGCTGTTTTCGGCACTCGCCCCGCACACGAAGATACCGCCCCATACGGGTTCCACCAACACCCGTCTGCTGGTGCACCTGCCTCTGGTACTACCCGGGCCTGCGGGCTTTCGTGTGGGAAATGAAACACGGGAATGGCGCATCGGCGAAGCCTGGGCCTTTGATGACACCATCGAGCACGAAGCCTGGAACGACGCCGATGAGACCCGGGTCATCATGATCTTTGATATCTGGAACCCGCTCCTGAGCGCCGCAGAGCGCAGCATGATTTCTGCGCTGCTCGGTGCCCATCGTGACTGGCTGGTGGGCGCCGGGGGATAGCAATAGAAGCGGCGGCTAGTCGCTTACCTCTCCTCCCGCGCTCTTCAATCGCTGACGGAGATCATCAAAACGGGCACCGCCACGCGCCGCCACACCCAGGGAGTCGCGATGAAGGGGCGGCAGGACTTTTGAAGCACTCAACAGGGTGTTTATGGACGCCACATCCGGATCGAGCATTCCCTCTTCAAACGCCAGATCGCAAAAGTCCAGCATGCGCCGCGTCGATCCCTCGCTGTCGGTGACCAGCTCCTCATAGCGCACATCGAGAATGCTCCCGGGAAACAGACTGTGCCAATGCTCCATCTGCGCCCGATAGCTGAGGTAGTAATTCACCAGCTCATCAAGATTGTAGGAATAACTGTGTGCACCAAACACCAGGGTTTTGTACGCCGAGTAAAGCGTATCCAGGGGGTCGCGATGCATATGAATGATTTTTGCGCCGGGCAGGGCGGTGAGAATATGCCCGCAGTACAGAAAGTTGAAGGATGTGCAGTCCACAAAGCGCGGGCCATCACCAACGCGTTCCCGGGCCGCCATGCTGTAGCGCCGGCCCAGCTCGGCAAAATCGACGGCCAGGGTCGCCTCGGCGTCCGAAACCTCCGCGGGCGCCGCATCCTTGGCGAGGACACCGAGGAATCGCCGAAAATGCCCCAACTCCCCCCCTGGCGTGATCGCACTGTGCTTTGCGAGGACACGCTCGACCAGGCGTAAGCCCGTGCGGGGCATGCCCAGGACAAAAATCGGTCCGGGTTCTTCTGCACCCCGCGTCAACGATGCAAGCCGCGATGCGTCAAAGGTATCGCGGATATCTTCCTGTGCACCCAACTCCACCGCCTCATCGTAGTTCACCAGCTTGCGATAGGTTTGTGCGCCAGCGTCATAGGCCGCAAACGACTCTTTGTAATCACCAAGGTCCTCAAACTCCTTAGCCATGGCGTAGCAGGCAATGGCCGTGAGGAGTGGCTCCGTGGATTTGCGAATAATATTTCGAAGGGCTTGAATGTGATTGTTGTTTTCGGACCAGCGTCGCAACTGCGAACGCAAATGTAGCGCTCCGGGATCCGTTGGCGATTTCTCAAGGACTTGCGCCAGATGCTTTTCGGACTCGTCCGTTAAATCCAGCTGCGCCTCGGAAACGGCGAGCAAATACAGTAACTGCTGACTATCAGGGTTCTTGTCCCGGGCGATGAGGAGACAGTTTCGCGCCTCCTTAAGCTGACCAAGCTCCGTAAAGGTTTGGGACAAGGCCGCCAGCTCCGGCTCCTTTGCTTCGAGTAAATCCACCGCCCGGGCACAGTTCAAAGCCCGCTGGGACTGACCCGCAAAGAGACAGAGCTGCGCTTTGCGCAACAAAATGCGCGGACTATCGGCAAGGTCCTCGGGGAGGGCATCAAGATGACGTAAAGCTGCGATTGCATCTCCCCGCAAACTTTCAACATCCGACGCCAGATAACGCACTTCAAGCTGCTCAGGAAAGCGACGCAAAAGCTCCTGGGCCACAGCATCGGCGTCTTCCAGTTGTCGAGCCTCGATAAACTGCGAACCTTCGTTGAGCAGATCCTGCAAGCTCGCCTCGCTTTGGGAAGTGGTGTTCATGTCAATCCTCAGGTAAGGAGCCCATCAGGCTCCGGGGAGTAAATCGAAGGCCACGGTTATACGCGGCTGATGGGAATGAAAAGGCAGGGTGCCGTGCCACATATAGGATGGGAATAGCACCAGGGTGCCGACCACGGGTTTGACGACGCGACGGGGAGCAAGATCCAGTCCCAGCTCGATCATGGGTGTGCCAAATTGAATATGCCCCTCGGTGCCCTCACCCTGCTGCACCTCATCGGGTAGAGAAATATACAGCGCCGAACTCACCCAGCCTTCGGGATGAATATGGTTGGCATGGTAGCCCTGATCCCGGAGACGCACAGACCAGGCACCTGCCATACGTAGGTCCCGGGCTCGCTGAGGGCGGGTATTGCGACACCAGAAGGGGTGATCTTCATCGGTGGGCATGGTTTGCAGCGCACTGGCAATAGCGAGCTGCAACTGGGTCTCCA
The DNA here is from genome assembly GCF_000153125.2 of Congregibacter litoralis KT71. Classification (NCBI taxonomy): domain Bacteria; kingdom Pseudomonadati; phylum Pseudomonadota; class Gammaproteobacteria; order Cellvibrionales; family Halieaceae; genus Congregibacter; species Congregibacter litoralis. The sequence goes on from NZ_CM002299.1 coordinate 110,561, forward strand.
AACCGCGGAGGAGAGACTCCTTGAGTCGGAACAAAAAACCGTTGGTCTGGGTGCCGCCGCGAACACTTTGCTCGATAGGCTGGGCGTTGCTGTGATGCAATCCCTCAAGGACTCGGGTGAGCTCGGCAAAATAAGCCTCCCGCGTCGCATACTCCGGCGGCGCAGGCACCTCTACGGGCACCACCATGCGTTGGTAATCCAGGAGCCAGTCTTCCCGGGGGTCACCCAGAAGCTGCAGGGCCGTGCCACGATAGGCCAGCAAAGTCTGATCAAAGGGCGCTTTGAGCAACCACTGTGCGCACAGGCTCTCGGCGCGTTCCGCTTCCTTGCAGCGCAGTAGCTGCATTGCGTAATAGTGTTGGACATAGCTGTCATCGGGATTGGCGAGGCTGATCTGTTCCAAGCGGTTCAGAGCCTCACTCTTTTCGCCCCGCTGAGCCATATCCAGGGCGCCCAACACCTGCAGACTGGGCGTCTCGGGACAGCCCAGACGCTGGGCGTCCCGGAGGGTTTCTTCCACCCTGGACTCCTCGCCCAAACGCTTCATGAGCTGCACGAGGGTCTGCCACAGGGCCGGGTTGCGAGGCTCCCGCTTCACCGCCGCGCGCAGCTTCTCCAGATGATCGCGCTGTGCACCGGAACTGAAACTCAATTGCGCGGCGGTGCGCTGGAGCAAGGGATGCCCCGGAAAGCGCTCCACCCCCGTATTGGCACAGGCCAGGGCCGCCTCTATGTCGCCGGCATCGAGCAATGCCTCAGCCCTGTTGCGATAGAGATCCGGTTGATCAAAGCCCAGCTTGAGCGCCTGCTCATAGGCCGCGGCAGCTTCCACAAAGTCACACTCCTGACGCAGGAGCTGCGCGAGGGAGTAATGAAGCCGGGACGCCTTGGGGTTGTGCCCGATGCCCTGCCGGCAGAGCGCCAGGGCCTGCGCCACGTCGCCCTGCTTCTGGGCAATCGCCGCCGCAAGCTCCCAAAGAGGCGGCGCCTGGGGGGCAAGCTCCGTTGCCTTGGTGATGCAACGCTGAGCCTCTTGCCAGGACTCCTGCTGGTAATGCAGTCGTGCCAGCGCCTGCCAGACTTCCGGCGAATTTGGCGCGCCGGCCAGGGCCTGTTGAAGCTGATCCTGAGCCTCGGCAAAACGTCCCTGGTTCCGCAAAAATGTTGCGTAAGCCAACATAGCCTGCGGCTGTCCCGGGGATGCCGCAATCGCCGCCCGAAAACTCCCGTCGGCTCCCACAAGATCACCAGACTGCTGCTGCCCCAGGGCCAGAAGCTGCAGGGCATTGGCCTCTCCGGGCATCTGCTGGAGGAGCTGCTGGCATAACCTCGCACAGTCTGCCCCTTTGCCAGCTCGCAGCATCTGGTGGGCCTGTTGCAATGCCTGACGGTAATTCGGGTTCACAGGGGCTGTAGGGTCCTTTCGATCATTAATGGGTCATCGCGACGCCAGCGAAGAAGGCGTGACTTGCGGAGCGAGCGTCACCCGCCAAAGCGAGAGTAGCAAGTCGCGCCTGATTCGCGGATTTGTGCGCGTCCTAGCGGACTATTTTAAAGCCAAACCCATGGTAATAGTCGCCAACGAAGGCCAACTTACTCCATTCGCTGGATTGGGGGGACGCTCATTGCGTAACTTGCCCCTCGTTGGCTTACTTCTCTCGCTAGTGGGGGGGGACGCTCGTTACGTAAATTGCCGCTCGCTGGCTTACGCACGGACCTTGCCAACTGCGGTCAGCTCAGTGGACGTGGTTTGCGAAGCGAGCGTCACCCAACTTAGCGAGTGCAGTAAATCGCGGCTACTGAGCTGACCAGCCTGACGTCAAAGGTTGGCCAACGTTCAGGCAAAAAAAAGGGCCGACAATGTCGGCCCTTGGGTTCTGCAAGGCGGGGATATACCCCGCCAAGGGATCAGAACTGGATCGTACCACCCAGGAACCAGTACTGGCCCAGGGGATCGTAGATACCGGGGTAAGTGTTACCGTTCTCACGAGCGGTTACACCCTGGTATACGAAGGGAGGATCTTCGTCCAGCACGTTGTTGATACCGAAGCGCAGAGTCGCGGTGTCGGTAACAGCCCAGGTTGCTGAGATATCGAAGTAGTTGAAATCGTCGATATCGTTAGGCACGTCGGTGAACTCCTGCGTAGATCCAGCGACATGACGCCAGATAATGTTCGCATTCACGTTCCAAGGAGTCGCCCAGGTAGCCTGGAAACGATTCTTCAGATCGGGAGTTGGGATCTGACATGCACCACCGTAGGTGCCTTCACAGCCAACCACGCCCGCACCAGGATATTCTTCCTGATCGTAGGCCAGTACAAAGCCCGCGATGTTGGCGATGTTAACGGTACCCATGTCGCCGATATCGAAGTTGTAGTTGATCTCAACGTCGACACCTTCAACCAGCAAGAAACCGATGTTGGTGCTGGCGGCGTTAATGCCGTTAGTCGGACTTGCCTGACCCAGCCACAAGGTGTCGAGCTGACCACGATTAACCTGGTCACAGAACGCTGCATCACCCGTCTCGATACACTGGAGGAGAGTCGTCTCTTCCTGAATACCCTGGATGGCGCCAGTGATTTCGATTTCGTAGTAGTCAACGCTCAGCTGAAGGCCTTCGATGAAGCTAGGCTGCCAGATTGCACCCAGGGTGTAAGTATCAGCCTCTTCGGGCTCGAGTTCCGTAGAACCACCGCCGGTAGAGTTGTACTGCGCCGCAGGGCTATCTTCCGGACCACCTTGATCCCAGATTGCGCGAGATACACCGGAACGAGCACACTGCTCAAAGGTGTAGCCGCTCAGGCTGAGGTTGTCGCCCGGGTTGGCCTTATTACAGGGGTCACGGTCCATAGCGAACAGACCTGCACTATCCGGCTCAAACAGATCAACAATGTTCGGCGCACGAACGGCGCGCTGGTAGCTACCGCGAACCTTGATGTCGTCGTTGATATCCCAGCTGGCAGCAATCTTGTAGGTATCAGTCGTGTTACCCGTGCTGTAGTCAGAGTAGCGGAAACCAAGATCCAGCACCAAAGCCTGCACAAGCGGCGCATCTTCGATGACAGGAACGCTGGCCTCGAAGTAGATCTCGTTTACGTCGTAACGACCGTCAACGGGAACAGGTACACCGAATCCGCCGGCATCGCCACGAGCAGCGTTGTCAGACAAACCATAGGTCAGGCTCTCTTCGCGGTATTCCGCACCGGCAACAATCTCAATACCGCTTTCCGCGAAGGGAGAAGCAATACCGTAGTCACCGAGGCTGCCCTGGACATAACCCATCAGAACTTCCTGAGTGGTGCGGCCGTTCTCATAAACTACCTGAGAGAAGTAAGCAGTCGCCTCGTCAGTAACGCCACCTGTCTGATAGACATTGTAGGGAACACACTCGCTGTTGCCAGACTCACAGCCGATGGTGCCATCATCATTGACAACCGCGTTCAGTGCTTCTTCAACACGGATCAGGTCAACATAGTTGGTGTTACGGTTGGTCATGTTCACTTCAGCGTACTGATACGACACGTCGTAACGCCAGGAGTCGTTGATGTCGCCACGAAGACCGAACACACCGCGGTAAGTCGTGTGACGCAGAGCACCCTTACGTGGGCCACCCTCTACGTTACGACGACCGAGAGTTGCGCTGAATCGATCATCAGGTGATGTACATCCGGCAACACCCAACTGCTGTGCGGACAGAAGCGGGTTGTCACAGTTCAGGTCATCAAACGTTCGGAAGAACACACCGGAGGGACCAAACTGCGTGTCGGACTTGGTGTCCATGAACATCAGCTCGGTGTACGCCTCTACGTTCTCGTTGATGTCGTAGTGAGCAAAGGTGCCCATGGTGGTACGACGATCAGGACGCTGGAAGAAAGACGGCGCGGCAAAGTTAAAGCCGGGGCCACGACCTTCCAGGAACTCGTTTCCTTCGGTGCGGTAGTTGGTGCCACCGATGATCCAGGAGCCGGACTGGTTGGTACCGGAACCCAGACACTCGCCGCTGCTTCGTACAGGACAGGCAGAAGTGTCACGAGCCGCCTGTGTAACACCTTCGATATCACGATAGGTCAGGAAGGCAGTAGCGTTACCACGACCGTTGTCGAAGTTGCCACCCATGATCATGGTCATGTCGTACTGGTCACCGTCTGTAGCAGTGCCCGTCGCGAAGGGCTGGCCCGCACGCTCGGCAGCACCGGCTACCAGACCGCCGTCGTTGTCAGCGCGGAATTGACCGGCCTGAACGTCAAGCTTAATACCTTCGAAATCATCAATCATGATGAAGTTAACAACACCCGCTACAGCGTCGGCGCCGTAGGTGGATGATGCACCACCGGTCAGTACTTCGACGCGCTCAATCAACTGACCTGGGATCAGGTTGATGTCCGCAGCGTTAGACGCGCTGTTAGGTGAACCAGCAGGCAAACGACGTCCATTCATCAGTACCAGCGTACGCTGGGAACCGAGGTTACGAAGCTGGAGGGTAGCAGTACCCACGGCTTCAATAGCCTGACCAGACGACTGATCGAGAGAGATAGCTGGAATAGCGGCGAGGGCATCCTCGACACGAGTCAGGCCGGTGAAGCGAAGCTGTTCCGCATCGAGCTGAGTAACTGGGCTTGAAGAGACGAGGTTGGCACGCTGAATACGCGAACCGGTTACGACAACTTCTTCTACCAGCTGCTCATCCTGGGCGTTGACCGGAGCCATTCCCATCGCGAACGCTGCGCCGACGGCGGCACTGACCGCCATCGTTAGCGGTTTTTTATGCAACATATTTAATTCCCCTGTGAAGTGAGATGTTGGCCTTGCCCATACGACTGAAGGCAGGGTTTTACCAACTGCGCCTGATATTACACATTCTCAAACAGTGTTGATTGTGAAAAATTCACACGAATGGGTCAAAGAGCAGGCAAGTTTCATGGACTTAGCGTAGACAATTCATGCCCCATGAGAGGTATAAAACGGTACGCTGAAGGTAAACCCGTGCTTCTCGACGCTTGTCTCGAAGCCTATAAGGAAGCATAGAGCTTCAGTCGACGACCTGCGTGACACCAATGCTCTTGTCGACATCGACCAGGGTCATCTTGAAAAAGCCCGCCCAGTTCTTGTTGATAATGACCTCGGGGTTGGCAGGACCGCGGTAGGGATAACGACCGGACAGTCGCTGCTTCCAGACCTGGCCGTTCTCCAGGCGGAAAATGGTTTTCCCGGTCCAGCCCGAGAAATCACCCACAATACGACTTCTTACCTCGTAGTTCTTTTTTGCCTCGCGCACCTCACTGGTCGCCTGGAGCACCTGCGCGTCTCCTGCGGTGTACTGGATCAGCCACTCCGTGAGGGCATCCAGCTCCTTACCCGAGAGCTTGTCGAGACCTGTGTTTTCGAACTCTTCCACGGTCATCAGTTTTTTAAAACCGGGAAAGTCGTCTTCGGCGGCGAGGGTGCCGGACCCGCCGGCTATAAGAAGTGCACCCAAAAAGACGCGGTTGATGCTGTTGGTAAGGGCAGACATAAAGAAACCTGTTAGCTAACGGTGAATAGAGGAAGTCTAGCAAATGAATCTGCACACCCGACTATACGCTGGCGACTATTCACCGCGTCAGCGCGGGCTCTATACTGATCCCCGCACGTCGGTCTCTACCATTCGAGGTCCTCGCCGACCCACTTTTAAGAACAACCGCAAGGAATAACGCGTGGACACCCTTCTCAGCGCCTTTATCACCCTGGTCCTCGTTATGGATCCCCTGGGTAACGTGCCGATATTCCTCTCGGTACTCAAGGACGTGGAGGGAAAGCGACGCTATTGGGTTATTTTTCGCGAGCTACTCATCGCCCTCGCCGTATTACTGCTGTTTCTCTACGGCGGCAGCGCTGCTTTGGAGGCCATGGGGCTGCGACAGGAATCCATCAGCGTCGGCGGTGCGATCATTTTGTTCCTCATCGCGATCCGCATGATTTTCCCGTCGCCCTACGGACTTCTGGGCGATACCCCGGATGGCGAACCTTTTATTGTGCCCCTGGCGATTCCGGCGGTTGCGGGCCCGTCATCCCTGGCCATTGCCATGCTCATGGTCAACACCGACCCCACGCGCATGACGGAGTGGACCATCGCTCTCGTGGGCGCCTGGGCGGTATCCGCCTGCATTCTGATGACGTCGCCGCTCCTGTTAAAAGCCCTGGGAAACCGCGGACTCATGGCCATGGAGCGCCTCATGGGGATGATTCTGGTGATTATCGCCGTGCAGATGTTTTTTGAAGGTGTTTCCACCTCACTGCACCTCGTGGGCGAATAACAGCTGCCCCCTGGCCGGATAGCTAGCGGATTTCCGGCACCAGCTCCCCGGCGTCATAGCGCTCCTGCATGGTATCGAGGGACAAGACCTTGATTTTGCTGGCATTTCCCGCGGTTCCGAAAGCCTCATAGCGCGCAATGCAAATATCGCGCATGGCAACCTGGGTTTCTTTTAGGTACTTACGGGGGTCGAATTCCGCGGGATTGTGGGCGAGAAAACGCCGCACCGCGCCCGTGGACGCGAGACGCAGATCCGTATCGATGTTGACCTTTCGCACGCCGTGGCGGATCCCTTCCTGAATTTGCTCCACAGGTACGCCGTAGGTCTCGGGAATTTCACCACCGTATTCGTTGATGATTTCCAGCCAGTCCTGCGGCACCGATGAGGAACCGTGCATCACAAGATGGGTCCCGGGTATCCGCGCATTGATTTCCTTGATGCGATCAATGGCGAGAATGTCCCCCGTGGGAGGCCTGGTGAACTTGTAGGCCCCGTGACTGGTACCACAGGCGATGGCCAGCGCGTCCACTTCCGTGGCTTTTACAAAGGCCGCAGCCTCCTCAGGGTCGGTCAGCAATTGATCGTGGGTAAGTTTGCCCGCTGCGCCGGAGCCGTCTTCTTCGCCGGCTTCACCGGTCTCCAGGGACCCCAGGCAACCGAGCTCGCCCTCAACGGATACGCCACAGGCGTGAGCCATGGCCACCGCGGTGCGGGTCACGTCGACGTTGTAGTCATAGTCCATGGGCGTTTTACCGTCCTCTCCCAGAGAGCCGTCCATCATCACGGAACTAAAGCCCAGGGCAATGGAGCGCTGGCAGATCGCGGGCGACATGCCGTGATCCTGATGCACTACCACGGGAATATGGGGAAACTCGCGCATGGCCGCTTCCATGAGGGCCCGCAGAAAGGGCGCGCCGGCGTATTTCCGGGCGCCGGCGCTGGCCTGCATGATGACCGGCGAATCCGTTGCATCCGCCGCTTCCATGATTGCCCGGGTCTGCTCCAGATTGTTGACGTTAAAGGCAGGAACTCCGTAATCATGTTCTGCTGCATGGTCCAGCAGTTGGCGCAGGCTGATCAAAGCCATGTGTGCTCTCCCTGAATAATCAAAACGATGGGGTCGGGCGATGGGCGCTGCCCTTGGGGGCCGAGGAGGCTCATTGCTCGAGCGCTCGCTCCTCAAGGACCGCCACCGCCGGCAGCACTTTGCCCTCGACATACTCGAGAAAGGCGCCGCCACCCGTGGATATGTAAGAGACCTTATCGGCAATGGCAAACTTGTCAATCGCTGCGAGGGTATCGCCACCGCCAGCCAGGGAAAATGCGACGCTGTCCGCAATTGCGCGGGCCAGGGACTCCGTACCCCCGGCAAAACTGTCGAATTCAAAAACTCCCACGGGGCCGTTCCAGAGGATGGTGCCGGCGTTTTTCAGAAGATCGCCCATTGCCGCGGCAGACTCGGGTCCGATATCGAGAATCATGTCCTCGGGACCCACCTCATCCACCGCACAGCGGCGTGGCTCAGCGTCCTCGGCGAAGGCCGTCGCAGTCACGACATCTGTGGGCAGAGGGATATGCGTTTTGGCCCCGATGCGCCGGGCCTCATCCAGAAGATCGTGCTCGCAGAGGGACTTGCCCACGGGATGCCCCGCCGCGGCGAGAAAGGTATTGGCGATACCGCCACCGACAATGAGCTGGTCGACCTTGTCCGAGAGCGCGTCCAGCACCTCAAGCTTCGTGGACACCTTGGACCCGCCGACGATGGCGACCATGGGCCGGGCGGGGCTGGCTAGAGCTTTCTCCAGCGCCTCCAGTTCGCCCGCGAGGAGCGGACCCGCGCAGGCCTGCGCCGCAAATCGCGCGACGCCATGGGTCGACGCCTGAGCGCGATGGGCGGTGCCGAAGGCATCCATCACGAACACATCGCAAAGCGCGGCATAAGCCTTTGCCAGCTCATCGGTGTTTTTCTTCTCACCGACGTTAAAGCGGACGTTTTCCAGGAGCACCACCTCACCAGCGTTGACGGTGACGCCCTCGCGCCAGTCCGCCACCAGGCGCACAGGAAGGTCGAGGAGGGTGCTCAAATGCTCAGCGACGGGCCCCAGGGAAAACTGCTCGTCGTAGTCGCCCTCCACGGGTCTGCCCAGATGCGACATGAGCATGACCTGCGCCCCGGCATCCAGGGCTTTTTGAATCGTGGGCACCGCGGCGCGAATGCGCGCATCGGAACTGACCTTGCCATCTTTTACCGGGACATTGAGATCTTCCCGTATCAGCACCCGCTGGCCATCAAGGGAGAGCGCTTCCATACGCTGGACTTTAAGACTCATAGGCTTACTTCTCCTGAGGAAGGTCGGACCAGTAACGGGCGACATCGAGCATCCGGTTGGCGTAGCCCCACTCGTTGTCAAACCAGGTCAGCACCTTGACCAGCCGGCTTCCGCTCACGCGCGTTTGGCAGGCATCGATAATACTGGAACGAGAATCGCGGTTGAAATCGCAGGAGGCCAGGGGCTCCTCCGTATAACCCAGCACGCCGTTAAAGCCGCCCGCTGCGGCCTCGCAAAGAGCGCGATTCACATCAGCCACGCTCACATCTTCCTTTGTCACGATCGTAAGATCCATGGCCGAGACGTTGAGGGTGGGCACGCGCAGGGCCTGGGCAGTAAAGCGCCCCGCCAGCGCCGGCAGAATGCGCTCCACGCCCAGTGCCAGACCCGTATCCACGGGAATGATGGACTGCCCCGCGGCGCGGGTCTTTCTGAGATCCGTATTGTGATAGGCATCCAGCACCGGCTGGTCATTCATCGCCGAGTGAATCGTGGTGATCGTGCCGTGCTCGATCCCGAAGGCCTCATCGAGGGCCGCAATAACGGGAACAATCCCGTTGGTGGTACAGGAGGCCGCGGACACCACGCTATGGGCGCCGCGAAGGCTGTGGTGATTGACGCCAAAAACCACCGTAGCATCCACATCGGGCTCCGCCGGCTGGGAAAACAGTACGCGCCTGGCACCGGCCCTGAGGTGCGCCTCCGCCGTCAGACGGTCCGAAAAAGCCCCGGAGCATTCCAGCAGCATATCCACGCCGATAGTGCTCCAGTCCAGGTTGCTGACGCTCTCTTCCCGCAGGAGTGTTTTCGCCTGGCCATTGATACACAGGCGATCATCGCGCAACTCAACGGTGCCCGGGAATCGGCCATGGGTGGAGTCATAGCGGGTGAGGTGTGCGACGGTATTGGCGTCCGCCAACTCGTTGATCGCCACCACCTGCATGGCATCACGGTGCGGGCTTTCCTGGAGGGCACGGAGAAGGGTGCGGCCAATACGCCCGTAACCGTTGATGGCAAGCCGCAGCATGGGCCTAAATAGACTCCAGAACCTCGGTCACCACGGCGCAAACGTTATCCACGGTAAAGCCAAACTGTTCAAACAGCTCGCCCGCCGGGGCGGACTCACCAAAGGTACTCATACCGACGATGCGACCATCGAGTCCCACATATTTATGCCAGTAGTCCACGTGGGCCGCCTCGACGGCGACGCGAGCCAGACAATCGCTGGGCAGCACCGATTCCCGATAGGCCGCGTCCTGCTGCTCAAATACCTCGGGGCAGGGCATGGACACCACGCGGATAGCGCGATCTGCCAGGGCATCAGCGGCTTTCATAGCCAGGCCCACTTCGGAACCCGTCGCAATCAGGATCGCTTCCGGCGCGCCGTCACAATCGCGGAGTACATAGCCACCCCGGGCAACGTCAGCGACCTGCTCCGCACTGCGGCCCTGGTGGGGCAGACCCTGACGGGAAAAGACCAGGGCCGAGGGACCGTCCGCGCGTTCCACGGCGGCCTTCCAGCACACGGCGGACTCCACGGCGTCACAGGGGCGCCAGGTATGTAGCCCCGGCGTGGCGCGAAGGGCGGTTAACTGCTCCACGGGCTGGTGCGTAGGACCGTCTTCGCCGAGACCAATGGAGTCATGGGTGTACACAAAAATGCAGCGTTGACGCATTAACGCCGCCATACGCACCGCGTTGCGGGCATATTCCATGAAGATCAGGAAGGTAGCGCCGTAGGGAATAAACCCCCCGTGCAGGGCGATACCGTTCATGATGGCGGACATACCGAACTCGCGAACACCGTAATAAATGTAGTTGCCCGCGGCGTCATCGGCGTTTACGCCTTGAGATCCCGACCAGAGAGTCAAATTGGAACCCGCAAGATCCGCAGACCCACCCATCAACTCGGGAAGCAGAGGTCCCAGGGCATTGATGGCATTTTGCGAGGCCTTGCGGGACGCGATGGATTCGCCCGCGGCCTGACATTCGTTGATATAGGCCTGGGCTTTGGCGGAAAAATCCGACGGCAACTCGCCTGCAAGCCGCCGCTCGAGCTCTGCGGCCAACTCGGGATGCGCCTCCCGATAGCGGTCCATTGCAGCGTTCCAGCTGGCTTCATGGGCCTCACCGGCGGCTTTTGCATCCCAGCCGGCGTAGACATCGTCGGGGATTGTGAAGGCATCGTGCTCCCATCCGATGGCTTTACGCGTTGCTGCGATTTCGTCGGCTCCCAGGGGTGCACCATGGGTTGCGGCGGTGCCTTCTTTATTGGGAGCACCCTTGCCGATCACCGTGCGACAACAGATGAGTGTCGGACGGGAACTGTCTGCCCGCGCCGCCTCAGTGGCCGCCTTGATCGCCGCGGGATCATGCCCATCAACGCCGGCAATCACTTGCCAGCCGTAGGCCTCAAAGCGCTTGGGGGTATCGTCGCTGAACCAGGCCGCAACCTCACCGTCAATGGATATGCCGTTGTCGTCGTAATAGGCGATGAGCTTACCCAACCCCAGAGTTCCGGCCAGAGAGCAAACCTCATGGGATATACCCTCCATCAGGCAGCCATCTCCCACAAACGCGTAGGTAAAGTGATCAATAACCTCATGGTCACCGCGATTAAACTGCGCGGCCAGCGCCTTCTCCGCAATCGCCATACCGACGGCGTTGCTGATGCCCTGACCCAGAGGGCCGGTCGTGGTTTCAATGCCCGGCGCGTAACCGTATTCGGGGTGGCCCGGCGTCTTGCTGTGAAGCTGGCGGAAGTTTCTGAGCTCTTCCATGGGCAGATCGTAGCCCGTCAAATGCAGCAGTGAGTAAATCAGCATGGAGCCATGGCCGTTAGAGAGCACAAAGCGGTCACGGTTGGGCCAGTCGGGGTTTTGCGGGTTGTGGCGCAAAAAGCCGTTCCAGAGCACTTCGGCAATATCGGCCATTCCCATAGGCGCACCGGGGTGGCCACTGTTGGCCTGCTGAACGGCATCCATGGAAAGAGCGCGAATGGCGTTCGCGAGGTCTGTTTGACGGGTCATGCTGAGTCCTGAGGAGTCGACGCGGGGCGCGCATTATCCGGCAAGCGACGCCGGGGGTAAACCGAGTATCCATGGGCGCTTTTCACAAAGATGGGACTTCAGTCAGGAATACTCGGTCCCCCTGTCACGCATTTTTGGCACTCGAGCCCGACCCGGACCATTAAACGCGACGGAAAGTAATCTATATCAAAATTCCTTGATATAGATTGAGTTGCTGCTACACTCGGCGCCCTATGAATTCGGCTGCCCCCCATCCCCTGTCTCCGGCCGAGACAGAAGACCTCCAGACTCAGCTCGCCAGCCTGTGCAAGGCGGCGGCAGATAGCCTGCGTCTGCGCATTCTGCGGGTACTGCGCCACGATGCCATGGATGTGTCCGAGCTCTGCGCCGTTCTGGATGTCCGTCAGCCTGCTCTAAGCCACCATCTCAAGCTCATGAGTGCTGCTGGTCTGCTGTGCAGCCAACGGGACGGCAACCATATTTTTTACCGCCGTCAGGAGCTAGGGGTCGACGAGCCCTTCGCAGCGCTGCAGCAGGCGCTACTGGCTGCCGCGGACACCCTCGAGCTGGACCGGAATGAGGAAGCGCGGCGGGAGGAACTCCAGCGGCAGCGGGAGCAGAACTCCCTCGACTTCTTCACCAACAATGTGTCGCGCTTTCGCGAGCAGCAGGATCTTATCGCTGCGCCGGAGCGCTATGCCAGCGCCGTCAACAGTCTCCTCAATGCCCTCCCCGTTACCCGGCGCAAAACTGCCCTGGAAGTGGGCCCCGGCGATGGCTGGCTGCTACCCCGCCTCTGCGGGCAGTTCGACAGGGTCGTTGCTCTGGACAATGCGCCGGCCATGCTCGACAGCGCAAGAGCCACGGCGGCGGCTCTGGACAACATCGAGTTTGTCCTCGGCGACACCCGCCACGAGGTACTGTCATCACTGCGCGCCGACCTGATTGTCATCAACATGGTGCTTCATCACACACCGGACCCCGCCACCACCTTGCGGGAAGCAGCCAGCGCGCTCGCGCCGGGCGGCGTGCTCCTGATCACGGAACTCTGCGAGCACCAGCAGGGCTGGGCGCGGGAAAACTGCGGAGACCTGTGGCTGGGTTTTGCACCGGAGTTGCTTGGGGACTGGGCCGCCGCCGCAGGCCTTAAGGAGCTCACGGGCAGCTATCTGGGGCAACGAAACGGATTCAAATTACAGCTGCGCCTCTTCGGTGCAGCAAAAAATACATCTTAGATTGTTATAAGGAACAACTATGAGCGAGTACGGCATCTTCACCTCGGAATCGGTGTCCGAGGGACACCCGGACAAAATGGCCGATCAGATTTCTGACGCGGTGCTGGACCATATCCTGACGGACGACAAGGATGCGCGGGTCGCCGTTGAGACCATGGTGAAAACCGGCATGGTTGTGGTCGCCGGCGAAGTAACCACGAGCACCTATGTCGACCTCGAAGAGATCGTTCGCGACGTGGTGTTGGACATCGGCTACAACAGCTCTGACGTGGGCTTTGATGGCGCTTCCTGTGCCGTACTCAACGCCATCGGCAAACAGTCCCACGATATCGCCATGGGCGTCGATGAGGGCGAAGAAAAAGAACAGGGCGCTGGCGACCAGGGTCTCATGTTCGGCTATGCAAGCAACGAGACCGACGTGCTGATGCCCGCGCCGATTTACTACTCCCACCGTCTGGTAGAGCGTCAGGCCCAGCTTCGCAAGGACGGCAGCCTGAGCTGGCTGCGCCCCGACGCGAAAAGCCAGGTAACCCTGCGCTACGACAATGGCAAGCCCGTCGCGGTCGATGCCGTTGTGCTATCCACGCAGCACGACGCCGAAGTCTCCCAGGCGGACATCCGCGAAGCGGTGATGGAAATGATCGTTAAGGACGTACTGCCTGCCGAGTGGCTCCACGCCGACACGCAATACCATATCAATCCCACGGGCCAGTTCATCATCGGGGGTCCCGTGGGTGATTGCGGACTCACGGGCCGCAAGATCATCGTAGACACCTACGGCGGCATGGCCCGTCACGGCGGCGGCGCTTTCTCCGGCAAGGACCCTTCCAAAGTGGACCGCTCGGCAGCGTATGCCGGACGCTATGTCGCCAAGAACATCGTTGCCGCAGGCCTCGCCGAGCGCTGCGAAATCCAGGTCTCCTACGCCATCGGAGTAGCGGAACCAACTTCTATCTCCGTCAACAGCTTTGGCACCGGCAAGATCGATGACCTGCGCATCGTCGAGCTGGTCCGCGAACATTTTGACCTCAGACCCAAGGGACTCATCGACATGCTCGACCTCAAGCGTCCTATCTACCGCGCGACCGCGGCCTACGGACACTTTGGCCGCGAAGAGCCGAACTTCAGCTGGGAGCGTACGGACAAGGCGGAAGCTTTGAAGGCGGCGATTTAGCGGGTACTGAGAAACTGGTTAATACAGGATTTAGAAACTTTTGGCGTCTGTCTCAGGCATGGCGCTCTCGGTTGGTGCGGTAGGGGC
>NZ_CM002299.1:1024808-1244223 GCF_000153125.2 Congregibacter litoralis KT71
AACTGGCGCGCGTAAGTGGACAGGGATTCCACATAGCGCCGCTGACCTTCCGCATAGAGCGTGTCAAAGGCGAGGGAGGACTTCCCTGAACCCGATAGTCCCGTGATGACGACCAGCTTATCCCGGGGAATATCGAGGTTGATATTCTTCAGGTTGTGCGTGCGCGCACCACGCAGTTGAATTGTATCCATGCTGATTTCCGCATTAACAGGCAAAAGCCACCCAGTATAAGGTGACGGCCGGGGGCGAACAAAGAATAGTCAGAAAACCGATTAAATATACGCCGGCGATGACGCCATGGATGGTCGGAGGCCGCTGAAAAACTGTTACCATTCGCGCCATTCGTGAGGTACCTCTGACTTGCTAACAACTCATCCCATGACAGCGCTGGAGCGCCGCGTCGTAGCTGCCCTGGCGCTCCTGTACAGCTTTCGCATGCTCGGTCTGTTCATGGCATTGCCCCTGCTGGCGCTCTATGCCGCGGACATGCTGGGTGCATCGCCATTGATGATTGGTGTGGCTCTCGGCGCCTACGGTGCCACCCAGGCCCTGCTGCAGATTCCCCTTGGCTGGCTCTCGGATAAAATCGGCCGCAAGCCCGTTATCCTCGGCGGCCTCGCGCTGTTTGTGCTCGGTAGCGTCGTGGCGGCGCTGGCGGAGAGCGTGCCGATGATTGCCGTGGGCCGCGCGCTGCAGGGTGCCGGTGCCATCTCCGGATCGGTGATGGCCCTGGCTGCGGACCTCACCTCGGAGGAGCAGCGCACCAAGGCCATGGCCGTGATCGGCATCAGCATCGGCCTCTCCTTTGCCCTGGCGCTGATCTGCGGCCCGCTCCTCGCGGCCTGGGGCGGCCTGGCGGCGGTGTTCTGGATGACCGCGGCGCTGGCGGTGCTGGGTATGGCCATCGTCCTTCTGGGCATTCCCTCGGCGGTAGCCCGCACCCACGAGGGTGTGGGCGCGGATCGCAATATGTTCCGACCCGTACTCAAAGATCCCGTCTTACAGCGGCTGAATGGATCCGTGTTCCTGCTCCACTTTATGCTGACGGCCTCCTTTTTGGTCGTGCCGGCGGTGATTGAAGGGAGTATGGGGGTTCCCCGGGATTCCCACTGGCGGGTCTATCTCCCGGTGCTGGTGGTGTCCCTCCTGGGTATGTATCCCTTTTTGCGACTTTCCGAACGGGGAGGCCGGCCCGGGCTGGCGCTGAAACTGACGGTGCTGATCATGCCCTTGTCTCTGGCGGCATTGTTCCTCGGCAAGAATACGCTGCTGCTCTATGCCGCATTGTGTGGCTTCTTCACAGCGGTGAATTACCTTGAGGCGGCGTTGCCGTCCCTCGTCAGTAAGGCCGTGTTTGCCCACGGTAAGGGGACCGCTATGGGTATCTACGCCACCTGCCAGTTTCTCGGTGCTTTTGCCGGCGGGACCACGGGGGGGTTGGTCTACGGATCCGGAGGGCTGCCGGCGCTCCTGTGGCTGGTGATAGCGGCGGCGATTCTCTGGCTGTTATTGATCTGGCGCATCGCTCCCCGCTCTGAATCCGGGGCCGCAGCCAGCGCTTTCTGAGCGTTTATGCTGTCGCAATTCAGGGGGTGGATTGCTATATTGATCGGCCTTTTTCTTAAGATTCGGAAATAGCTATATGGCTTCGCGCGGCGTCAATAAAGTGATTCTTGTGGGCAATCTGGGCGCAGATCCTGAAACGCGGTTTATGCCCTCCGGCGGCTCCGTGACCAACCTCAGTCTGGCCACCTCTGAGACCTGGAAAGACAAGCAGACGGGGCTGCCGCAGGAACGCACTGAATGGCACCGCATCGTGTTTTTCAACCGCCTTGCAGAGGTGGCCGCCGAGTACCTGCGAAAAGGTTCCAAGGTTTACGTTGAGGGCTCCATCCGGACCCGAAAATGGCAGGATCAGTCGGGACAGGACCGCTACACCACGGAAATCGTCGGGAACGAGATGCAAATGCTCGATAGCCGCGGCGGGAGCGGCGGAGGCAACGATGCCGGCTTTGATCAGAGCTATCCGGAAGCGAGTGGTGGTGGATCGAGAATGGGCGCTGCCCCTCAGAGCGGATCACCGTCTCCTTCATCTTCGTCCCCCTCGTCGCAGCCGGCAGCCATGGGTGATATTGACGACGACATTCCATTCTAGGGCGACTTGCTATGCGCCCCCGTCTGTTTTATCCGATGCCTCATTCGAGACACCCTCGATGACATCCCTGTTGACCTTCTCGATCACAACCTCGAACCCATCATCAATGTTGTCCTTGAGATACGCCCCGTCCGGCCTCTCTTCGGTGCAGAAGGTCGGGATGCTGTGCCGCCCCGGGGCAGGCAGTCGTTGTCGGCACGGGGGACGCTGAGTAGTCGTGGACGTTCTCCTTATTGGTGCGGACAATCCCGTGGGCACGGCACTTAACGTCGTTTTTGCTCAATGGGGGCGTCATCAGGGGGTGCAGCTCACTACCGCCGCGGCACGTTGGCGCAGCGAACGGCAGGCCAAGAAGGCCGCCCGGAAGGATAAACCTCAAGCAGTAGTGGACCTGCGCCTCGCCTGGCAGATCGCCACGGGAGAAGTCCCCCAGTCCACGGATATCGAGCGCGCCCATTGGCTGTCAAAAGCCTGCGAGCACAGCGCAATACCGTATCTGCTCCTTTCCAGTGATCTTGTGTTTTCGGGGCAGGGCACCCGGAGCCTGCGGGAATTCGATGCGCCTGATGCCTTTGACGAGCCCGGCTTTCAGATTATCGAGACAGAGACGCGGGTCACTCAGGCCGCGCCCTCAGCGATTGTCTTGCGGACGGGGCCCCTGTTTGCGAGTGCTGACAATAATTTTCTGACGCGGATGCTGTCCCACATGACCAGCGAGCGTCAGGCCAGTTTCGATGATCAGAATGTTTTTACACCGGTTGCCTGTGCTGACGTGGCGCGGGTCCTCGCGGCAATGCTCGATCAGCTGAGCGTCGGAGCAGAGGCAAGAGGTGTCTATCACTATAGTTCCGGTGACCGCACCACGGAGTACGCCTTTGCAGAGGCGGCGCTGGCTGCCATGAGTCAGTATCGCGACTGTGGTGACATTGTTATTAGCGCTAAAGACAAGCGTGCGGACGAGAATGCCGAAACACGGTTTTTTGACTGTAGTCGATTGCGTGACACTTTCGCCATCAAGCAGGTGCCCTGGCGTGGCTTCATGAACGCCACGGTGAAAGATTACATCGCCAGCGAAACAACAGAGGAGGTGGCTTGACCGCCATGCCATCCAAACCATCAGATTCCGCAGCAAATGAGCCTGTTCCCCTCGGCATCGCCGTCCTCACCGTGTCAGATACCCGAGGGCCGGAAAACGATACCTCGGGGGATTTTCTCGCAGAGGCGGCCCTGGAGGCGGGACATCAGCTTGTTCAGCGCGCTTTAACGCCTGATGATATCTACGCCATCCGGGCGGTGCTCTCCCAATGGATTGCTGACGCCAGCGTGCAGGCGATTCTGGTAACGGGGGGCACCGGCTTTGCAGGGAGGGACTCAACCCCGGAGGCGGTATCTCCTCTTTTTGATAAGACCATCGAGGGCTTCGGTGAGGTGTTTCGTGGCCTGTCTCTCGCCGAGATCGGTTCCTCTACGGTGCAGTCCAGGGCCCTCGGGGGTTTGGCAAATCGCACCGCCATATTCTGCATGCCCGGATCCACGGGCGCCTGCCGGACCGCCTGGAACGGCATTTTGAAGGATCAGCTGGACAGCCGTCACCGCCCCTGCAATTTTGTGGGCGTGCTCAACAATCTCTGAGTCTGTTCCGTGACGCCTCTTCTTCCCTTGAGCGAAGCCCTGGAGCAACTCCTTGCCCGTGTCGCCACTTGCCCCGAGGTTGAGCAGGTATCTCTGCAGGCTGCCCTGGACAGAATTCTGGCGGAGGATCAGCATGCGGTTATTGACGTGCCTCCCGCCGATAATAGCGCTATGGATGGCTACGCCCTCCGGGCCAGGGATGCCGGACGCAAACTACCGGTTAGCGAGCGCGTCGCGGCCGGCGATGCGGCCTCGACTCTGAGAGAGGACAGCGTCGCGAGAATTTTCACCGGCGGAGAGATTCCTGCGGGTGCTGATGCCGTGGTCATGCAGGAAGATATGGGCCTGGTGGATGGCGTTGCCGAGCTGCCCGGCGAGATCCGGGCCGGGCAGCACATCCGCCGTAAAGGTCAGGACTGTCGGGCGGGAAGCCGGCTCCTTCCCTCGGGACGGCGGCTCAGACCTCAGGACATCGGTCTTCTGGCCTCTCAGGGCATCGCTCAGGTGCCCGTATTCCAGAAACTCACGGTAGCCCTTTTATCGACGGGCAACGAATTGCGGGAGCCCGGTTCCGGCGCGTTACCCCCCGGTGCGATTTTTAACAGCAACCGTCCCATGCTCGTGGGTCTCCTCAGTACCCTGGGTTGCGGGGTGCTGGATCTGGGGATTGTCCGCGATACCCCCGAGGCAACCCGGGAGGCGCTGCTGGACGCGGCCGCGAGGGCCGATGTGATTGTGAGCAGTGGTGGAGTATCGGTGGGGGAGGCCGATCACGTGCGCGACGCGGTCAGAGCCCTCGGTGAGATCGACCTGTGGCGTATTGCGATAAAGCCTGGCAAACCCTTTGCGTTCGGCCACGTGGCGGCCACGCCGTTTATCGGTCTTCCCGGCAATCCTTCGTCCGCATTCGTCACGTTTCTGCTGTTGGCGCGCCCTTATCTGTGTGCTCTGCAGGGGCGTCGAGAAGCGCCACCGATCACACTGCGGGCGCGAGCGGACTTTACGGTGGCAAGCCCGGGCAGCCGTCAGGAATATCTGCGTGTCTCGCTGTCGGAGAGGGATAGCGAACTCTGGGCGGCTCCCTATGCCAATCAGAGCTCGGGTGTGCTCTCTTCCCTGTCCGCCAGTAATGCCCTGGCTGTTGTTCCCGTGGGGGAGACCATCGAGAACGGTCAATGGCTTCAGGTTATGAGGCTGGACGACATGCTCCCGTGATGCAGCCCTCTGCGCTGTGCCCTACGGCCTGCGTCTTTAGGTGTTAGCGGGTGTCAGTGGGTGTCAGCGCGTGTAAGCGGGAATCAGTCCTTAAAGGCCTGAAAAACCAGGGACGCGTTGGTGCCCCCGAAGCCAAAACTATTGGACATTACCCGCTGAAGCTCCTGGTTGTCGTGACGCTCCCGCGCAATGGGCATGCCCTCAGCCTCCGGGTCGAGATTTTCGATGTTTGCCGAGGCCGCGATAAAGCCCGCTTTCTGCATCAACAGACTGTAGATCGCCTCCTGGACCCCGGCTGCGCCGAGGGAGTGTCCCGACAGGGACTTCGTGGAACCGATTACCGGTGTGTAACCCTTATCCGAAAAGGCTTCCCGCACCGCTTTGAGCTCCTGAATATCGCCTGCGGGTGTGCTGGTGCCGTGGGCGTTGATGTAGTCGATGGGGCCTTCCACGGTTGCTAGTGCCTGTTGCATGCATCGAACGGCGCCTTCCCCGGAGGGTGCGACCATATCGTAACCATCGGATGTTGCGCCGTAACCAACGAGTTCTGCGTAGATTTTCGCGCCGCGGGCCTGGGCGACCTCCAGTGCCTCAAGTACCACCATGCCGCCGCCGCCGGCGATCACAAAGCCATCGCGGTCCGCATCGTAGGCGCGGGAAGCCTTCTCCGGTGTGTCGTTATACTTGGTCGAGAGGGCACCCATGGCGTCAAAAAGACTGCTCATGGTCCAGTGAAGCTCTTCACCACCGCCCGCAAACACACGGTCCTGCTTACCCAGCTGAATCTGCTCCATGGCATTGCCAATGCAATGAGCACTGGTGGAGCAGGCCGACGATATCGAGTAGTTCACACCACGTATCTTGAAGGGGGTGGCGAGACAGGCGGAGACGGTGCTCCCCATGGTCTGGGTCACCCGGTAGGGTCCCACCCGGCGCAGGCCCCGCTCGCGCAGGATGTCGGCAGCCTCGGTCTGGCTGGCGGAGGAGGCGCCGCCGGAGCCGGCGATAATGCCCGTCCGGTCGTTAGATATTTCACTGTCACTCAGGCCGGCATCGGCGATGCATCGCTGCATCGCTATGTAGGCGTAAGCCGCTGCAGCACCCATAAAACGAAGCTGCTTGCGATCGATATGTTCTTTAAAGTCTATGTCCGGAGCACCCGCGACGTGGGAGCGCATGCCAGCATCGATCTGGGCCTGGTTAGTGCTGATGCCCGAACGTCCATCGTGAAGCGCCTGAGTTACCGTCTCTGCGTCATTGCCGAGGCAGGACACGATCCCCAGACCGGTGACAACGACTCGTCGTCCCATGGCTTGTTGCATGACTTAAAAGCTCTCCGTCGATTGGAATAGCCCGACGCGAAGATCAGAGGCGTGATAGATGTCTTTTCCGTCTACGCTGACGGTACCGTTTGCGATACCCATCACCAGCTTTCGCTCGATGACGCGTTTAATGTCTATGTTGTAGGTCACTTTCGAAGCCGATGGCAGGATCTGCCCTGTGAATTTTACCTCACCGGAGCCCAAAGCCCGTCCGCGACCGGGGTTGCCCCGCCAGCCCAGAAAGAACCCCACCAATTGCCACATGGCATCGAGTCCGAGGCAGCCGGGCATCACGGGGTCCCCCGGGAAATGACAGTCAAAAAACCAGAGATCCGGGTGTATATCCAGCTCGGCAATAATCTGACCCTTATCGTGGGCACCGCCCTCGGAGCTGATGTGCGTGATCCGATCGAGCATGAGCATATTGCCCACGGGCAGCTGAGCATTCCCCGGACCAAACAAATCGCCGTGGCCACAGGCAATAAGTTCGTCTTTCGCATAGCTCGATTGAGGATTCATGTGCTTAGTATCGTCCGGAGTGATTAATGGGGGGTGACTGGGCTTCAGCGTTACTTTGCACGCTGTCTCACACGTGATTTCTGCGGTCTGTTCCTGCACGCGGTCAACGCCGATTCTCTGTTTCCGTGAGTCTGGTTTTTCTGTCACGGATTTTCAGTTCATACACGACTTGTTAGCAAACAAAACCGCGGTAATAAGCGCGGTCATATTGTGATGCAGTCGGCGTTTGCTGCAAATCTTCTGTGGCTTTGGCGGCGTTTTTACCTGCCTGCACTTGCCAGCGTCTGCCAAATGGTTAGTCTGTGCAATGTGGGTCTTGCATCTATTTACGCTAGTTTAAAGCATGCGTCCGACAAGTCCACCCGTCACGGTAAAAACTATGGGGTAACAAGACCTTAGGTCATTGAAGCCCTGCTGCGTCGCCGCTGGTTTTGTATTGCCCTGAGGATGATGTGTTCCGTTTACTAATTGTTGAGGCTCACGATTGATGTTGATACCAGTGTTGTTGTCCGGTGGGGTGGGCAGCCGTTTATGGCCTGTCTCGCGAGAAGCTTACCCTAAACAATTTCTCGCCCTGGCCAGTGAGTTATCAATGCTCCAGGACACTATGGCGCGCACTTCAGATCTCGAGAGCGCACCTCCGCTGGTCATCTGCAATGACGAGCATCGTTTCATGGTAGCGGAACAACTTCGTCAGTTGTCCGTAGACCCCGCGGCCATCATTTTGGAGCCCGAGGGTCGCAACACGGCGCCCGCAGTTGCCCTGGCTGCGTTTCAGGCCGTTGCTACGGACCCCGACGCGCTGCTTCTGGTGCTGCCGGCGGATCACGTTATCCGTAACCCCGAGTCTTTCACCCAGGCGGTGAAGCAGGGCCTCTCCAAAGCCGCGAGCGGTGCGCTCATGACTTTTGGTGTGGTCCCCGACGCCGCAGAGACCGGCTACGGTTATCTGCGTCTGGGGGAGCGCGATGGCGACGGACTCTTTGCCCTGGACAGCTTTGTTGAGAAGCCCGATGCGGAGACGGCAAAGCAGTATCTGGAAAGTGGGCAGTACCACTGGAACAGCGGTATGTTTTTGCTATCCGCCTCGGTGTACCTGGATGAGCTCAAGACCCATGCGCCGGACATCCATAGCGCCTGTGAGCGGGCCATGGCAAACGCCATTGCCGATCTCGATTTTTTACGCCCCGATAAAGAGGCGTTTCTGGGCTGTCCCTCCGATAGCATCGACTACGCCGTTATGGAGCGCACTCAGCGCGGTGGGGTTATTCCCCTGGACTGTGGTTGGAGCGATGTGGGGGCCTGGTCCACCCTATGGCAGGTGTCCGAACGCGACGGTGATGGCAACGTCCTGTTGGGCGACGTCATGATCGAGGGCTGCTCCGACAGCTATCTACGCAGCGAATCACGACTCATCGCTGCGACGGGTATCAAGAATCTCATCGTTGTGGAGACCCCGGACGCCATTCTCGTTGCCGACCGCGACGAAGTGCAAAACGTCAAGCAGATTGTTAACCGCCTGAAGGCCGAGGGGCGGAGCGAGGCTTCCCTCCACCAGCGGGTTTATCGCCCCTGGGGGAGCTATGAATCCCTTATTGAGGGTGACCGTTTTCAAGTGAAACGTATTGTGGTTAATCCGGGGCAGACCTTGTCCCTGCAGATGCATCATCATCGTGCGGAGCACTGGATTGTGGTGCATGGCACCGCCGAGGTGACCTGTGAGGATAGGGTCTTTACCCTGGTGGAAGATCAGTCAACCTATATACCCCTGGGTCACAAGCATCGCCTGGCGAACCCCGGCAAAATCCCCGTGGAGCTCATTGAGGTGCAATCGGGAAGCTATTTGGGGGAGGATGACATCGTGCGTTTTGAGGATGTCTACGGACGAAGCTCCTGACGGGGCGTTCAGGTACGCGCGTTGCATGGGGCCTTGGGTATTTCGAAGTATGATGCAGCACACCCTTAGCGAGCATATTGAAAAGCCGACAGGAGTTTGAAGTGATCAAGAAATGTATGTTTCCCGTGGCGGGCTACGGCACGCGATTTTTGCCGGCGACCAAGAGTATGCCCAAGGAAATGCTCCCCATCGTCAACAAGCCCCTCGTGCAATATGGCGTCGAAGAGGCCATCGAAGCGGGCATGACAACCTGCGCCATGGTCACGGGCCGCGGCAAGCGGGCGATCACCGACCACTTTGACATCAGCTATGAGCTGGAGCACCAGATCAGCGGCACGGCGAAGGAGGGCTACCTCGACAGCATCCGCAACGTGCTGGATAAGGGCATATTCACCATGGTCCGCCAGCGGGAGATGAAGGGTTTGGGGCATGCGATTCTCACCGGTGAAACGCTGATTGGCAGCGAACCTTTTGGCGTTGTGCTCTCCGATGATCTCTGCATCAACGACGGCCCCGGTGTCCTGGCGCAGATGGCGGAACTGTACAACCAGTTTCGCTGCTCCATTGTCGCGATCATGGAGGTGCCCGCAGAGGAGGTTCATAAATACGGCGTTATTGCCGGAGAATCCCTCAAAGATGGCATCTACCGCGTGGACAAAATGGTGGAGAAGCCCAGCGCCGAGGAGGCGCCGTCAAACCTGGCGATCATCGGCCGCTACATCCTGACCCCCGATATCTTTGACATTATTCGCGAGACAGCACCGGGGGCTAATGGCGAGGTGCAGATTACCGATGCCCTGCAGATACAGGCGGATCGAGGCTGCGTCATGGCCTACAAGTTCAAAGGTAGACGCTTTGACTGCGGTAGCGTGCCCGGCTTCGTAGAAGCCACCAACCACATGTATGAAAACCACTACCTCAAAGAGAACTGAGTATTCCCATGGACGAAATTACCTGCTTCAAAGCCTATGACGTTCGGGGTCGGGTTCCTGATCAGCTCAATGAGGACATTGCCCGGCGCATTGGTTGCGCCTACGCGGAAGTGATAAAGCCCAAAAAGGTGGTGGTGGGTCACGACATACGTCTCAGCAGTCCCGCAATCAAGGCGGCATTGACCGAGGGTCTTCTGTCCCAGGGCGTCGACGTTTACGACATCGGTTTATGTGGTACGGAAGAAATTTACTTTGCCACGCACCATGCGGACATGGATGGGGGTATTGCGGTCACCGCAAGCCACAACCCCAAGGACTACAACGGCATGAAGTTTGTGCGCGAGGGGTCGAAGCCCATCTCGGGTGATACGGGGCTTTTTGACATCAAGGCCCTCGCAGAGCAGAACCGTTTTACGGACGCAGACCTTAGGGGAGAACTGCGGCCACTGGATACAGAGCAGGCCTATGTGGCTCACCTATTGAGCTATGTCGATCTTCCCGGGTTAAAGCCTCTGAAAATCGTTGTGGAAGCCGGAAATGGCGGCGCGGGTAAGGTGGTGGACCTCCTGGAGCCTCATCTGCCCTTTGAGTTTATTAAATTACACCACGCACCCGATGGGAACTTCCCCAATGGCGTGCCCAACCCCATGCTTGAGGAGAACCGTGAGCCGGTCATTGCTGCCGTAAAAGCGCACAATGCTGATCTGGGTATTGCCTGGGATGGGGACTTTGATCGCTGTTTTTTCTTTGATGCCCAGGGCCGCTTCGTCGAGGGGTATTACCTTGTGGGGCTGTTGGCGGAGGCATTTCTGAAACGCCACCCCGGAGAGCCCGTGGTCCATGATCCCCGTCTCACCTGGAACACCCGTGCCGTCGTCGAGGAGCTTGGCGGCCGGGCGGTGCAGAGTAAGACGGGGCACGCCTTTATCAAGGAGCGGATGCGTCTGGAGAATGCGATCTACGGCGGTGAGATGAGCGCCCATCATTACTTCCGCGACTTCGCCTACTGTGACAGCGGAATGATTCCCTGGCTTCTCGTGGCGGATCTCATCAGCTCGCGGGATCAGTCCCTCGCCGCAATGGTGGAGGAGCGTATGGCGGCCTTTCCCTGTAGCGGTGAGATCAACCGCTCCATCGAGGATCCTGGGGCGGTGCTCTCGATGATTCAGGAGCGCTACGCGGATTCCGCGCTGCAGTTTGAGACCGTGGACGGGCTAAGCTTCGAGTTTGCAGACTGGCGCTTTAATCTTCGACGGTCGAACACTGAGCCTTTGGTGCGCTTGAATGTTGAGTCGAGAGGGGATGTCCCGCTCATGGAAGAAAAAACCCGGGAGCTTCTGGCTATCATCGATGCCGCCTGAGCAGCGCTCACTGCTTAGTGCGAGCGCTCCAGGGAAAGGGCGGCGAGATTAATCATCGCTTTCTTTGCCGGTGACTCCGGAAAACCCTTCAGGGCGCCCAGGGCTTTATCCCGGCAGCTTACGGCTGCTTCGCGGGTGTATTCGAGGCTTCCGCAGTCCTTTACGGCCTGAATGATGTCGGGCAGCCGCTCTCTGTCTTTGGCGTTGATCGCCTCGCGTACCAGGGTGGCCTGA
The DNA here is from genome assembly GCF_000153125.2 of Congregibacter litoralis KT71. Classification (NCBI taxonomy): domain Bacteria; kingdom Pseudomonadati; phylum Pseudomonadota; class Gammaproteobacteria; order Cellvibrionales; family Halieaceae; genus Congregibacter; species Congregibacter litoralis. The sequence continues at coordinate 1,036,076 of NZ_CM002299.1, forward strand.
GCGTTGCTGCCCTCGCGCATCACGTGAATCAAAGGAAGCGTGGGCTTGCCTTCCGCGAGATCATCGCCGACGTTCTTGCCCGTGACTTCGGGGTCTCCCTGATAATCCAGAAGATCATCGACAATCTGAAAGGCGATACCGACATTGCGGCCGTAGATATTGAGGTCCCGGACATTTCCTGAATCTGCACCGGCGAGGAGTGCGGCACCTTGACATCCTGCAGCAAAGAGCGCCGCTGTTTTCCGGTCGATGACGTCGTAGTACTGATCTTCGCTGGTGGAGGAGTCTCCCGCACGGATAAGCTGCAGTACTTCTCCCGCGGCGATGGTGTTTGTAGTGTCTGCCATCATCTTCAGGACATCGTGATTACCCAGGGTCACCATTAACTGAAATGCCCGGGTATAGAGGAAGTCGCCCACAAGAACGCTGGAAGCGTTGCCGAAGGCACTGTTGGCGGTGGGCCGTCCCCGGCGGAGTTCGGATACGTCTACTACGTCGTCGTGGAGGAGGGTCGCGGTGTGAATAAACTCCACCACGGCTGCGAAGCGGATCTGCAGTTCGCTGATGGATCCCAGGGCCGCCGAGGAGAGGAGTACCAGCACCGGGCGTAGCCGCTTCCCGCCGGCGTCAACGATGTACTGCCCGACATTTTCGACCATCTCGACGTCGGAGCGTAACTGTTCGATGATCACAGCGTTGACCGCGTCTAGCTCTTTGCTGACAACGGCGCGGACTTCTTGCATAGCGGGGTACGACCTTGACCCGGAGGAATTGGTCGCGGATGCTAGGTGCCCCCCGCGGGAGTGTCAAGGATTCGCCGTCTCGTACCCGGGCAAAAGCTCGTGATCGTCCCAGGGAGCAGGCGGAAAACTTTCTTGAGCTATGCCTGCCTTTTCAGTACAATCTCGCGCCCCGTAGCCCCTTGACCACTTTTCAGGTAGGTTAACCGGACTCCGGGGTAAAAGTTTTTTCTCCTAGCAATAGATGAAAATCCTTTTTAAAACAAACACTTGTGCCTGTCCCTGCCCACTGCGAGAGCGGTGTTGCCGGTCGCCACGGGGTTTGCCAGGAACGCCATATAGCGATCAAAGCGGGCAAACACAGTGGCCGACGGTGTGAATCGAGTCTGCGGGAAGGCTAACAACGGAGAAAGAAGAAGATGTACGCAGTGATTGAAAGCGGTGGAAAACAGCACCGCGTGACCGAGGGTGAATCCCTCAAGCTCGAGAAAATCGAGGCGGCAACTGGTGACACGATTGAGTTTGATCGCGTACTCATGCTCGGTGGCGAAAACACGCAGGTGGGAACGCCACTTGTGGCTGGTGCCAAGGTGACTGCCGAGGTGGTTTCCCAGGGGCGTCACGCCAAGGTGAAGATTGTTAAGTTCAACCGTCGTAAGCATTACCGAAGGGAAACCGGACACCGTCAGTGGTTTACGGAAGTTCGTATCACCGGCATCAGCGCGTAAGGAGACTGACTAATGGCACACAAGAAAGCAGGCGGTAGTACTCGGAACGGCCGCGATTCAACAAGCAAGCGTCTCGGCGTGAAGTGTTTTGGTGGCGAGCAGGTGAAGGCCGGCAACATCATCGTTCGCCAGCGCGGCACCCGTTTCCACGCCGGCGAGAACGTTCGCCTGGGCAAGGACCACACCTTGTTCGCAACGGTGGCAGGCAAAGTCGAGTTCATTACCCGCGGTAACAAAAACCGTAAATTCGTACGCATCGTTGGCGCCTGAGGCGAAACCGAGAGCGTAGGAAGAAGCCCCGGTTTCATCCGGGGCTTTTTTTTGTCTGTCGCTCAGGGCCGCTGTGGCCCTATAGAATGTACCCATGAAATTTGTAGATGAAGCCAGTATTCGAGTTTTCGCCGGAAAAGGGGGCAATGGCTGCCTGAGTTTTCGCCGAGAGAAATACGTAGAGCGCGGCGGTCCCGATGGGGGCGATGGCGGCGACGGTGGCAGTGTCTATCTCGTGGCCGATCACAGCCTCAATACCATGGTGGACTACCGCTTCCAGCGGGTTTATCGCGCGGAGAACGGCGAGAAAGGCCGCGGCCGCAATTGTACCGGCGCCGGAGGCGCTGATCTTGAGTTACCCGTGCCCGTGGGGACAACGGTCCTTGACGAGGACAGCGGTGAGACTCTGGGCGATCTCGTGGCGCCGGGTGACCGACTCCTCGTCGCCCAGGGCGGCTTCCACGGCCTGGGCAACACGCGTTTCAAATCTTCCGTCAATCGCGCGCCGCAGCAAACCAGTCCCGGCAGTGAGGGCGAAGAGCGTTCCCTGAAGCTCGAGCTCAACGTCCTTGCGGATGTGGGGCTCCTGGGGTTACCCAACGCCGGCAAATCAACATTCATCCGTTCCGTATCCGCCGCCCGGCCCCGGGTGGCCGACTATCCCTTCACCACGCTGGTGCCGCAATTGGGCGTCGTAAAAGTCGATGCCCTGCGCAGTTTTGTTGTTGCGGATATCCCCGGCTTGATTGAGGGCGCTTCAGACGGCGCCGGACTGGGGATTCGCTTTCTCAAGCATCTCACCCGTAATCGCATTCTGCTCCATCTGGTGGATGTGGCGCCCATGGACGGCAGCGATCCGGCGGACAGCGCCGCATCCATTGTGCGGGAGCTGGAGCGTTTCAGCCCCACCCTCGCGGCGCGGGAGCGTTGGCTGGTACTCAACAAGACCGATCTCATCGATGAACAGGAGCTGGCTGATGTCGAGGCCAGGGTCATCGAGAAGCTCCAGTGGTCAGCGCCGGTCTACAGTATCTCTGCCCTGGCTCATGATGGCACCGAACGACTCTGTCAGGACATGATGCAATATCTTGAGCGCTGCGCCGAGGCAGAAGAGGAAAACCCCGACCTTATTATTGCCGAGCGCGAGGCACAACAGGCCATGCAGGAAGAGGCGCGGGAGCGAGTGAACCTGCTCCGTTCGCGGAAGCGTGGCGAGATGTCTGATGAAGACGACGATGACGATGACGATCATGACGTGGAGATAGAATACGCACCGTGAGTGCCGATTCGCGACACTGGGTGGCTTCAGCCAAACGCTGGGTGGTCAAGGTGGGGAGCGCGCTCCTCACCGATGATGGACGAGGTATCGATGAGGCGGTTATTGCGGCACTGGTTGAGCAACTGGCTGAACTGCGGCAACGAGGCTGTGAAGTACTCCTCGTCTCCAGTGGGGCCGTGGCGGCGGGTCTTTCCCGGCTGGGAGCCTCCGAGCGGCCGGAGGAACTCCATGAACTGCAGGCTGCGGCGGCGGTGGGGCAATCCGCTCTTCTTCGGCGCTATGAGGAAGCCTTTGCGTCCAAAGGCCTTATGGTCGCGCAGATTCTCCTCGGTCATGACGATGTGTTTGCCAGGGATCGCTACCTCAATGCCCGCGCTGCGCTAAAAACCCTGCTTTCCCATGGCGTGGTGCCGGTGATTAACGAGAACGATACGGTGGTTACCGACGAAATCCGCTTTGGAGACAATGACACCCTCGCCGCTCTTGTGGCGAATCTGGTGGATGCAGATGTGCTGGTGTTGCTCACAGATCAGGACGGACTCTTTGATGCCGATCCCCGGAAGGAGGTCGGCGCGAGCCTCATTCAACATGCGCGCGCCGATGATCCCAGGCTGGATACGGTGGCAGGCGAGGGCGGTGTGCTGGGTCGTGGGGGTATGGTGACCAAGCTCCGCGCGGCCCGCCTTGCGGCGCGCTCCGGCACCGAGACCGTGATTGTCGGGGGACGACACCCCCAGGTGCTCATCCATCTCGCCGAGGGAGAGGCTCTCGGAACATGGCTGGAAAGCGGCAGCGCTCCGGAAAACGCCCGTCGACAGTGGCTGGCAAGTCTCGTGACCTTTCGCGGTACCGTGGTGATTGACGACGGAGCGGTGGCGGTTCTCAAAAGCTCGGGACGTTCCTTGCTCCCGGTGGGCGTGAAGTCCGTGAGCGGCGATTTCGAGCGGGGCGATGTGCTCCTCTGTCGTGATTTGCAGGGCCGGGAAGTCGCCCGGGGTTTAAGTAATTACAGTGGGAAAGAAGTGCGCAAGATCATGGGTTTGAGCTCAAAAAACATTGCAGAAACCCTTGGCTACGGTGGTGAAGCAGAGCTTATTCATCGCGACAATCTGGTGCTCCTCTGATGTCCCCGATGATGCTTCTGGCGGTTTACGGCGCTGCCCTCGTTGTGTCCTCCGTCGCCGGCGGTGCCCTGACCCAGCGCGTTGCCATGACCCATACGAGAGCCCAGCTTGCCATGAGCCTCGTTTCGGGGCTCATGCTGGGCATCGCGTTTTTTCACTTGCTGCCCCATGCCGTGCTCACCCTGGGTATTCATCACGGCTTGACGACGGTGATGTCCTGGACCATGGGTGGTTTGATTGTGATGCTTCTGCTGTTGCGGATCCTGCATTTTCACCAACCGGACTACCCCGCCGAGGCGATTGCGGTTTGTGAGCATGGCCATGATCACGGCCATAAGCACGGTGCCGCTGAGACGGGCGTACCCGCCGCCCGGGAGGTCACTTCGGTGATGGCGCCGGGGGTGAGCTGGCGGGGCGTTTTAATAGGACTGACCTTTCACACCTTTATCGACGGCGTGGCCCTGGGTGCAGCGCTGTTATCGGCGCCCCATGGACATCAGCAGCAGTTATTGGGCTTTGGGGTGTTTCTCGCGATTCTTCTTCACAAGCCCCTGGACGCCATGTCCATCGTAGCGCTAATGAAGGCCTCGGGAACCACGGCATCGTCACAGACTCGCGCGAACCTTCTGTTTGCCTTTGTGTGCCCCCTGGGGGCCTTACTGTTTTACTTCTATGCCATGGGACTTGGCGGCAGCGGTGAACTGGTTATTGCATCAGCGCTGGCGTTCTCGGCCGGCGCCTTTGTGTGTATTGCCCTCAGCGATCTGTTGCCTGAGGTTCAGTTCCACAGTCACGATCGTGTGAAGCTCACGGCGGTGTTTCTTTTGGGCATAGCCCTTGCTTTCATGATGGCCAACACGGCGGCTAAACACAGTCATGCTATTGCGTCCCTGAGCCCTGTTTAACCGCGAGTAAAACCAGATCCAGGTCTGTTTACACCGATTTACGCCGCTGTAAGCCGCTATACATACCGCTTTAATGAGCCAGAGTAAGTCAGAGCCAGCCGGTCTAGGCCGCTGAGCGCGCCTTCATGGCCTCGGCCATGGTCGCGGTGGGGGCTTCCTGGGCGGTCTTCTTTGCTGCCAGCCACGGTTGGAGGCGATCACTGACAAGACTCGCCAGGAAGTCGATATGTCCTTCCGTGGAATTCAGGCAGGGGATGTATTCATAGCGCTCCCCACCAGCTTCAAGAAAGTAATCCCGATTCTCTTCCCCGATCTCCTCGATGGTCTCAAGACAATCGGCGGAGAAGCCCGGGCAAATGACCTGCACTGACCGCACACCGCCCCCCGCCATTTCCTTGAGCGTGTAGTCGGTGTACGGCTTCAACCATTCTTCGCGTCCGAAACGCGATTGAAATGCGCTGAGATATTCACCCTCTGCCAGTCCGAGCTCTTCGGCGACCAGCCTGGTCGTCTTGTGACATTGGCAGTGGTAGGGATCGCCTTCATCGAGATAGCGTCGAGGCTCGCCATGATAGGAAAACAGGAGTTTTTCCGCGCGGTCGTGGCTTTTCCAATGGTTCCTGATGGTGTCCGCGATCGCGCTGATATAGCCCGGCTGATCGTGATAGCTGGCGACAAACTGCAAATCAGGTATCCAGCGTCGTTTACTGAGGTCCTCTGCAACGGCGTCGAAGGTGGAACCACCCGTCGGTCCGCTGTACTGCGGATACATGGGGAGCACCAGCAGCTGGCGCGCCCCCCGGTCCATCAGTGATTGCAGTGCATGGCCTATGGAGGGCTCACCATAGCGCATGGCAAATTCCACGATGACCTGACCGCCGTGTTCGTCATTGAGGCGTTTCTGCAGCCCCAGGGCCTGGTTACGCGTGTGTATCAGCAGGGGCGAGCCTTCGTCAGTCCAAACCGTTTTGTAGGCCTCGGCGGAGCGTGCGGGGCGCACATTAAGAATGATGCCGTTGAGAATAAACCACCAGAGAAGCCTGGGAACCTCCACCACCCGGGGGTCAGAGAGGAACTGTTTCAAATAGGGCCGCAGCGCGCTCTTTTCCGGCGCCTGCGGCGTGCCCAGATTTGTGACGAGCACTCCGATACTTCCCTGCTGGGCGTGATCGAAATCTGGACTGCCTACATACTTCATGCCTTGAACCCGTTTATTCCCTTAATGCCAAACTATGGTGCACGCGCAACGCTTGGTTTTTGATGCCAGGCCCGCTGCACTTCGTGGCTAATCACTTGCACCTCGCCGCCCATTGTACCGTCAACAACCGGTCTTGGCTGATTTCGCAGTATCTGCTGCAACGCAAAAGAATACGCAGCCCCTTGGCCGCTGGATTCCATCATCTTGTCGACGCTGGCCAACGCTTTATCGAAACGCTCTACCGGTGCGCACCGCCTTGGCCTAACTTTGGATTCGTGGGATGGCGATGAAGGGCGCAGACCGCAAACGAATCCGGCTAATGGTCACTTAAAAAATTTGGAGCTTAATCATGAAATCAATCCAACGTGTAATCTTTGCAACCGCCGTATCCGGCGCTCTCGCGGCATTCGCTGTTCAGGCAAGTGCCGGTAGTACCACCGAAGTCATTGCTGACTCCGTCACTGCCCCGGCAGAGGTCGCCGTAAGCTTCTCCGACCTCAATCTGGACTCAGTGGAGGGGCAGAAAGCCCTGCACTACCGCCTGGCCCGTGCCGCGGAGCAGGTCTGCGGTCACAATGACATTCGACGGGCGGGCGGTGTTGCCCAGGCGGCGCGCAACGAAGACTGCTACGAGCGCTCCCTGTCTCGTGCGCTGTCAAAGGTGAATGCTTCGGCTGTTGCGTCTGCGAACTAAAGCACCTGTTCCCGCTTCCCCTGGCGGAACCCCGGGGAGTCGTTCACCACGGCTCTCCGGTTCTTCTGTTTCAATCTCAGGGTTCGTAACAACAAAGACTTGTTGCTAAGGCGCTCCGTTCGACGTCCGGCGCGTCGCCGTGGAAGAGTCTGGTACTAGAGCCTGAGCTGATTTGAGCTGAGAAGGAGGTAAGGAGTAGCTAAGGAGAAGCCAGGGGGGGGCGGAAGGAGATAACAAAGGTAGTTGCGAGCAGATGCAAACAGATGCGAATAGATGCAGAGAGTTGAGAGGCTGTAGACGCCTGGTGTGCCTGTGATACAGGCGAAAAACTATAAGGTCAGAGGAAAAACGGGCGACAGCTGACGGGCAGCTGCCGCCACTGCCTTACTTCTTTTTGGCAGGCGCTTTTTTCTTCACCGCCGCTTTGACTTTCTTCGGTGCGGCTTTCGCTTTTTTAGCAACTTTCTTTACCGCTTTCTTGGCAGTTGCCTTGGCCTTCTTAGGCGCAGCTTTTGCTTTCTTGACTACTTTCTTGGCAGCGGCCTTGGCCTTCTTGGGTGCCGCTTTGGCTTTCTTTGCAGCAGCCTTCTTCTTGGGCGCCGCTTTTTTCTTCGGTGCTTCAACAGTCAGGTCGAGGGTGTCCGCCCCGGGTGCATTGAGGCCGACAGACTTGATGCCTTTCTCCATGCTGACTGCATTGGAATACATCTGGCTCTTGCCGATCACCTGACCATTGGTGGCTTTCATGACAAAGTAAGGTTGCCCTTTGGTCGATGACTTGCGCTCATAGCGTGCATCTTTGTCCGCATTTTTCTTCACGGAAGTTATGCCTGCCGTAGCCGAGCGTTTGCTGTCGTAAGTCTGGCTGGTGAAAACCACCTGCCCGTTTCCTGATTTAAGATTGAAAGAAAACTTTCCGGTTTTTCCTTTCTTCAGTTCAAACTTTCCTGCCATGATCACACCCCTTGTAATGATCCCTATGCCCAATCACATTATTTGTGCGCGAAATAACTACCCCGCGCCTTACAGCATAAGGCTTTCACAAGCTATCGCAAGGGTTAAAACCCCATTTACCGGGAATAAAATGTGCAGCGTTTTCAGCCCTCAGAGAGGAAAAAATTGCGGATGAAGCGGTGAATACAGGCTTGCAGCGTGATCTTGTCCCGCACACGGTGGTATTGATGCTTGCGGCGGGCAGAAGTCGGCGCTTTGGAGACGACAAGCGTCAGGCGGCTCTGGGGTCAGGGAAAACTCTTCTAGAGCAGTCTATTTCGCAATTCACGTCCCTGGGATTCCGGGTCTTTGTCAGTCTGTCGGCGGTCTCCGATGATGACCTGCTTGCAGAAAGTTTGATCGGCGAATCCGTTGAGATTCTGCGCTGCGACCGGGCGGGCGAAGGCATGGGCGGCACTCTCGCGGAGAGCGTGAAAAAAATCGGTGACGATGCTTCTGTTCTTATCGCTCTTGCCGATATGCCGGGATTGGCGTCAGAGACAATTCTCCTGCTTCAGGAGAAAGCCCAAACCGAGAACATCGTGTTTCCGGTTTACGAGGGCCGTCGAGGTCATCCTGTGATTTTTGGCCGGCAATTTATACCGCGGCTAAAAAACCTCTCCGGTGATGAGGGCGCCAATCAGCTTATCCGCGAATACGCGAGCAGCTGTGTGTCGGTACCCGTGACGGATGCCGGCGTGGTGAGAGATGTTGATACCGCTGCTGATCTTGTGGCGGTCAAGCGGTGGCTTCAGGCGCGCTCTTCCTGAGGAGTGTCGACTTGTCGCGATGGATGCGCATGGTGAAAAGCGGTCAACTGCTGACAGCGCTTGTCCAGAGCCGCGATATTCGGGAACGCAGTCAGATCCACCTTGAAGCGGTAGGCATTGAACACCTGGGGAATGAGAAATATCTCCAGCATCCCCGGACGGTCGCCGAGGGAAAACGCCTCAGGGAATTCGCCGACAGCTTTTTCCAGAGGGGTAAAGCCACGATGTATCCAGTGGGCATACCAGTCGTCCACGGCGCTCTGCTCGAGTTCCAGGGGGTCATTCAGATAGCGCAGGACGCGAAGATTATTGAGAGGATGGATATCGCAGGCGATGTGTTGGCAGAGAGCGCGGGTCTGGGCCCTCGCCAGAGCTCCCTCGGGATACAGCGGTGGATCAGGATGCGTCTCTTCCAGCCATTCCAGAATGGCACCAGACTGTGCAAGGGTCTTGCCTGAATCAAGCACCAGAGCCGGCACCAGTCCCTGGGGATTCTCGCCAAGGAATGTCGCGCTTCGCTGCTGTCCTGCTATGAGGTCTACGGGAGCGATCTCGTGTTCGAGTTTCTTGAGTCCCAGGGCGATGCGTACGCGATAGGCCGCCGTGGAGCGGAAGAAGCTATACAGCTTCATTCCTTACACCGTGCTCCGCTCAAAGGGCCTGATCTGCTGATCGATAGCACCAAAAACCGAAGCGCCTTCCCCATCCAGCATTTCGATATGAATACGGTCACCAAAGCTCATGAACGGAGTGCTGGGTTTCCCGTCGCGGAGCGTTTCCAGGCAGCGCACCTCCGCGAGACAGCAGGAGCCATCTTTGGACCCGACGTTGGAGACGGTTCCCGAGCCGATAACCGTGCCGCTGATTAAGGAGCGGGACTTTGCGCAGTGTGCAATGAGCGTTGGAAAATCAAAGGTCATGTCCTGGCCGGCGTTGGGTGCGCCAATCAATTCGCCGTTGAGCGTTGCCCGTAGGGGCAAGTGCAGGCGGGCGCCATCCCAGGCGGTGCCCAGTTCATCGGGAGTTACGAATACCGGTGCGAAGGCCGTCCATGGCTTGGATTGATAGAAGCCAAACTGCTTGGCAAGTTCTCCGGGTATGAGGTTGCGAAGGGAAACATCATTGACGATGCCAAGGAGTTTGATGTGCTTTGCAGCCTCGTCGGCGGTGGTGCCCGCCGCCACATCGTCCGTCACCACGACCACCTCGCCCTCGAAATCAATGCCCCAATCCTCGCTTTCCGCCGTTACGGGGTCCTCGGGGCCAATGAAGGCATCCGAGGCACCCATGTAAACCAGGGGGTCTTCCCAGAAAGAGGTCGGCATGTCCGCGCCTCTCGCTTTTCGGACCAACTCCACGTGGGTCACATAGGCGCTACCGTCGGCCCAGTGATAGCTGCGGGGGAGCGGCGCAGCGCATTTGCCCGGTTCGAAAGCGCTGCTGGCGTCGAGGGTGCCTTCGCAAAGATGCTCATAGCGTTCCTGAAGGCGTGGCGCGATGTTGCTCCAGTCATCGAGGGCCGTCTGCATGGTGGGAGCAAGGTCACCTGCGGGGCAGCAGCGTTGCAGCCCTCGGTCTACGATCATCAGCTGACCATCGCGACCGGATTTGTAGGAGGCTAGTTTCATGAGCTTGGTCCTTCTGAGACTGAGAACCCGTCCGCACCCTGGCTGCGCCAGGAGTTGACGTAGTCTGGATTTTCCACGCCCTGCACAGCGCTTTGAATAGAAAGTGCCCGTCGCGTATCGATCATTACAGCTACCTCGTCTGTTGCCGTTGCGGGATCGCTTTGCGATTTTTTGAGTGCCTTGGGGTGAGGGCCGTGAGCAAATCCGCAGGGGTGGTAGGTCATCATCCCCGCCTCAATGTTGTCACGACTGAAAAAGTTGCCTCGGTGGTAAAAAAGCACCTCATCGTAGTCGTCGTTGTTGTGATAGAAGGGCACTTTTAACGCCCCGGGATCCGTCTCAATGGGTCGCGGGCAAAACGTGCACACCACAAAGCCCCCGCCCACGAAGGTCGTGTGCGCGGAAGGAGGAAGGTGGTACCGGTGACTCATCACCGGGCGTATGTCCCGCCAGTTCAAGCGCAGCACCGTGTTGTTGCCGTGCCAGCCCACGGCATCCAGGGGGTTGAAAGGGAAGGAGACAATGCTCACCTCATCGTGGCGTTTGATATGAACGTCCCAGGGCTCTTCGCTTTGCTGGGCAAGAAAGGCCTCATTGATATGAGGGTGATCGAGAATGGCCGGGTCGAAAACTGCGTGGGGTCCCAGCATTCCGCGATCGGGAAGCTGGTAAGCGCCGTCGCTGTCCTCGATGATCAGGCATTCCACCGGTTCCGCGGGTTCTATGCGCCATGCCGTGCCCCGGGGAATCACCAGATAGTCGCCATCCCGAAAACTCAGCTGCCCATAGTCGCAAAAGAGTGAGCCGCTTCCATTGTGAATAAAGAGCAGGTCATCGCCATCGCTGTTGCGTACCAGATGTCCCATGGACCGGTCGCAGCGCCAGAACCGCAGGGCTACGTCGCCGTTGGCCAGCAGCGCGTTCTGGGCAAAGGGCGATTCGCTGACCGCGTCGAGCTGCGTCAGATCAAAGGCATGGGGTCGCAGGGGACCCTTCCAGTCGACCCAGGCGGTGGGGGGGTGGCGATGGTGGATGTGGCTCGCGGGCCCAAAAAACCCCTCTCTACCCATCTCCCGTTCGTAGGTGCCTTCGGGGAGGTCACAGTGCGCTTGCCGAGAGTGCAGCCCTTCGCGAATCACATGGGGAAACCATTGACGGCTCATGACCTTGATCCTTTTTCCTTGACAGAGCTCAAGCATACTAGTTTCATATGAAACTATCTAGCCAGTGCAGGAAAGCCATGACTACGCTGTTTCGCCTCGAAGGATTTTTGCCCTACCGCTTTGATCGCCTGGCAAAACACATCAGTGTGTCTCTTGCCGGGGTGTATCGGCGTCGCTTCGCGGTCAGTGTGCCCCAGTGGCGTATCCTCGCGCTCTTGCATGAAACGCCCTATCTCAGCGCCAAGGCCATTTCCCGGCAGGGTAATCTCGATAAAGTAGCGGTATCCCGCGCCGTTGCAGATCTTGAGAAGCGAGGGCTGTTGGAGCGGTATCTGAGCACGGGTGACGGTCGCGTGATCGAGCTCTGCCTCACCACTGCGGGGTCAGAGCTCTTTGAATCCATTGCGCCCCTGGCGCTGCACTGGGAGACTGACTTTTTGAGCGTCCTTAGCGAAACGGAGCGTCGGAATCTCAGGGAGATACTCCAGAAGCTTGAAGACCATGCCATGACTGAGGATCCAGCAATGCCCGTCACAGGAGGTGCCATAAAGTGAGTTCCACGACGCCAGGTCAGCAGGAGATCGTCGCCAGCCTGCCCCTGCACCTCCGTCCCTTTGTCGCCGTCCAGGACCCCGATGCGCAGTACACGCCCCGGGATCATGCGGTATGGCGATTTCTTATGACGGCGCTCACTCGCGGACTCGCTCAAACGGCGCACCCCGTGTACCTCGAGGGCCTGTCGCGAACGGGTATCGCCCTGGATCACATTCCTTCTATCGATGAAATGAATGCCTGTCTTGCAAAGCTGGGTTGGCGTGCGGTGGTGGTTGATGGCTTTATCCCACCCGCGATCTTTATGGAGTTTCAGGCTCTCAAGGTGTTGGTGATCGCCCTCGACATGCGCAGCGTCGAGCATCTCCTTTACACGCCCGCTCCGGATATTCTGCACGAATCTGCGGGGCATGCGCCTTTTCTTGTTGATGTGGATTACGCGGAGTTCCTCCAGCGCTTCGGAGAGGTTGGCATGCAGGCAATTGCCAATGCGCACGACCATGAGCTCTACGAAGCGATTCGAGAGCTCTCTATCTTGAAAGAGAATCCCGCGACGGACCCCGACGACATCGCCAACGCTGAAGCGCGCCTTGCTGCGCTCGGGGACAGTGATGGGGAGCCTTCCGAAGCGGCCTTGCTGACGCGACTCCACTGGTGGACCGTGGAGTACGGACTTGTCGGTGAGCTCGAGGATTATCGTCTGTTTGGTGCGGGCCTCCTGTCCTCCCTGGGGGAAAGTCAGAGTTGCCTGGATGATGAGCGCGTCAAGAAGTTGCCCCTGACCGTCAATGCCGTGGAAACACCCTACGACATTACCTCCACGCAGCCACAATTATTTGTTACTAAAAGCTGTCGCCATATGAGTCAGGTGCTGGAGGAGTTTGCCGCCACCATGGCAGCCCGTCGCGGCGGCGCGGACTCTCTTCGTAAAGCCATCGACGCAAAAGTTGTTTGCACCGCGGAGTACGATTCCGGTGTGCAGGTCAGCGGTGTCATCTCCGAGGTCATTTGCGATGCCGTAGGCAATGTGACGTATCTCCAGACCCGCGGCCCCACGCAATTGGCCTGCCGCGGGAAAGAGCTCTACGGCCACGGTATAGAGAGCCACAAGGAGGGCTTCGGATCCCCCGTAGGTTTGTTGAAGGAATTCAGTCGCTGCCTGTCGGATTACACCGTCGATGAGTTAAAGGCTCACCGTATTGCTGTGGGTGAGGCGGTGGAGCTTGAGTTCCTCTGTGGGATCACCGTGCGGGGTCGCCTGGAGGACGTACTGCGTCAGGAGCATCGCAATCTTCTCCTGAGCTTCAGTGATTGCAGCGTGACGGCGCTGGATGGACGCGTGCTTTTTGATCCCACCTGGGGACGCTACGACATGGCGGTGGGGGCTCGGATCACCAGCGTCTTTGGTGGTGTTGCCGATCGTGAAAACTATCAGCTGTACAAGCCCCTGCCTCGCACCACGACCCCCGGCTCGAAGCCCGATCCCCGTCTTATGGCTGCCTATGCACTGCTTGGTAGGCGCCCCTCAGGCAGCGCGCCGAACTCCGAGGTGAACCGAGAGAGTGAAGAGGTAAGCGCCTTCGCAGCCAGCGAGGTGCAGTCATTGCGCGCCTGCCTGGACGATTACGCCACGGAGTGGCTGCTGCGCGCCGAGATACTGCGTGTCGGTGATGTCGGGCTGCCCGAAGATCTGCTTAGCCGTGCCCGGGAAGAACTCGATGCCTTGGTGGTGGAGGCGCAGCATCGCCGGGCCCTGGCGCTGGTGTTTCCTGAGAGCATCACGGCCTGAGACCATTGCTCTCACCCCTCTCTTTGTGCCTCAGGCTTTTCCAGGGCCACAAACTCACCCCCTCAACGGCACCGCGGCGCAGTTACGCCGGTGATTCCTGTCATGAGGGGCGCAGTGCTTGTTGAATTGAGTGTCACTCAGTATTATTAAGCGACACTCAATTTTCTCAGGATTCAGGAATTCTCCATGTCCCTCGACTTTGACAGCGCGCGCCTGCCCAATCCTCATATTCGGCCTGAACACGAGGAATGGCGCTCGCAGCTGCGGCGCTTTGTCGACACGGAAATCGCGCCGTTTGCCGAAGACTGGGACGAGGCGGGCGAAATTCCCATGGATCTCTGGCCAAAGGCAGCAGCCGTGGGTCTTTTAGGCATGGGCTACCCCGAAGCCTACGGTGGCACCCTCGAGGGTATCGATTCCTGGCACAGTTGGATCTCCGGCGAGGAGATGAACCGCTTTGGTGTCGGCGGCGTGCCCGCGTCCCTGCTGGTTCACGGCATTGGTCTGCCGCCGGTGATCAATTGGGGATCCGAGGCCATGAAGGAGGCCATTGCACCACCGGTCCTCGCGGGAGAAAAACACATCTCCCTGGGTATCACGGAGCCGGGGGGAGGCTCTGATGTGGCCCGTCTGCGCACGACGGCTGTTCGCGATGGCGATCACTACATCGTCAACGGATCAAAAACCTATATCACAGGAGGTATGCGCGCCAACTGGGTGTCCACGGCGGTGCGCACCGGCGGCGAGGGAGCGGGCGGTGTTTCCATGCTGCTGATTCCCACGGATGCCCCGGGTTTCTCCCGCACGGCGCTGGACCGCAAGCAGGGCTGGTGGGCATCAGATACCGCAACGCTATACTTTGATAACGTGCGGGTGCCTGTGGAGAATCTCATTGGTGAAGAGAATCGTGGCTTTATTGTGATCATGACCAACTTCAACAGCGAGCGCATGGCCATGGCGGTGTCCATGGAAGCGCAAGGCCGGGTGTGTCTCGAAGAGGCGGCTACCTGGGCGCGAGAGCGCAACACCTTTGGAAAGCGTCTCGCGGATCATCAGGTCATCCGGCACAAGTTTGCCCAGATGAAACAAAAACTCAACGCCACCCAGGCCTACATCCGCAGCTGTTACGAAAGTATTGAGAATGGCAACCCGAACCCCGGCGACATTGCCCTGCTGAAGGTGCAGGCCAGCGAAACCCTGGAATTCTGTGCGCGGGAAGCAATGCAGATTCTCGGGGGCACGGGGTATATGCGGGGTAATCGTGTGGAACGGATTTATCGGGAAGTGAGGGTGAATGCCATTGGCGGCGGCTCCGAGGAAATCATGCGCGATCTGGCGGCAAGGCAGTACGGACTATGACAATGAAACTATGGCATTGCGAAGGTGCGCGCTCTCTGCGTGCCGTGTGGGCGCTGGAGGAGCTGGGGCTGGATTACGAGCTTGTGATGCTGCCCTTTCCTCCCCGGATTTTTCAGCGGGACTATCTTGAGATAAATCCCCTGGGGACTATTCCTTTCTTTGTGGACGGCGATGTGGAGATGACGGAATCCTGCGCCATTCCCCACTATCTTGCGACCCGGCCCGGTAACGAACACCTCGCGGTGCCCCCCGAACATCCGGCCTATGGCGATATGCTGAACTGGACCTACCACGCGGATGCGACCCTGACCTTTCCCCAGACCATCGTGTTGCGCTACACGGTGCTGGAGCCGACGCCTGAGAAGAAACCCGTTGCAGATGATTATGCCAAGTGGTTTATCGCTCGCCTGCGACGCCTGGACGCCCATCTTGAGAACAACGATTACCTCGTGGATGGACGTTTTACCATCGCCGACATTTGCGTTGGCTATGCACTGTATTTCGGTAAAACTTTGCAGCTGAACGAGCGCTACAAGCCTCAGACTGCCGCTTATCTTGAACGCCTCACGAGCCGGGAGGCCTTCATCCGGGCGGCCGCTGCCGGGGTGGCACAGGAAGCAGTCCCGGACGCACACTGATCTACCCCTGAGCTTTGTTTCAACACGATGTCCCCAACACCATGGAAGAATTGCTATGAACGCTGCCGTTAAGGAACTTGAAGATTTTCGTCGCGAGGTGGCCAGTTGGCTGAAAGCGAATAAACCGGCGGATCCCGGCTTTCTCCTGCCCCAGACATTTATGGAGGTGGGCTCCGAGGAGCAACTGGAGTTTCTCCGCGAGTGGCAGCATAAGGTCTGGTCCGCCGGTTATCTAGGCATGGCGTGGGCTAAAGAGCATGGCGGCCAGGGCGTCGATGCGATTTATCAATCGGTCGTTGATCAGGAAATGCGCCGTCAGGCCGTGCCCATTTGCTTTAATGTTATCGGACTGGGGTGGGCCGGCCCCCTCATCAATGATATTGGCACCGAAGAAGAGAAACAGCGTTACCTCAAGGGCATCCTGAGCGCTGAGGACATCTGGTGTCAGGGTTTTTCGGAACCTGATCATGGCTCGGATCTTGGCAATGCGCGCACCCGTGCGGAGCGCGATGGCGATGATTATGTCATCAACGGCAGCAAGATCTGGACGACCATGGGCAATTACGCCAAGTACATGATTCTCCTTGCGCGCACCAATCCCGAGGCCGAGCGTAAATACGACGGCTTATCCTTCTTTCTCGCGCCCATGACCGTTGATGGCGTTTCTACCCGACCCATTCGCAAGCTCACGGGCGAATACGGATTTACCGAGACCTTCTTTGACAACGCGCGGATTCCTGCGGACTGCCTGATGGGCGGTGAAGGTGCCGGCTGGAAGATCGCAATGAAGACGCTGCAATATGAGCGTGGTGCCGAGGCGGGAGCAGCCGGCGGCCTGGCCTTCGTCCGCATTGTGATCGATGACCTCATACAGCAGCTGCGCGACGTGACGCGTGACGGAAAGCCGGTGCTGGAAGATCCCCTCATCCGTGACCAGCTTGTGAGCCTGATTATGGAGGAGAAGGCCATCAGTCTCGGTGACCGCCGTTCGGGTATCCCCGCACTCACCAGCGACTACCCCATGTCCCTGCCTTTATCGAACAAATTGCGTTGGACCGAGTATGCGCGTCGCATGCGTCAGTTCGCGATCAATGCCCAGGGCGCTGATGGTGCCCTGTTTGTTGGCGATGACCGTGCCCGGGAAGGGGGGTTCTGGCAGCGGGCCTATCTCAACAGCTTTTCCGCGACCATCGGTGGGGGCACCAGTCAGGTACAAGCAAACATTGTCGCCGAGCACGTGCTCGGTCTGCCAAAGTAGGGGCTGAATATGTCGGTAATAGGAAGTACGGCAATGCGTTTTGACGAGGAGCAGAGCATGCTCCTGGACTATGCGCGCAGTTTTTGTGCCGACCGCGGCGGCTTGAACGCTGCGAGAGAGCATCTGGAAACACCCCTGGAATACAGTCCTGGGGTCTGGGATGAGATGGTGGCCATGGGATGGACCGGCATTGGCTTGCCCGAGGAGCTCGGCGGTTCCGGACTGAGTATTGGTGCAGCGGTGCCCGTGGCGGAAAGCCTGGGTAAAGCCCTGATGGGCACGCCGCTGTTGTCCACGCTACTCGCCGCTCAGCTGCTGCTTCGCGCCGATAGCAAAGCGGCAGCGGAGGTGCTCGAGGGTATTGCAGGCGGGGACGCGGCCTGCGTTGCGGAGTTGGAGTCCGAAGACTGGAGCGCTCTGCCACGGACTACCGTGATTGATGACGCGGGCATGCTCCAGGGGCAGAAGCGACTAGTGATGGATGCGACCAGCGCGCGCTGGATCGTGGTCACTGCGGTAGCGGGCGCCGACACCGCTTTGGCAGTCCTCGACGCAACAACCCTCGATGACGATGCCATCAATCCTCGGGTGCTCATCGACAACACCCATCGCGCCGCCGACATCACCTTTAACGGAGTCACACCCCTTGCGGTGATTTCAGGGGCCAGCGTCCTTGCGGCCCTTCGGGATTACCGTCTTCTGGGTGCGCTGCTTGTGGCTGCCGAGAGCACCGGTGCCGCGGCCGCCTGCCTGGATGTCACCGTGGACTATCTCAAAACCCGCAAGCAGTTTGGCAAGCTCATTGGCTCCTACCAGGCGCTCAAACATCCCAGCGTCGACATGCTGACCATGATGGATTCCGCGCGCTCCTTTGTGTACCACGCCAGTTCCCTGCTTGGCAGCGAGCCCCTGGACAAGGATCAGGAAGTGGCCTGTCGCATGGCGAAGGCCCAGGCCACGGACGCCCTGAAATTCGCCGGCGATCGCGCCGTGCAGTTTCACGGCGGCATGGGCTTTACCTGGGATTGCGATGCCCAACTCTTCATTCGTCGCGCCCAGGGTGCCCAGCAGCAGTTCGGCGATGCCCAGCACCATCGCCAGCGTCTCGCTGCACTGCTATTGGACGATTAGTTCAGATTCTGGACAGCAGCGCCCCCACGTCATCCTCCGCGGGGGATGCTACGTAAGGATCCTATGACTAAACGTTCTTCCATCCGCCGCGGCAGTTTTGGCCGCGGTCTCGCCGTGTCCCTCGCGGGTATCCGCGCGGGCGGCGCCTTTGCCCTCGGCTCCGCCATGGGCAAGATTCGTGGGGACGAGGCCGGCAACAGCGAGCTCATGCGCCGTGAAGCCAGGCGCTTCACCGCTGAACTGGGCAGGCTCAAAGGCACCTACGTCAAAATCGGGCAGATGATGGCGCTGCTCGGAGAGCACTTTCTGCCGGCTCCGCTTACGGAAGCTCTCCATGATCTCGATTCCCAGACGCATCCCTTGCCCTGGCAGGAGTTGGAGGAAGGTGTGCGCGAGAGTCTGGGCGACCGCTACGGGGAGCTCAGGATCGCTAAACAACCGCTGGCCGCCGCGTCCCTCGCCCAGGTGCACCGCGCCACCCGGCAGGGGGATAGCTATGAGCTGGTGCTCAAGGTGCAGTATCCCGGACTCGCAGCGGTTATCGACGATGATTTTGATGCCGTTGTACGAATGCTGTTGTTGACGCGGTGGATTAAAGCCGGGCGTGAGATCGATGCCTGGCTTGCCGATATGCGTGAACAGCTTCATCACGAAATCGATTACCAGCGGGAAGCGCAAATGACCCGGGACGCCGGTCGCCGTTTTGCCGGCGATACCCGTTTTCACGTGCCGGCAGTTATTGACGACTACTCCGGCGACACGATGCTGGCATTGGAGTACGTCGACGGCTATCGCGTCACGGATTCCGCGGTATCGGCCCTCTCCCAATCCCGTCGCAACGCCCTCGGTGAGGCGATGCTGGAGCTGTTTTTTATCGAGCTCTACGACTGGGGCGTGCTCCAGACCGATCCCAATTTTGGCAACTACCTCATCCGCAGCGACGATTCTGCAGACAGTCTTGTTCTTCTGGACTTCGGCTCTACCCTCGCCTGCGACGACGACTTCCGGCGGCACTTCGGGGACGCGATTGCCGCGGGTCAGACCGGTGATCGTGAGCTTCTTGCCGAGAGTCTTGTGGGTCTTGGTTGCCTCCGGGAGGATGCGACGGAATTTGCCCGGAAGAGCTTTTGCGAATTTTGTGAGATGCTCCTTGAGCCTCTGGCTCACCCCGAGAACCTGCCACAGGAGTACCTCAACAAGGACGGAGAGTATTGCTGGGGACGATCACGTTTGATGCAGCGGGTCGGCAAGCACGCGGCAAACTCGGCGGCGACCCGGCATTTTGCGACACCCTCCCGTGACTTCGCCCTCATTGTGCGCAAGCTGACAGGGGTGTTCACCTTCATTACCGTCCTCAATGCAGAGTTTAATGGTCACGAGATTGCACATCGCTACATCGATGACTGGATCACGGAGGGCGCGTAATCATGGCAGGGTCCGATGACAAATCACGGTCAAAGGGCAAAGCGGTCCCCGCCAGTCGCGCGGGACGCTTTGCCAAGGTTGCGCGCCTGGCGGGCGGTGTCGCCGGTGGGATGCTTGCCGAGGGCGCCCGGCAGATTCGGGCGGGCAATCGACCGAGCAAGCGCGATCTTCTCCTGACGCCGGGTAACGCCCGGCGGGTGACCAGGCAGCTCTCGGAGATGCGTGGTGCAGCCATGAAGCTGGGACAGATCCTGTCCATGGATTCCGGCGAGCTGTTGCCCAAAGAGCTTACGGATATTCTGGCGAGCCTCCGATCCGATGGCACGAGTATGCCCGACTCGCAGCTGGAGGAAGCCATGACCGAAGCCTATGGCCCGGATTGGGAAACGGAATTCCGGGTGTTTGACCGCTATCCTATTGCCGCGGCATCCATCGGCCAGGTGCATCGTGCTGTGGGCCACGACGGTACCGAGCTGGCGTTGAAGATTCAGTATCCCGGCGTCGGCAAAAGCATTAACAGTGATGTCGACAATATTGCCACGGTACTGCGTATTTCCGGTCTGCTTCCCGAGGAGGCCGATCTTCAGCCTTTCCTGGATGATGCTAAACGGCAGCTCAGGGATGAGGCCAATTACCTCAAGGAGGCGGAGTTTCTTCGACGTTTTAATGAAGTGCTGGGTGATGATGAGCGTTTTATCTTGCCGGAGCTGGTGCCTCAGCTGACGCGCAAAACGGTGCTGGCCATGACCTATGTCGCCGGTGGTCCCATTGATGCCATCGCCCGGCGGCCGCAGGAGGAGCGCGATCGCGTCGTGTCCGCGCTTGTAGAGCTGCTTCTCACAGAGCTCTTTGAGCTACGCATGGTGCAGACGGATCCTAACTTCGCCAACTACCAGTATCGTTGGTCCACGGGAGAAATCGTGCTTCTGGACTTCGGTGCCACCCGGGATTTCAAAGTTCGATTCGTGAACAACTATCGCAAGCTCGCTGCCGCCGCCGTGGAGGGAGATCGCGACGCCATGGCCGTGGCCGCCGAGAAAGTCGGTTATTCCATGGGGGATGAGGACTCCCGCTACCGGGAGCTTGTATTGGAGTTGCTGCTCCTGGCCCTGGAGCCTCTTCGGGAAGACAGGCCCTATGATTTTGGCGGCTCCACCATGCCCGAGCGCCTGGGAGAGCTGGGCAAGAAAGCGACGGATTATGCCGATTTCTGGCACGCCCCGCCGACGGATGTCGTGTACTTCCATCGCAAGCTTGGAGGCATATTCATGCTGGCAGCGCGTATGGATGCACGGGTCAATGTGCACGCCTTGATGCAGCGCTGGCTCTGAGCCCGCTATCGTCTTTCTCTCAATCAGTCAGCACGAGTGGTCCGTATGAGTAGCAAAACCCTCCGATTGGTATTGGGAGACCAGCTGTCTCTTGAAAACCCTGTGCTGGTGAACGCGGATCCTGACCGGGACTGTGTTCTCCTCGCCGAGGTGGCTGAGGAAGCCAGCTATGTCACCCATAATCGTCATAAGATCGTGCTTATCTTCAGCGCCATGCGGCATTTCGCCGAGCTGCTACGAGAGAAGGGTTTTACGGTTATCTATCGAAGCTTTGATGAGGGTGTGTCCTCCCTGCAAGAGGCGGTTGCCGAAGGACTGAAAAAGTCCAAGGCGGAAGCACTGTTGGTGACGGCGCCCGGCGAGTATCGATTGCTCGAAGTCATGCAGGGCTGGGAGTCGGCACTGGGCGTCTCCGTGGTGCTTCAGGACGACGGGCGCTTTTTGTCATCCATTGATGACTTCGAGACCTGGGCGGACGGCCGCAAGCAGCTTCGCATGGAGTACTTTTATCGCGAGATGCGTCGCCGCTATGAACTGCTCATGGATGAGGACGGGGAGCCCGAGGGCGGTCAATGGAATTACGACGCAGACAATCGCAAGGGTTGGCGTGCCCAGATTGATGTTCCGGAGCGCCCCGCCGTGACCGTCGACAAAGTCACCCGGGAGGTCATTGATCTCGTCGAAAAACATTTTCCCGATAACCCCGGCGATTTAAGGGAGTTTCGCCTCGCGGTGACCCGGGAGGACGCTCAGGCGCAATTTGACTGGTTCTGCGAGCATGCCCTGGACAACTTCGGTACCTACCAGGATGCGCTGGCGGAGGAGTCACCGTGGATGTTCCACGGCTTGATTTCCATGTATCTCAATATTGGTTTACTGGAACCCCTCGCCGTTTGCCAGCAGGTCGAGGCGGCATGGCGAAGGGGCGATTGCTCTCTGTCGGGGGCTGAAGGCTTTATTCGTCAGGTACTGGGGTGGCGGGAGTACGTCCGGGGTGTGTATTGGCACGCCATGCCCGACTATGCAAAGCGCAATACCTTTGACGCCAAGCGATCCCTGCCCGCCTGGTTCTGGAGTGGAGATACCGATATGCGGTGCCTCTCCCAGGCACTCAAACAGAGCCTGGATCTGGGTTACGCGCATCACATCCAGCGCCTGATGGTAATCGGCAACTTTGCCCTGCTTGCGGGCTTGGATGTGAGCGAAGTGTGTGACTGGTACCTGGCGGTCTACGTGGATGCCTTTGAGTGGGTGGAGTTACCTAACACTCTGGGCATGGCCCTCCATGGCGACAAAGGCCTCATGGCGAGCAAACCCTACGCGGCTTCGGGAAAATACATTCAGCGTCAGGGTAATCACTGCAAGGCCTGTCGCTACGATCCCAAGGAGACCACGGGAGAGGGCGCCTGCCCCTACAACAGTCTCTACTGGCATTTTATTGACCGTCACCAGGAGTACCTCACCAGGAACGCGCGGATGGGTCTCATTATCGGCGGCTGGAAAAAGCGCAAGGCGGAGGACCGCGATGCCATTGTCCGGTGGGGCGATCGGATTCTGGCGACGGTGCTTGATGCCTGATTAAGCCCGGTCCCTGCGGCGACTGCGCTCGCCGGAGCATCGCCGGGAGCAGTAGACAATCTCGTCCCAGTTGTTTTTCCACCGCGCCCGCCACAGAAAAGGCCGGTCGCAGACCGGACAGACTTTTTCGGGTTTGGGGTTCTTGGCCTGCCGCCGACCTTTGGGCGAGACCGCGTTCTGGCGCCGTGCTTTCATGAGCCCGTTGGATTGATGGGCCAGTCCGCGGCGTCGGTCACGTACATGGGCTGGGCCGCACGCTCACCATCCCACTTTGCGATGAACACGCCATCAGGGTCGTATTGGGCCGTTTGTTTTTCGATGTTAAACGCCCGTCCCCCCCGGGGGTCCGCGCCCACGCCGGCGATGTATTGCCAGTTGCCGTAATTGCTTCCAACATCGTAATCAATGAGGTGCTTTTCGAAGAACGCGGCCCCATAGCGCCAGTCGATGCCGAAGTCGTGAATGAGACAGCTCGCCGCGATCTGACGCCCCCGGTTGCTCATCCACCCCGTGGCTACGAGCTGATGCATAAGGGCGTTGACCAAGGGATGATTCGTATCGCCGGCGCACCAGCGGGCAAAATTCCGGGGCTCAAAAGTGCAGCGGGACACTTTGCCTTCGCGGCCTCCATGACGAAACAACGACACGCCATCCTGTAGCGCCCGATGGAAAAAGTATTCCCGCCAGAGGAGTTCAAAGACCAGCCAGTAGGTGGATTCATTGGCTCCCTCCTGGGCTTCATGCTCATGGACCGCCGCCGCTACCTCCCGCGCCGACAAACTTCCCAGGGCCAGCCATGGGGACAGGGTGGAGCTGCCCTCGAGGGGATCAAGACAATTGCGTGTTTCTTTGTAAGAACGGATCGCGCCGCTGTGGAGAAATTGCTTCAGGCGTCGCTGCCCCGCGCTGCTGCCGCCCCGCAGGGGCAGTCCCACGGGGGGCTTGACCGCCGCGTCAGGGATGCGATGAAAGGTCACGGCGGGTGGGGGCGGCAGTTGAGGCAGGTCCCGGGAAGGTTTTAGAGGCTCGAGATTTTTCTCGACCTTACGCCGGAAAGGCGAAAAACTTCTGGGGAGTTCGGGGCATAGTGCCTTGATGTCTGATCGACGGAACAGGGTGTTCCCTGCGTGCTCGGTCACAGGGATATGGAGTCGCTCCCGGAGAACGCGAACTGCCCGCGTCTCATAGCTTCCCGCGCACTGACTTGCGTGCACGGCGTCAACACCATAATCCCGCACGAGGTCGGGTATCACCAGCTCCGGTGACCCCTGGAGCACCAGAAGACTTTGTCCCAGGGGCTGAAGATCGTCCTGGAGGGCCTTCAGGCTCTCGGTGATAAAGCGCTCCCGCTGTTCGCCCAGACCCTGGGTGTTACACCAGGCTCGCTGGAGCGGCCAGAGGTACAGCAGCAGGAGCTCATCCGCCTTGGCGGCCTCGACGAGTCCCGGGTTGTCGTGTAGTCGCAGGTCATTGCGAAACCAGTAAATAGCGCGCATGGAAAACTCGGTGTTGGGTATAGTAGTAACTACGCAGTGAACGGGCGCTCAGATGGAAATTTGTCGGGGCCTGAGCTAGGCTTCGCGCGCCGGCATTGCCGTGATCGCAGTTTTTTACCGTTTTTCCCAGCCTGAACCATGGAGTTCGCATGTCCGATAACAGTGCCCTGTTTACGCCTTTTACCCTTGGCAAGCTTGAGCTGCCCAATCGCATCGTTATGGCGCCCATGACGCGGAATATGTCTCCGGACAATGTGCCCCACGAGCAAGTGGTGGATTACTACCGACGCCACGCCGCGGGAGGAACCGGACTGATTTTGACCGAGGGGACCTGCATCAATCACATCGCGGCGAGCGGATACCCCGGTGTGCCCTATTTCTGGGGTGAGGAGCGTCTTGAGGGCTGGAAGAGGGTCGCGGAGGCGGTTCATAAGGAAGGTGGCAAGATCGCACCCCAGCTGTGGCATGTGGGTGGCGTTCGACGCGCCGGCACGCCGCCTGAGGGTGATGTTCCCGGCTACGCACCCTCGGGTATGGGCGTCCCGGGCAAAGTGCGCTGTCACATAATGACCCAGGAAGACATCGACGATGTCGTTCGGGCCTATGCCGAGGGTGCACGGGATGCCAAAGCCTGCGGCTTTGATGCCATTGAGCTTCACGGCGCCCACGGCTACCTCATCGACCAATTCTTCTGGGAAGCCACCAACCAGCGGGACGATCACTACGCGGGATCCATGGATAACCGGGGTCGCTTTGCCTGTGAAATCATTGCGGCCTGCCGTGACGCCGTGGGACCTGATTTCCCCATTGCCCTGCGCTGGTCGCAATGGAAGCAGCAGGATTACACCGCGCGATTAGCACCCACGCCCCAGCTGCTGGAGCAGTTCCTGACACCTTTATCCGAGGCGGGCGTCGATATTTTTCACTGTTCCCAGCGCCGTTTCTGGGAGCCGGAGTTCGAGGGTTCCGAGCTGAACCTCGCGGGGTGGACGAAGAAAATTACGGGGAAGCCCACGATCACCGTGGGTAGTGTCGGCTTGAATGCAGACTTTATTCCAGCGCCCGGTGAGACCTCCTTCCGGGAAGCGGAGACCGCTTCTCTGGATGATCTCGTAGCGCGTCTTGAAGCCGGGGAGTTCGATCTGGTGGCCGTGGGGCGGGCCATGCTGGCGAACGCTGACTGGGCGAATAAAGTCCGTGAAGGTGACAACGAGGGCCTGGTGCCCTTCAGAAAAGAAATGTTGGGCGTGTTGAACTGAGGCTTTTTAGGGGCCCAGAGTTTTTTCTGGCTAAGGGGTTCTTCCTGGCTGGCTAAGGGCTTCTTCCTGGTTAAGGGCTTCTTCAAGCGCTGCAATATGCAGCTGTAGTTGGCGGTTTTTGACGCGCAGGGCGTTCACGGACGATTGGTCGGTGCGCCAGGTTGCGGTTCCCGTATCGTTGGGAATGCCTGGATACTCGAGTACCGTTGCCGGAGGGGGGGCAGGCGCTTTGCCGCCCAGCTTGATCTCAGATTGGCTCCAGGCCAGATAGCTGAACGCGGCACTGCCAACGAGGAGCAACACCGTGGCCAGGTGCTGCCACATGCGCCGGTGACTCTGACTTGTGGACCTGAGGGTTGCCGGGCTCTCGGTAGCCTCATCCAGAAATCCGTCTTGTCGCTGCTGCGGTGTGTCCGCGAGGGGCGCGAGGTTGGCGGCCTCGATCAGCGCATCGCTCAGCCATAGATTGCTCACACGTTGCTGCATATCGCTCCGCGTCCATTGGCCTTGGCGTGATAAAGATGGGTGTCGGCGCGTTGGAGCAGGGTACTTTCTGTGTCTCCTGCATGGTAACTGGCAATACCAATGCTGACGTCAGGGCGCAGTCCTTCGCCGTGTTCTCCAAGGCCGAAATCCTCACTGCTGATGCGCTTGAGATTCGCGCGGATTTGTTTGGCGGCTTCTCTTGCCCCCGGGAGATCCGTGTGGGGCAGCAGGATAGTGAACTCATCGCCGCCGTAGCGAAACAGCAGGTCCGAGCCTCGCGTGCTTCTCTTGAACACATTCGCAATGGTTCGCAGTACGTGGTCGCCGCCGAGGTGTCCCAGTCTGTCGTTGATTTTCTTGAAATGATCGACGTCGATCATCATCAGGGCCAAGGGGCTGTTGTGGCGCCGCGTGCGCGAAAGCTCGCGCTCGATCCACTTGTGCAACGACAGGCGATTACCCAGGCCCGTCAGGGAATCCTGGTTCACCATGGACTCCAAGGTCTGATACTCGATGGCTGCACGGAGGCAGCGCGCCACGGTGCCCAGGGCCTGTTCGATACTCAGCAGCTCGCTCTCGCTGAAGCGCTCGCGGCGGCAGAGCGAGACGCGGCCCAGCTCCATGCTGTCTAGGGTGAGGGTGTAGTTGGCGCTGTGGTGGCGGCGAGTCCCGAAGCGAAGCTCGGCACCATCGCCGACGGCCTCATAGGTCATGCCATCTGCAAGCCCCAGATCTGAACACCAGCTAAAGAACATAGACGCAATGGTGTCGACATTGTTGCTGCCAATGAGGCGCTGCATTAACAGCAGTTGCTGTTCTGCACCGTCACTCCAGCGGCCCGGGAGGTTGGCGAGGGCTTCACCCGTAGGCAGCGCCGTCGCGGTGTGCCCCGGTGAGCGTGTCTCAGGGTCGAGCTTGCTGTGCAGGGGGATGACTTTTTTCATTGCCTTGGCCTCATCGCCGTCTTCGGGAGCGGTCGTTATCTGCGTCAAGGTCTACAATGCAAAGCTTGTGCCAGTTATTTTTTTAGAAATTAGGCTATTTTGCCTGTTCTTTTGAGGATTTTTGCCGGATTTATGGCAAGGCCAAGATAGGCGACAGGAAAATGACAGTCAGACGGCATCGTATCGCCGCCCCTTGGCCGCCGTCGTCAAAAAATTGCCGGCTATGGTTTTGAGCGAAGTGCTGGCTGAATTGCCAGCTGTATTGCTGGCCGTGTTGCTGGTGAGGGGGGGAATCAGGCTTTTCCGAGAGTGCGGCTGTCGCTCTGGTGTTCCCGGGAGCCGCTGAGGGAGTAGAGGTCCGGTCCGCCATCCTCACGACGCAGTACATCCAGGGCGCCACGGGTACGGTCCTGCAGACGCAGTATTAATCCGCCATTGCGCCTATTGTTTTCCTGGCATTCGGCGGCCAGGGCCGCGAGGGTATCTTGAAGTTCAGCATCCTGGGGGCTGCCGCCGCAGTGCTCCACAAGTTCTGCCAGAGAGCTGTCGGCGCCCAATCCGAGGCCGTGCATCCAGCTCAATCGTTGTTCCTGCTGCTCGCGATGTGCAGTCACTGCCAGGTTTTTTTGCGCGGTTGCGCTCTCGAGGGCGTCAACACTGTTGTCCACCAGTGCCTGATATTCGGCGTCAAGAGCCGCTTCAAGGCTGCGAAGGGTGCGAAGCTCTGCGGTGAGCAGAGGGGTGAGCTGGGTAGAGCCGGCGCTCATGAGGGGGCAGATCTCCGTTTAACCGAGCTCGACTTCACTCTTTAAGAGGCTGTCCACGATGCGCTCCGGATCGACGGAGTAGCTACCATTACTGATTGCTTCGCGAATGCTGTCGACGCGCGCCTGATCGACGCCGGGCAGGGCTTTCAGCTGGTTTTCCAGCGATAAAAGCTCTGTTGCTGTTCCCGTAATGGAAACAGATTCCCCATCGCTGACCGATGCAGCATCCTTTGCAGAGCCCGGCGCAGGGCGGCTATTCGTCACGGCATCAGCGCCGCGTCGGTTCACTGGATCGCTGTCGCTGCGCGTTGGGCGGACATTGATGTTGTTGTCTACCGGATTCATGGGTCTCCGTCCTGTTTCGCCGCACCCATCATGACTGCGGCGAAGGCGTTGAGTGATTCACCGTTGTTAGCGGTCAATCCCTGAAAAAGTTTAGCACAAACCACCTTTTTAGCGGCTGGGGTCGTCCGGACCTGGCTTGCCCCCAAAGCAGTTGATCGCTCAGGGTATGCGAATGCTGCCGTCAGGCAGAATCAATCCTTCGACGCGACGACCGGAGGTGAGGTTAGTTACTAACAAGCGATCACCCTGAGCGCCGCTGCCCATCGCCTTTCCCTGCATACGCACCTCTACGCCCCCACCGCCGGCGATGAGCGTCACCATCTGCCCCCGGGAGACCAGTTCCGGGAGGTCGACATGCCCGTGACGCAGGGTGGAACCCGCCGGTAAAGGGCGCTTGAGTTCCATGCCCTCGGCGGCCGCGGGCTCCAGGATCACATCCGCCACCTGGGCAGTGACGCGCCGGGTGACAATTTCCAGGTCGTCAGCGCCGAGAATGCTGCCCCGGGGCAGCGCTTTTTTGAGAACGGGGAGGTCCAGGGACGCGCTCACTTCTGCGCGAAGATACAGGGTCCAGGGCACGCTGCCGCTGCACCGCACTCCATAGCTCACGGGACCCAGAACTCTGCCGTTGTGAGGCCTAACAATTTCCAGCTCGCGATCACACAGCGCCGGACGAAGTCTCTGATCCAGAGGGCGCACCCGGACTTCCACGCGCTCCAGGCCCTGGTCAGTCGCCGCCTGAAGCGCGGCAAACTCCACCATGTTCAGAATATCCCCGTGGGGCTGGGTGGCTGCTGAAACGTTTGCGGCACTGCTCACACAAGCCCAGCCCAGCAGTACTGCAATAAGCGATTTCACGGCCGAACCCGGCGCCTGACGCTGCGAGAGGGTTTTGGGGGTGACTGGGCGATGTGTCATTTCTCTGACGTTTCCTGCAGGTAGAACGGCTGTACCGGTGTAGCAGCAGGTTTCGTGCCAGAGCCGGGCGGAAAGAGAAGGCAATGACTGCCGGCGCTGGAACAGGGCGGCAAAGCTTGCCGCAACGGCGGCTGATTGCCGCCCAGGGCGTGCTGGAGGGGTGTATAACTTGCTGTTTTTATTGAGTATTTGTTATTGGCATGACAATTGAATAGCAACAGGGAGTATCAGCACAGCAAGATGGACCATAAAGCTATGGCAGGACTAGACAGCGCATTAGGTGTTTCGCCCCAGGTATTGGCGTTGCGTGCGCAAAAAACCGAGCTGCTTTCGGCGAATATCGCCAATTCAGACACCCCGGGCTACAAGGCCCGGGATATCGATTTCCGGGCAGCCATGCAGAGCGCCATGGGAGCGCAGGATGGCATGACGCGTACTCACGCTGCCCATCTGAACGCTTCGGGCACGCCGGGAAGCACTGAACCGATGTACCGCATTCCCACGCAGCCCTCCCTCGACGGCAATACTGTGGAATCCCAACGCGAGCACGCCGAGTTCATGGACAACGCCATGCGCTACCAGGCCAGCTTGAATCTTCTCGATGGGCGCATCAACAGCTTGCGCACTGCCATCCGCGGACAGGTCTAAAAGGAGCTTGAGCTATGAGTCTATTTGATGCCATCAGCGTTGCAGCCACTTCTCTGGACGCCCAGAGCACCCGACTGAACACCATCTCCAGCAACCTGGCCAACGCGAACGCAGTGAGTAGCAGTGCGGAGGAAACCTACCGCGCACAGTACCCCGTGTTCGAAACGATGCTCAATGAGCTCAGCAGTGCGAATGGCATGGATGCCGTGGCGGGTGTTCGCGTGTCGGGTATCACCCAGTCGGATCTACCCGCGGTTAAAGAATATGTTCCGACGCACCCCATGGCCGACGACGAGGGCTTCATCTACCGCCCTGCCATTAATAGCGTGGAGGAGATGGCCAACATGATGGAAGCATCGCGTTCCTATCAGGACAGCATCGAAGCGATGAATACCGCTAAACAATTGATTCTTCGTACGCTGACCCTTGGACGATAAATAGTTTTGGAGTATTGAGATCATGGATTCACTCTCATCAATCAATGAGTTATTTCCGCCTTCAACACCTTTAGGAAACGAGGCGGCGAACTCCATTGACGAAATGGACGCCGAGGATTTCCTCGCGCTGATGGTTGCCGAACTTGAAAACCAGGATCCCACCAATCCCAACAGTAACAGCGACATGATGGGGCAGCTGGCTCAGTTCGGCACGGTATCGGGTATTGATGAGCTGAACGCGAGTTTCGGAGGTTTGAGTAGTGCGCTGACAGGGGGGCAGGCCCTCCAAGCTGCTTCTTTAGTGGGGCGCAGCGTGATGACCGATAGCAATCTGGGCCAGCTCACGGGAGCCGCCAACGCTCAGGGTGAAGTGGAGTATTCCCTGGATGCCACCGTGGACTTCGGGGACAGCACCGCCGGCGGTAACTTTTATGTGCAGGATCTTTCGGGGCGTCTGGTTTATAGCGCCGCCCTTCCTGCCTCTGCCGGTGGACAACTGCCGGTGCGCTGGGATGGCCGAAACGCTCAGGGTGAGCTGCTGCCCCCGGGCAGCTATCGCGTATCCGCCGAAGCGGTCATCGGGGGGCAAAATACTGCCGCCTCTGTTTACGCACATCAGCGCGTTGATTCCGTTGCCGTTGACGGTGCCCAGGGCGCAGTGACGCTCAACCTGGCCAACGGCAGCAAGGTAAGTCTCGAACAGGTAAAACAATTTTTATAGCAAAACCACTCTTGAAGGAGAGTCAGTATGGCGTTTAGTACAGCAATCTCAGGCATCAACGCGGCAACCGCTGACCTTGGTGTCGTCAGTAACAACATCGCTAACGCATCCACGACGGGTTTTAAGGCCTCCCGTGCAGAGTTTGCCGACGTGTACGCGACCAGTCTTCTCGGAGCGGGCTCCAATGCCATCGGTAAGGGCGTGTCGCTCGCCGGTGTCACCCAGGAGTTTGGTCAGGGCAATATCACCTTTACCAATAATTCTCTGGATCTTGCGATCAATGGCAACGGCTTCTTCCAACTCAGTGTTGAAGGTGCTGTTGAGTACACAAGGGCGGGTAATTTTCAGGTAGACCGGGAGGGGTTTCTAGTCTCGAACCAGAATGCTCGACTTCAGGGGTTCCAAGTCGATGGTGGAGGTGATGTGACGGGACAGCTGGGGGATATCCAGATTGATACCTCGCTGATTGATCCCAACCCCACCTCCAATGTGTCGTTGACCAGTAACCTCGATTCCCGGGAAGTCACCACGGGCACGGGCTTTGCCACCAACGGTCCCTATGACGCCTTTGCCGTGCCTCCCACGGCGCCGAGTCCTGCAGATTTCAATGCAACGACCTCTACAACGATCTTCGACAGCCTGGGCAACCCCCATGTACTGAGCCTCTACTACGTAAAGACTGCAAACCCCAACGAGTTCGAGGTGTATTCGCTGATTGATGGTCAAAGCCAGGACCCCGGAACGGGCACCGTGGGCGATCCCGTAACCTTGCAGTTCACCTCCAATGGCCAGTTTGACCCGGCCTCGGATACGCAGATTGATGTAACGGCCTGGACGCCGGTGGATTCTACCGGTGCGGTTAACGGCGCTGCCGCGCAGACCTTTGTTGTTGACCTGCAGCAAACCACGCAGTTCGGTACCGCCTTTGCGGTCTCCAGCGTGATTCAGGATGGATTCGCTGCGGGACAGCTGCGCGGACTGGAGATTGATGAGTCCGGTATCGCCTTTGCCCGCTACACCAACGGTGAGTCGCGGGCCCTGGGCCAGATCGCCCTCGCCAGTTTTAACAACCAGAACGGCCTCCAGCCTGTGGGTGATACCAACTGGGTAGAAACCTTCTCCTCAGGCTCGCCCAACGTGGGGGAGCCGGGCACATCGGGTCTGGGTGCCGTGCAGTCAGCGGCCCTTGAGGACTCCAATGTCGAAATTACCCAGGAGCTTGTGGACCTGATTGTTGCCCAGCGTAACTTCCAGGCGAACGCCCAGGTGATTCAGGCAGAGGACGCCATTACCCAGACCGTGATTAACCTCCGGTAATAACGGATTAAACCGGACTAACTCGCCATGGATCATTTCGTTTACATCGCCGCCGCAGGGGCCAAGGAGTCAATGCTTGCGCAGGCCGCTAACGCTCACAATCTCGCGAATGCGTCGACGGTGGGCTTTAAA
Organism: Congregibacter litoralis KT71; assembly: GCF_000153125.2. NCBI lineage: Bacteria > Pseudomonadati > Pseudomonadota > Gammaproteobacteria > Cellvibrionales > Halieaceae > Congregibacter > Congregibacter litoralis. The sequence goes on from NZ_CM002299.1 coordinate 1,068,099, forward strand.
GCAGACCTTGTGGAAGCGGAGACCGTCTACCTGCGGGGCGCGGGCCAGGAGACCCGTGCCTACAACGTTATTCAAGGCACAGGCACGGACTTTGAGCAGGGTGTCATCGAGCAAACCGGGCGCGATCTTGATCTGGCCATCAACGGTGAGGGCTGGTTTGCCGTCCAGGCGCTCACGGGCGAGGGCAATGGTGGTGAAGGCGTGACCCGTCGCGGTGACTTTCGTATTGATGAGTTCGGGCAGTTGGTCAATGGAGCCGGTCAGGCGCTTCTGGGTAACGATGGACCCATCGCCCTGCCGCCCTTCAGCTCCTTAAGTATTGGCAGCGACGGCACGGTGTCCATCGTACCCCTGGGCGAACTGCCCAATGCCGTTGCGGTTCTGGATCGCATCAAGATGGTCAATCCGGCATCTGAGGATCTGTCCAAGGGTGAGGATGGCTTTTTCAGGACCGATAGCGATCTGCCTACGCCGGCCGACGGCAACGTCCGTCTGGTGAGTGGTGCCCTGGAGTCCAGCAACGTCAATCCCGTGACGGCCATGGTTCGCATGATCGAGCTGTCCCGGCAGTTTGAGCATTACGTAAAATTAATGAAGACGGCGGAGGATGTGGACACATCCAGCGCCAGTCTCATGCGCCTGCAGTCCTAGAGCGCGTGTAAAGGAGAAGATAAGTGAATCAGTCACTTTGGATTTCGAAAACGGGTCTTGATGCCCAGCAGACAAAGATGTCGACCATTGCCAATAACCTGGCCAATGTCGGCACCACGGGTTTCAAGCGTGGACGGGCGATTTTTGAGGACCTCATTTACCAGAATGTTCGCCAGGTAGGGTCCCAGTCCTCCCAGGACACCCTGTTACCTTCGGGGCTGCAGATCGGTACCGGTACCCGGGTGGTGGCCACGGAGCGATTGTTCACTCAGGGCAATCTGACCAAAACTGACGGGGCTCTGGATATTGCCATTCAGGGACGGGGTTTTTTCGAAATCCTGCTCCCCGACGGGAATCAGGCCTTTACCCGTGACGGCTCTTTTCAGATTAATGACCAGGGCATTGTCGTCACCTCGGCGGGCTACCAGTTACAGCCCCCCATCACCGTGCCCCAGGACGCGCTGTCCGTCACCATCGCTGCGGACGGGACGGTCTCGGTGCAGCAGCCGGGAACCGCTGCCGCTACGCAGATCGGTCTTGTGCAGCTGACGGACTTTATCAACCCGGCGGGACTTCAGGCGCGAGGGGAGAACCTGTTTCTGGAATCCGGTGCCAGTGGCGCACCTCAGCCGGGCAACCCCGGTCTTAACGGACTCGGCACCTTGTCCCAGGGTTACGTGGAGAGCTCGAACGTCAACGTCGTCGAGGAACTGGTCAACATGATTGAGACCCAGCGTGCTTACGAGATGAACTCTCGCGCGATTTCCACCGCTGACCAGATGCTTCAGTACATCTCCAATAACTTGTGAGCCGGGATTATGGATAAGCTGCGCATACTGTTGTGTGTACCTCTGGCTTCCCTGGTGGCCTGCGCCGGTGTCGAGAGCGATTCGCCCCCGGAGTACGTCAAGATCGAACCCATTGAGTATCCCGAGGTGGTGGTGTCTACCGCGCCAACCACGGGGAGTCTCTATGCGGACAATCGCAGCATGTTTCTGTTTGAGGATGTGCGGGCGCACGAAATTGGTGACATCGTCAGTGTTGTGCTGGTGGAATCGACGTCGGCCACGAAGAGCGCCGACACCGATGTGAGCAAAGACAATAGCGTGAGCATTGTCGATCCCACGATCTTTGGTGCACCGGTGACCATCAACAACGGGCGCTACAACCTTGGGACGGAGCTTTCGTCGTCCAGTGCCTTCGAGAGCGAAGGTTCCAGCAACCAGAGCAATCGGCTCAACGGGTCCATCGCGGTGCAGGTGTCGCGGGTATTGCCGAACGGCAATCTCGAGATACAGGGTGAAAAATGGATCAAGATCAATCAAGGGGATGAGTATATTCGGCTGCGCGGTATCGTCCGCCCAGAGGACCTGAGTCCGACCAACACCATCCCATCTACTCTCGTCGCTGACGCCCGTATTTCCTACGGCGGCACCGGCATCCTTAACGAAAGCAATACCCCCGGCTGGCTCACGCGCTTCTTCATGAGCCCCCTGATGCCTTTCTGATGTCTGGAGATAATGGCATGTTGATATTCACCTTTTTGCGCCGCCTGACGCCCGCCATGCTCACACTGCTGTTGCTGGCTTCTCCGGTGCAGGCAGAACGCATAAAGGATATCGCGGGTATCGCCGGTGTGCGCTCCAATCAGCTTGTGGGCTATGGTCTGGTGGTAGGCTTGGACGGCAGCGGTGACCAGGTGATTCAGGCGCCTTTCACTATCCAGAGCTTGAAGAGCATGCTCGCCCAGCTGGGGGTCAACGTCCCCGCGAACGTCAATCCCCAGTTGAAGAACATTGCAACGGTGATGGTGACCGCCGAACTCCCACCCTTTACCAAGCCGGGGCAGACCATCGATGTCACCGTGTCGTCCCTCGCAAATGCCAAAAGTCTTCGCGGAGGTCAGTTGCTGATGACGCCGCTCAAGGGGCCGGACGGCCAGACCTACGCCATTGCCCAGGGCTCCATGATTGTCAGTGGCTTTGGCGCTGAGGGCTCTGACGGGTCAAGCGTCACGGTCAACGTGCCCAGTGCCGGGCGCATTCCTAATGGAGCCATTGTCGAGCGCGGTGTGCCCACGCCCTTTGGCACCGAGCCGGTGATGGTGATGAATCTTAATCACCCCGACTTCACGACGGCCCAGCGTGTCGCCATGTCGATCAACGAAAGTATGGGGGAGGGCATCGCCAAGCCTCTGGACGCGGTATCTATCGAGGTACGGGCGCCTCGGGATCCCGGCGATAAGGTGGCCTTTGTATCCCTGCTGGAAAACCTGTCGGTGGATCCCGGTGCCGCCGCGGCCAAAGTGGTGGTGAACTCCCGCAACGGCACCATCGTCATCGGTGACAGCGTGCGGGTAGAGCGTGCGGCGGTGGCTCACGGCAATCTCACAGTCACGATTTCAGAAAATATCAACGTCAGCCAGCCCGGCGCTTTTGCCGGCGGCGGGCAAACGGCGATCACACCCAACTCAGAAGTGAGTCTCGCGGAAGACAATGCGCGCATGTTTCTGCTGGAACCAGGTATTACGCTTCAGGAGCTGGTGACAGCGGTGAACAAAGTGGGCGCGGCCCCCGGGGATCTCATCGCCATACTTGAGGCCCTTCAGCAAGCGGGCGCCTTGCGTGCCCAGCTCATCGTGATCTAAAGCCATGCAACCCCAGGCCGTCTACAACGACTTCAACTCCCTGGCAAATCTGCGCACGGCCGCCCGTCAGGATGCGGATGCCAGCCTGCGAGACGTTGCCCAGCAGTTTGAATCCCTGTTCGTGCAGATGATGCTCAAGTCCATGCGCGATGCGACCATGGAAGGGGGGCTCTTCGACAGCCATCAGCTGGAGAGTTATCAGCAGATGCACGATCAGCAGCTTTCTCTGGATCTGGCATCCCGGGGCGGTATTGGACTTGCCGATGTGCTCGTGGAGCAGTTGCGTTCCGACCGTGCCGGTCTCTCGCCCGACGACGGTGATGGCGCTGCTTTGCATATGCCGGGCGCAGCGCCCGAGAACAAGCTGCAACCCCTGGATCTCGAGCGGTATTTGAAATTCCCCATATCGAGTCAGCGATTTGCGCCTGCAGCCACCTCCGAAGCTTCGCCGGTAACGCCCCCCTGGGCACCGGCATCACCCCGGGAGTTTGCGGACCGATTGCGTCCCCTGGCCGAAGAGGCCGCGCGGGAGTTGGGGGTTGACGCAGATGTTTTGCTGGCTCAGGCGGCGCTGGAAACCGGCTGGGGCAAGCATGTCACCACCGGAGCTCAGGGTAGTAGCCATAACTTCTTCAACATTAAAGCGGGTGCGGACTGGGACGGTGCGACGGTGACCGTGCAGACCATGGAGTATCGCGATGGCGTCGCTGTGCGCGAAGTAGCCAGATTCCGGGCTTACGAGTCCGCGGCGGACTCCTTTGCTGATTATGCGGCACTTATCAAAGGTAGTCCGCGCTACAGCGACGCTCGGGAACTGGCCGCTGATGGTGAGCAGTATCTCCGGGAGCTGCAGCGCGCGGGCTATGCCACAGACCCCGCCTATGCAGACAAAGTGCTGTCGATTTTAAAGCGGGGTGACCTCGCCGGGGCAGCGCCGGATCTAAAGAATGCGGCGACTTTGCCGCTAACAGGTTGAGGAATGGTCCCTTTCGTGGCCATCAGGACGGTTGAGACTTGGCAGACGTACTAAACATTGGCACTTCGGCATTGTTGTCGCTCCAGCGTGCGATCAGCACCACGGGGCAGAATATCGCCAACGTGAACACCGAGGGTTTCAGTCGGCAACGGGTTGAGTTTGCGGCTCTGGAGCCGCAGCTGTCGGGCTCGGGTTTCGTGGGTTCAGGCGTGGGTATTGCGGCGATCACGCGCAGCTATGACCAGTATCTGGCCGGCGACGTGCTGGATCGCACTTCGAGTGCGGCGGGGGCGTCTGCTCTTGGCGATCTCTCGGGTCGCGTCGACGACATTCTTGCGGATCCGGCAACGGGACTGGGGCCTGTGCTCGACGAGTTCTTCGGCGCGGTGCAGGATGTTGCCAACAATCCGGGGTCTCTGCCGGAGCGGCAGGTGCTTCTGGGTCAGGCCGAGGTTCTGGCCGATCGATTTCAGTATCTTAACGACCGCTTTGCCGGTCTTGATCAGGAAGCCAATATCCGCATCGATAATTCGGTGCGGGAGATCAACGCTTTCGCGGCGGGTATCGCCGATCTCAACGATCGCATTGTGAGCGAGACCGTGCGCTCCGGCGGACAGCCACCCAACGATCTCCTTGATGCCCGGGATCAGCTCCTCAATCGCTTGTCTGAGGTCATCGGCGTCACCACGGTGGATCAGGGTGACGGGGCCGTCAACGTCCTCGTAGGTAATGGTCAGGCCCTTGTGGTGGGTAGCAGCGTGACGGAACTGGAAACTTTTACAGACCCCTTTGATGTAACCCGGGTCAATGTGGGGATTTCCGGGCTGGCAGTGCAAACGGATATCGGGCGCTTTCTCAGCGGTGGTGAACTGGGCGCGGTGCTGGATTTTCGCGGAAATGTGCTCGACGGCGCGCGCAGTGACCTGGGGCTCATTGCCACGGGGCTGACGGCAACCTTCAACGATCAACAGGCTCTGGGTCTGGATCTCAATGGCAACTTCGGCGGCGATTTTTTCCGACCTTTGGAGCCCACGATCTCTGAGAGTATTAGCAACACGGGAACCGGCGCGGTCACCGCAGTGATCACAGATCCCACGAACCTCAGCGGTGACGAATATCAGCTGAGCTTTGACGGCGCCAACTACACGCTCACCAATACCACCACCAATGCCAGTACCACGGGCCCTGGCCCCGCCTTCTCCATCGATGGTATTGATATCACTGTCTCGGGCACGCCGGCAGCGGGCGATGACTTTCTCATAGCGCCCGTTGCCCAGGGCGCGAGCCTCTTCGACGTGGCGATCTCGGATCCGCGAGCCTTCGCCGCGGCGAGTCCGCTTCGCAGTAGCACATCTCTTGCAAACGCCGGGTCCGGGCAGCTTAACGACCTCGCAGTGAGCGATGTTGCGAGTCTGCCCCTCGCCGGCAATATCGTGTTGACCTTCAACTCCGATGCCCTCGGCGCCGGTGTCCCGGGCTTTGATGTCACGGGTATCGCGGGAGGTCCCATCGCCTACGATCCGAGCACGGATGCCAACGGCCTGCCGGTGACTTTGGGCGATATCGAGTTCACCCTCCAGGGTATTCCCGAGGACGGCGACAGCTTCAGCATCGCCAACAACGTGGATGGCTCCGGGGATAACCGCAATGCCCTGGCCCTTGCCGCGCTGCAGACCGAACGCACGCTCAATGGCGGCACGGCAAGCTATCAGGATGCCTACGCCTCGCTTCTGGCGGATGTGGCGGTGAGCACGCGTCAGGCAAAAAGCGCCGCGGATACCGAGGGTACACTTCTGGAGCAGGCCCGTTCTGCCCTGAACAGTGCTCAGGGTGTGAACCTTGATGAAGAGGCCGCAAACCTCATTCGCTATCAGCAGGCTTATCAGGCCGCAGCGCAGGTTATCGCCGTTGCCGACGAAGTTTTCCAGACACTACTTAACGCTACCCGGCGTCGCTAGGAATTGACTCATGGTTGATCGTCTTTCCACGCTGCAAATTTTTCAATCCGGGATCTCCACGATCCTGGATAAGCAGGCGGATCTGGCGCGCACGCAGCAGGAACTGGCCACGGGCAAGCGCATTCAATCGCCCTCGGATGATCCCAGCGGAGCGGTAAAGATCCTCGATCTGGAAGAGGATATCCGTCTGGTGGATCAGTACCAGCGCAACGCCTCCCTGGCCGAGGGTCAGCTGGCCGTCGAAGAAACGACGCTCAGCGCAGTGAATAATGTTCTGCAGCGGGTCCGCGAGCTGACGGTGCAGGCCAACAACGCCACCCAGAGCCCGGAAACACGCGCGTCCATTGCGGTCGAGGTAAATGCCCGTATCGAGGAGTTGGTTGCCCTGGCGAATACCCGCGATGGCAATGACGAGTACCTGTTCGCCGGTTTTCAGGCACAGACCCAGCCCTTCAGCCGCCAGGGCGGCACGGTGACCTATAGTGGTGATGACGGCCAGCGGTTTTTGGATATTGCGGCATCGGCACAGGTTGCCGTGCGCGACTCCGGATCCCGGGTGTTTCTGGCAGTGGATGCGGGGAACGGCAGCTTCGACTTTGCCGCCGACCCGGCCAATACCGGTACCGCCGTAGTCGCCGAGTCCAGCGCCGATGGCAGCTTTGTGCGCGACGACTACACGGTAACGTTTAGCCAGGCGACACCGGCAGATCCCGTGACCTATTCGGTCACTGACAGCAGTGCGGCTGTGGTCGCCACGGGGAACTACACGCCGGGCGATGCCATCAGCTTTAACGGGGCGCGTCTGGTTATTGAAGGCACGCCCGAAGACGGGGACAGCATCACCCTGGACAGCGCCCCAAAGCAGTCCATATTTGACACTTTGCAGGGGATCGCCGATGCGCTGGAGAATAGTGCCGGCACACCCAGCGGCAGTGCCGCCGTGAACAATGCCTTAGCGAGTGGACTGAATAATCTGGATCAGGCCATCGGCAACGTCCTGGAAGTGCAATCCGACGTGGGCGTAAGGCTCAATCGCATCGAAAGCCAGCAAAGCATCAACGAAGACTTCAATCTCCAGCTGCAAACGACGCTCTCGGATGTCCAGGACGTCGATTTTGCCGAGGCCATCAGCAAGCTCAATCTGCAGCTTGTGGCCCTGCAAGCCGCCCAGCAGACCTATGTGACGACCCAGGGTCTGACGCTTTTCAACTATCTCTAAGCTTTGTTTCTTCGGAGCCTTTCGGTCAGTGAGACGTTTTCGGAGCGGCTGACTCACGGTCGGATTTTTAATAAATAGCTTAAAATCAATAATTTAGAGGTTTCCATCATGTCTTTACCGGGCTGGCCGGCCTCCGCTCGGGGGCGCTGCTACCCCTCGAAGCGCCTGGCTTTTGATGCAAATCAAGTTTTGAGCTCCCGCTACGAAAAAAAGTCCTAAAGTCTCCCGTCAGACCGCCGCTAACTCTTGTGAAGGCAGCGGGACCGACCAGTTTTCGACCCCACCGCCTGTAGACTCGTAGAGTGAACTGCGCCAGGGATTGACCCACACGGCGCCTGAGCAAAAGGGGAACAAAACCATGCCTCAGATTATTAACACTAATATTCCGTCGCTGACTTCTCAGCGTAACCTCAACTCTTCACAGAATGATGTGGCCACTTCACTGCAGCGTCTGTCTTCTGGTCTGCGTATCAACAGCGCCAAAGACGATGCGGCGGGCCTTGCGATTTCTGAGCGCTTCACCGCCCAGATCCGCGGCCTGAACCAGGCGGCGCGTAACGCCAACGATGGCGTTTCCCTGGCGCAAACGGCTGAAGGTGATCTCGCGCAGATCACTAATAACTTGCAGCGTATCCGCGAGTTGGCGGTACAGTCCGCAAACGCAACCAATTCTGCATCCGATCGCGAGGCGCTGCAGGCTGAGGTTGATCAGCTTACCGCTGAGATCGATCGTGTGGCGCAGCAGTCTAACTTCAACGGCGTTAACCTGTTGGACGGTAGCTTCTCAGCACAGCAATTTCAGGTAGGGGCCAACGCGGGACAAACCATCACGGTAGATAGCATTGCCAGCGCCCGAACCTCATCTCTGGGTCAGTTCCAGGGTTTCCAGCTCACCGGTCAGTCCATTGGTACGGCCTCTGATACCCCGGCTGCGCAAAACGTCACCATTGATGGCGATGTGGTTAGCCTTGGCACGATTGCCAACGACGCGAAGGCCGTCGCTGATGCACTGAACGCAGCAAATGTCGGCTTCCTGGCGAGCGCCAATGAAACCACGGTAGCGTCCGCTACCACCACGGTAACGGGTGCGGATGGTGACGTAGATACCGTTACGGTAAATGGATTGGCGATTAGCGTGACCAACACCGCATCAGCTGCCTCGAACCGTGACGCAGCGGTGCAGGCTATCAATGCACAATCCACAGTGACCGGTGTGATCGCCACTAACGACGGCACGGGTGTTGCTCTCTCTGCGGCCGACGGCCGTAACATCACCGTTGCATTCACCGCAGGTGCCGCGGCCACAATTGCAGACTATGGATTGGCAGCTGCAGCTACGACCGGTGCAAGCGTCGACATAACGTACCAGGCGCCCGAAGGTGTTTCAGGCGACGTGACGTTCACCGACGCTCTGGCAGGGATAGGCACCAACGCCATTGCAGCGACTGGTACTGCCGTCGCCGCTTTGGATATTGGCACTGTGCAGGGCTCCAACGACGCAATCGCGTCAATCGATGCGGCTCTGACTACGATCAACAGCTCCCGCGCCGATCTCGGTGCGATCCAAAACCGCTTCGAATCAGTGGTAGTGAGCCTCCAGACCTCTGCAGAAAACCTGAGTGCTTCACGCTCACGTATTCAGGATGCGGACTTTGCGGCCGAATCGGCCAACCTGGCCCGTGCGCAGATTCTGCAGCAGGCGGGTATTGCGGTACTTGCTCAGGCGAATGCCCAGCCGCAGAACGTATTGGCTCTCCTTCAGTAATAGCGGATGAGTAGTCAACGCGTCTCGGGAAGTGGGGCGGGCGGAAGCCCCCCCACTTTTTCGCCATCTACGGCAAGAGACGCTATGCTATAAGGAGGTATGAATATGGCTAATCCGATTACGACAGCAGCGCCGATCCCGAATACCGGGACCACCGCGCCGCGTGCGGAATCCAAGCCAGCAGCTGCTCCTACAGGCATCTCTGCACCAAGCTCTACCTTACAAGTCGATCGGCAAGCAGTCGCCGCAAGCGGCAACAGCGCGCCCGCAGCCCAGGCCCAAAAGCAGTCAGCGCAGGAACTTGCGCAGGCAACCCAGGATATTTCGGAGTACATACAGACAGTGTCCCGTTCTCTGCAGATTTCTGTAGATGGCGATCTTGGCGCTACGGTCATCAAGGTGTTGGACACGGATACCGATGAAGTCGTGCGGCAGATACCGGCTGAGGAGATTTTGCAGATAGCGCGGTTCATCGCTGACCAACAGGCCAGTGCCGACGCAGCAGCTCCGGTAAAAGGTTTGCTCATGGATAGCGAGAGCTAAAGCAGTCACTCGCGGTTTGCTGGCATCAATCATGCATCGTTTGTGATCGGTGCCAGCGGCTCCTGGCAAACATTCAGCAAGCAAAAGGTGATGTGGCGGAATAAGTTATGGTTGCGGCAACGGGTATAGGCTCCGGCCTGGACATCGAAGGACTGGTCACCTCGCTGGTTAACGCCGAGCGTGCCCCCGCCGAGAACCGTCTGCTGACCCAGGAAGCAGAGCTCACCAGTGAACTCTCGGCTTTTGGTACTCTCCAGGGCGCTTTGTCGGGCCTGCAGTCAAGCGTTGCCGGCCTCACCAACCAGAACACCTTTAATCAGCGCAGTGCCACCAGCAGCAACGCCGCTGCAGTCTCCGTCAGTGCGAGTACCAACGCGGCGCCCAGCAGCTATCAGATTCAGGTCGATCAACTCGCTCAGGCTCAATCGCTCGCGTCGGGTTCTTTTACCAGTCTCACGGATACCGTGGGAGAAGGGACCTTGACGTTCCGATTCGGTACCACGGACTACACGCCGGCAGCTGATCTCAATCCTGCCAATTACAACGGGTTTACGGTCAACGCCGATCGCGCCAGCGCATCCGTCACCATCGACAGCAGCAATAACACCCTCCAGGGCCTGAGTGATGCCATCAACGAAGCCGACATTGGTGTGGCGGCCGCGATAGTCAACGATGGCACCGGGTTTCGTTTGCTTCTGAGCTCGGAGCAAACCGGAGCATCGAACAGCATCGAAGTGCAGGTGGACGATACCGGCGACGGTCTGGATAACGACAATGAGGGGCTTTCCCGGCTGGCCTTCAACGCCAGCGCCGACAATCTGGAACAAACCGTCGCGGGGCAAAGCGCTGCGTTCAGCATTAACGGCTTATCCCTCAGCAGCGAGACTAACTCCGTAGCCAATGTGATCGATGGCGTCAGCCTGACGCTGCGCGATACCACGGATACCCCAGCGACTCTGTCCGTGAGTGAGAACACATCGGCTGTGCGCTCTGCCATCGATGGATTCGTAACCGCGTACAACAGCTTTGTGAGCACCGCCAATAACCTCACGGCTTTCAACGCGGAGACGGGCGCAGCAGCGCCTCTGCAGGGTGACTTTACCGCACGCTCGGTAATCAATCAGGTACGCTCGGCGCTCAGTTCATCGGCCGATGGCTTTGAGGGTCCTTTCAGCACTTTGGCTGAACTTGGAGTCACCACCCAGGCGAACGGCACGTTGTCCGTGAACGACAGCACCCTTGATGCGGCCTTGACCGACAATTTTGAGAGCGTCGCCGGTGTGTTTGCCCAGGTTGGTTCTATTGCAGACAGCACCATCAGTTTTGAGGGTGCGACGGCGGACACCGCGGTGGGTAGCTATGCGGTCAACATCACCCAGTTGGCCTCCCAGGGCAGCCTTACGGGCACTGCAATCACCGATCCCGGCGCTTCTGCGGTGGTGCTCAATAGCAGCAACAACAGTTTTAGCCTGAGTGTGAACGGTGTTGACTCGGCAAACATCAGCCTTACCGAAGGCAGCTACAACAGCGCCGATGCCCTGGCAGCGGAGATTCAATCGCGTATCAACGGAGACGCCGCCCTCGCGGAGGCGGGCATCAATGTATCCGTCGCCTTTAGCGCCAGTTTTGAGTTGCAGATTACCTCAACACAGTTTGGCTCCGAGAGCAGCGTCGCGATCAACAGCAATACCACGACGGGGCTGGGTCTCGCGGGCGCAGCCAGTACCGCCGGCGTCGATGTCGCGGGCACCATTGGCGGCGTAGCAGCCACCGGTAACGGACAGCTCCTCAGCGCGGCTGCCGGGAGCAGCGCCGAGGGCGTGCGGCTCACGGTCAGCGGCGGAGCTCTCGGCGCCAGAGGTGACATCACCGTCTCCAACGGTATAGGCATTGCGCTTAACGGCGTGCTCGAGGGACTGACCCAGACTAACGGCGTGCTGGATCTACGCACCGATGGTTTGCAGAGCGGCGTTGATCGCATCGCAGATGATCGAGACGCACTGGATCGTCGTCTCGAGGCGTTGGAGTCTCGTTACCGTCGCCAGTTCAATGCCCTGGACACGCTCCTGGCTAACATATCCAGCACCGGATCTTTCATCACGCAGCAGCTGGCGAATATCCCGATTCCCGGCGCTAACTCAAACAATTAATGAATTCTTGAGGCACCACCAATGAACGCAAGTCAGGCACTGAACGCTTACAAGAACGTCGGAGTACAAAGCGCGGTTGATGACGCCAGTCCTCACCATCTCATCGCTATGCTCATGGACGGTGCCCTGGATCGCATCGCGTCGGCGAAGGGCGCGATGGAGCGCGGCGATACCGCGGTTCAGGGTGCATTACTGGGTAAGGCCATTACGATTATCGACAACATGCGCGCCAGCCTTGATCATGAGCAGGGTGGCGAGCTGGCGGGCAAGCTTGCGGATCTCTATGACTATATGGAGCGACGGCTTCTCGAGGCGGGCACCACGGGTGACCCTGCCATGCTGGATGAAGTGAGCAGCCTCCTTCGCGACATTAAGAGTGGCTGGGATCAGATTCCCGAAGCCCTGCGGTAGCCGTTTGCGTTTTAAGGGATCCCGCCATGACACGTATTGAACAGGACCTGAGTACCGAGCATGCCACGGGGCAATGCCGGCGCCTTGCTGATGTCCTGAGCGCAACGCGAACCATGCTCGAACACGCCAATGCCGGCGACTGGGACGAGGTCGCCGAGCTTGAGCGTAACCGGCGTGCGGATCTCGAACTGTGTTTTTCCGAGGCGGTCGCTCCCCAGCACAGTGAGCTGGTGTCCGAGGCCCTTGCCGTCATGCTCCACCTCAATGATGAGCTTATGGGGCTGCTGGCCTCTGCCCGGGATTCGGTGCTCGAGCAGGGCATCAGCCAGGCTAGAACCCGCTCGGCCCTGGGGAGCTACCAGGACATTCAGCACTCCCCCGGCTAGCACCTGCCCATTCCCGCCATTCCTGTGCTAGCTTTAAATCTAGCTAGGATGTTTGCGGGCGTGACGGGGTGGAGAGGCAGTGACTGAAACTCAAAAAAAATCCGAAGGCGGTCTCGCCTACAGCGACAATATTTCCATTGCCTGGCGCAAAATTGATCATGAGCTGGATCAGAAACATCTGGCGCTCGTGAATGCCTCCAACGAGGATTTTTTGCGGGCGGTATCGGTGATTGGCGACGCTGGTGGTCAGAAAGAGCAGCAGGAATCCTCCTCCGGTATCGTTGCTCAGGAAGTCGCACGCCTCGACCTGAAAGTGAATCTGCTTCTGGATCTTGTGGGCACCCTCATCTACCACCAGTTGGATATTCCGGATACCAGCCCCGTGCGCGTATCCGCTGCGGGTGTTGCCTGGAAGGGTGATGTCCCCGAGCCCGGGGCTACGATTTATCTGGAGCTATATATTCAGCGGGGGCTTCCCAAGCCTCTGTGTTGCTACGGCGAGGTGGTGTCCACCGCCGAGGACTTTGCGAAGGGTACGGCCAAGGTCAAGTTCACGGGACTGACCGGCGCCGCAAAATCCTGGCTGGAGAAACTTATCTTCCGGCATCACCGTCGTGAGGTAGCCTTTAAGCGCTCCTCGGGTGAAAGCTGATCCGAGATTACTGCTGTTAGCGTCAAAAAGTTGACTTGCTGTGCTAATGCATTGAAACTCCTTGAGTTTTTTAATGATCTGCACACATAAGGGGTATCCGCGTGGATGACGCTGCAGAAGCGCTTCGCGAAGCAAGTCGAAAACTGGCGCGGGAGTTGGTGGGCAGCAGTGCGCAGATTGAGGGAATTCGTCGCCTCATCGCCCAGGTAGCACCCGCCGAGGCCTCGGTACTGATTCTTGGGGAGTCCGGCACGGGCAAGGAAGTGGTTGCCCGGGGCATCCACAGGCTGTCGCCACGAGCCCGAGGTCCCTTTGTCCCCGTCAACTGTGGTGCTATCCCCGGGGAGCTTCTTGAGTCGGAACTTTTCGGTCACGAAAAAGGCGCTTTTACCGGGGCGATCAGCAGCCGTCAGGGCCGTTTTGAGATGGCAACCGGCGGGACCCTGTTTCTCGACGAGATCGGCGATATGCCCCTGCAGATGCAGGTAAAGCTTCTGCGGGTGTTGCAGGAGCGCTGTTTTGAGCGCGTGGGCAGCAACAAAACCCAGGACTGCGATGTCCGTGTGATTGCGGCGACGCATCAGGATCTGGAAAAGCGCGTGGATGCCGGCGAGTTCCGCATGGACCTGTTTTATCGCCTCAATGTGTTTCCCATTGATATTCCGCCCCTGCGCCAGCGCGTTGAAGACGTGCCCGCGCTGGTGCGACGCTTCGTAGAGCTCATGGAAAAAGAGCAGCGGGGCTCGGTGTCTGTCGGCGACGACGCCATGCGCTGTCTCATGCGTTACCCCTGGCCCGGGAATGTGCGAGAGCTATCGAACCTGGTGGAGCGTCTCGCGATCCTGCATCCGGATCACCCCGTGTCCGTTGCTGATTTGCCGCCGAAGTTCGCCGGTGAGCAGGCACCACCGGAAAGCGAGGTCTCCGAGGTGGCGCTGCGGGGGGAGGAGGCGGCGTCCATGGCGGCCTCGGATGCACGGCACAGCGTTGCCTCGCCCGGTGCCGCTGCCGGTGTCAGTGCTGGGCCTGGGGAGGCGGATGAGTCGCCGGTGCTCCTCGGTGGTGACGGTCTCGATCTCAAGACTCATCTTGCAGATCTTGAGCGCTCCCTGATGGTTCAGGCTCTGGAGCAGAGTGACTGGGTGGTGGCCCGGGCGGCGAAGATGCTGAATCTGCAGCGCACGACGCTTGTGGAGAAAATGCGCAAGTACGAGATTGCCCGGCCCGACGGCGCGCCAGAGTCTTGACGTTCAACCCCTTCTGAAATCATAAGTGGCTGAAATAAAACAATAATTTATTAGGCACAAGTCTTGCAATGCTCTGTATTCGAGATACCGGATGCGGACAGTACAGGCATGGAACAGATTTCCACGGCAGAGAGCACGGAAGCCGCCGAGCGGGCGTCCCTGGATGCGCGTTCCCTCGCCTCGCTCACGGAGGTCTCCAGGGAACTCGATAGCAGCTACCGCAACATGCAGGAGCAGGTATTGCGTCTCCGGGCAGAGCTCGCCATCAGTCGCAGCGCCCGTTTGCGTGAGCTGGCCGAAAAAGAGCGGCTTCTCGGGCGTCTGGCCTCACTCCTCGCGGTCTTACCCGGTGGGGTGATGATCCTCGACGGCGCAGACACCATCCGTGACGCCAACCCCGCTGCCCTGGATATGCTTGGTGAACCCCTGTTGGGAGAAACCTGGCCGCAGGTCGCCGAGCGTAACCCGGAGCTTAAGGACAATCATGGCGGCCAACGACAGTTATCCATGAGCAGCCGCCCCCTCGAAGGCGACGGCGAACAGGTGGTGCTGATCACCGATACCACGGAGCTTCACGATCTCCAGGCGCAGTTGGGCCGGCGTCAGCGCCTCGCTGCCCTGGGTGAAATGGCGGCGCGCCTGGCGCATCAGATCCGCACCCCTTTATCGTCAACCACCCTCTACCTGGCACAGCTCGGACGGGATGATCTCCCGGCGGAGCAGCGCACAAAGATTTGTGACCGCCTGGCAGGCCGCCTTCAGCACATGGAAGGTTTGATCGAATCCATGCTCAGCTTTGTGCGTGGAGGTAGTCCGCAAATGCGACCTCTGCTCCTTCGCGATGTGATGACGGCGCTGGAAGCGGTGGTGCGGCCGACATTGCCTGCGGCCACGAGCTTTACCGTCACCCCCATTGACGACACCCTGTCTCTCTCGGGCGCCAGTGAAGACCTCATCGGCGCCCTGGCGAATCTTGTTCAGAACGCCGTGGATGTGGCGGGCGATGATGTTCGTATCGAGCTCTGGGCCGGCGCTACCAGTCACAATTCCTTGCAAATCTGCGTTCGGGATAACGGACCGGGCATCGCGCCGGAAGTTCTTCCCCGATTGTTCGATCCCTTTTTCACCACGCGCGCCCAGGGCACGGGCCTCGGTCTCGCCGTGGTTGCGCGAACCGTGAGTCATCACGGGGGCGAAGTGCGCGCCCGGAATCGCCTCCAGGGCGGCGCAGAATTTCTCATTGATCTTCCCTTGCTGGATACCGCGGCGACCTGCGGTGGTGCCGTGGTATCCAGCACCCTTAACAACGCTGAGAGGGCTAATGCATGAACCAGGCGACCCGGGTACTGATCGTAGAGGATGACGATACGCTCCGCGATGCGCTCTGCGACACCATCGAATTCGGCGGTTATAGCGCCGTCGCTGCGGGCAACGGTCGCGAAGCCCTGTCCCGTATGGATGCGGAAAGCTTTGACATGGTGATCAGCGATGTCCAGATGGATGAGCTGGACGGTCACGGCCTACTCCGGGAAGTACGCAGCCGAAAACCTGAAATGCCCTTTGTGATGATTACGGCCCACGGGTCCGTGCGCGATGCCGTCTCCGCTATGCGCGATGGCGCGACCGATTACCTCCTGAAGCCCTTTGAGGCGCAGGTGCTGCTGGATATGGTTGCCCGTATGCAGCCTCCCGCGGAAGCGGATCTGCCCTTTATTGCGGTGGACCCCGCCAGTCAGCAGCTCAGTGTCCTGGCGAAGCGAATCGCACCCAGCGATGCAACGGTGCTGGTGAGCGGTGAGTCCGGCTGCGGTAAGGAAGTGCTGGCGCGCTATATACACAGTGAGTCGGCGCGGGCGAGCAGGCCTTTTTTGGCGGTTAACTGCGCCGCAATTCCCGAGAATATGCTCGAATCCATGCTCTTTGGTTATGAGAAAGGCGCCTATACCGGTGCCTACCAGTCGCGTCCGGGAAAATTTGAGCAGGCCAACGGTGGCACGCTGCTCCTGGATGAAATCTCCGAGATGGATCTTGGGCTCCAGGCAAAGTTGCTCCGCGTGCTGCAGGAGCGCGAAGTGGAGCGCCTGGGAGGCAACAAGCTCATTCCCCTTGATGTGCGGGTGATTGCTACGACCAACCGCCTGCTGGAGGAGGAAGTGCGCGACGGGCACTTCCGTGAGGATCTCTACTACCGCTTGAATGTGCTGCCCCTGAATCTGCCGCCCTTACGTCAGCGTCCGGGGGATATTCTGCCCCTGGCGAGGCTGTTTCTTGACCGTTACGCCCCAAAACCCGGCGCCTCCTTCGATGCCTCGGCAGAAAAGGCCCTGGAGCAGTACAGCTGGCGAGGGAATGTCCGGGAGCTGGAGAACTGTGTGCAGCGAGCGGTCATTCTCGCGCGCAGCGATGTGCTGAGTGAGGCGGATTTGCTTCTGGGTGATCAGCTGTGCGCCAGTGCGGAACCTTTGAGTCCAGTGCCCGCGGGTCGCCCCGCACTCGAGGGGGATCTGAAAATCCGCGAGCAGGAGCTGATTCTCCAGGCCCTTGAATCGACCGGGGGGAATCGCAAGGATACCGCCGAGCGCCTTGGGATCAGTCCACGGACCCTGCGCTACAAGCTCGCGCGATTGCGGGAGCAGGGTATCAGTCTCCCTGCGTCGGCCTGAGCCACGGCATAGCAATGACAGTTACAGCATGAACAATGACAAACGAAACAGCGTGACGAACGAATAAGCGTACCGAGGAGTTGAAAAATCATGAGTGATATAGCGATTAACCAGGTGATTGCGCAGATGCGCACCATGGCGGCGGCTGCGGGTTCCGAGACCGCGGCGCCCGATGCGGCATCCGGTGCCAACTTCTCCAGTTTGATGCAGGACTCCATCGAAGAAGTGAACGCCTCCATGATGGAAGCGAAGTCCCTGGCGACGTCTTTTGAGTCGGGGGATCCACAGATTTCCGTAACCGAGGTGATGGTCGCTTCCCAGCGGGCAGGTCTGGAGTTTCAGGCTATGACAGAAGTGCGAAACAAACTGCTGACGGCCTATCAGGAAATCATGAGCATGCAGGTGTAAACCTGCGATTCAGGGCATTTTGTAGCATTGAACCATTGAGAGCGCGGAACCATGGCTGAAGCTATCGACAACAATTTATTTAACCGATTTAGCGGATTTTCCCGCCAGCCGGCCACCCGCCAATTAGCTTTGCTCATCGGCCTCGCGGCGAGTATTGCCCTGGCCATGGGGATGGTGCAGTGGGTGGTAGAGCCCAACTACAAGCCTCTTTACGGGACTATGGCACCCGAGGACACCAATGACGTGATCGCGTCGCTGGAAGCCAACGGCATGGACTACCGTATGGATCAGCGCACCGGCATGGTTGCGGTACCCGCGGGTGAGGTGCATCGCGCGCGTCTTCTTCTCGCTGGCGATGGCTATCCCCGCGGTGAAGGCGTGGGCTTCGAAAGCCTGTATCGGGAGCAGGAGATCGGCCTGTCCAGCTTTATGGAGCAGGCACGCTTTCACCGCGCCCTGGAATCGGAGCTCGCCCGAACCATCAGCGCCCTGGACAATGTTCGCGGTGCCCGGGTGCATCTCGCCATGGCCAAGCAATCGGCGTTTCTCCGGCAGCGGGAGCAGCCCGCGGCGTCGGTGATGCTGAATCTTTATGCGGGACGGACCCTCAACGATCGTCAGCTCGCGGGCATTATTCACCTGGTGGCGTCCAGCGTACCTAACCTGGAGTCCGAGCAGGTGTCCGTCGTGGATCAGCAGGGCAAGCTCCTCTCCCAGCAAGGCCGGGATGATGAGTTTGCCTTTACCCAGGATCAGTTCCAGTACACGCGACAGTTGGAGTCCAATCTGAGCGCGCGTATCGTCGATATCCTCGAACCCATTCTTGGCGCCAACGCCGTGCGGGCGCAGGTGGCGGCCGATGTTGATTTCACGCGGGTAGAGCGTACGGAGGAGACCTATGCCCCCGACACGCGGGTGCGCAGTGAGCAGACCTCTGAGGAGACTTCCAATCAGCCCTACGGCGGCGGTGTGCCGGGCACGCTGTCCAATGAGCCGCCCATTGATACCACCGTGACGGCCCAGCAGGCTCAGCCAAATCTTGGTGCCAACGCGGGTGTCAATACGGGCGTGAATGTCGATGCAACGGCTCAGCTCGGTGCGATTCCCCCCGCCCGCACCAGTCGTCGATCCACCGTTAACTATGAGATGGACAAGACCATCAGTCACGTTCGAGAGACGCCGGGCACTCTGCAGAAGCTGTCGATTGCCGTTGTCCTCGACTACATCGAATCCACCGCCGACGATGGGACCACCACGCGGGAACCCATGCCCCAGGAGCGCATCGATGAGGTGACCTCCCTGGTGCGCGAGGCCGTAGGCTTTGATGCCGCCCGAGGTGATACGGTGAGCGTGATTAGCGCATCCTTCGTTGAAGCACCAGCGATCGAGGATGCGGTGATCGAAAGCTCTATCCTTGAGGAGGACTGGATCTGGCAGCTGGGCAAAGGCCTCCTGGCGCTTATCGTATTGCTGAGCCTGATTTTTGTTGTAGTGCGCCCTCTCGTGAAGTTTGCCGCGGTGCCCGTGCCTATGATGCAATCACCGCAGGGTATTCAGGGACCTGACGGACAGGCGGTCGCGGCGCTGGGCGGCGCGGGCATGAGTGACGATCAGGTGACCCTGGGTGGACAGAATCAGGCGGGACTGCCAGGCACCTCCGGTGACGGGGGAGCTGGTGGGTACCAGCAACAGTTGCAGATGGCGCGGTCCGTCGCCGCAGGCGAGCCCGACCGGGCCGCGCAGGTAGTCAGGAATTGGGTATCAGATGATGGCTGAGGCAGGATCTAAGCTGAGCGGCGCACAGCGGGCCGCTATATTTTTGCTCGGCGTGGGGGAGGATTCCGCCGCGTCGATCATGCGTCATATGGAACCTCGGGAAGTCCAGCGGGTCGGCGAGGCCATGGCGACGCTTTCCGGGGTTTCCGATGATCAGCTGGCGGAGGTTCTCGACGAATTCAATACCAAGGCGGGGTCCATCAATCCCCTGGGGATTGGTGCCTCAGACTTTGCCCAGCGCGTGATGGTACAGGCTCTGGGGGAAGAAAAAGCCCGCAGCATGCTCTCCAAGGTGATGCCTGGCAAAGCAAAAACCCGCGGGATCGAGGCTCTCCGATGGATGGATGCCGGCAGTGTTGCGGACATCATCATGGAAGAGCATCCCCAGATTATGGCGATTGTCCTGGCTTCCCTGGAAGAGGAGCAGGCTGCCGAGGTTCTTGGGGAGCTTCCCGAAGGGATTCGTTCGGATCTTGTGCTGCGCATTGCCAGGCTTGAGATGATCGATCCGGCGGCCATGGAGGAGCTGGATAAGGTGCTTGAAAAGCAACTCGGTCGCGCCTCCAAGACGCCACCCCGCGCGGTCAATGGTATGACCAGTGCCGCCGCCATCATGAATAACGTGCATGCGGATCTCGAAGCCTCGGTCATGGAATCCCTGCGCGAAAACGATGCGGAAATTACCGACAGAATCGCCGAGCTGATGTTTGTCTTTGATGATCTCGCGGCGTTGGATGATCGCGGTATGCAGCGCCTTATTCGGGAAATTTCCGTAGATACCCTGGTCGTTGCACTGAAAGGCGTTGATGACGAATTGCAGGAAAAATTCTTTGGGAATATGTCGTCCCGGGCCGCCGATATGCTCCGCGAGGACCTGGAGGCAAAAGGTCCCATGAAGCTTGCGGAGGTAGAGGCGGCGCAAAAGGAAATTCTGGGTACCGCCAAACAGTTGGCAGACGAAGGCGAGCTTATGATTGGCAAGGGCGGAGATGACTTTGTCTGAGTCCGATCAGGCCGGGGACCGCTGGTCACCGTCGGTGCTCGACGCCCTGTCACAGGCGGGAGCCCCCGGGGCGCGCGCGGCGAATGCGCAGGCCGCAGCGATTGACGAAGAGGCGGAACGTCGTAAGGGTTTTGATAAAGGCTACGCCGAAGGTCTTGCCGCCGGGCGGGCCCAGGCCGAGAGTATTGTCGGCGAGCTGCGCGCGCTCCTGGACGCCATGGCAGCACCTTTTGAGGATACGGATGCGGTGCTCCTCAGGGAGCTTCTTGCGATCACCGAGCGCGTAGCGAGGGCGGTGGTTCGCCGGGAGCTGGAAGCAGGCGTGGATATAGAGCAGGTTTTGGCCGATGCTCTGGCGGCTCTCGGGTCCGTGTCGGTACCCGTGGAGTTGCGCCTGAACCCCGAGGATGCGGCGCTTTGCCGGGACCTGGGCCTGGTCACGGATGAGCGCTTCACAGTTCATGAGAGTCCGGGTATGCAGCGCGGGGGATTGCAGCTTCGCGCCGGACACAGTTTTGTCGATGCGTCCGTGGAATCGCGCATCGAGGCTGCCCTGGGAGCGCTCCGTGCCGATGCCGGGGTTCCCGAGGAACTGGAGGATACGCCGCAGGCGGCAACCGTCAGAGAGAGTGCCTCTCCCGATCTCTCGTCCGAGGAGATGTGAGAGGCATGTCCTCGGGCCTGACCCATCGTCAGCTACAGCAACAGCGCGTGGGGCAGCGACTGCACACCCTCGCTGCTCATGTGCACGCGCCGAAGCTTCTCTGTGAAGGTCGGCTTATGCGTATGGTCGGCATGAAGCTCGAAGCAGAGGGCTGTGATGGCGCCATTGGCGAGCGCTGTCGCGTGGTGAGTGGCAGTACCGTGGTGGACACGGAAATTGTCGGCTTTGCCGAGGGAAGGTTGGTGCTCATGCCCGAGGGCGATGTGTCGGGCCTGCAGCTCGGCGCGCGGGTGCAGCCCCTGGGCGAGCGCGCGACCGTTGCCGTTGACGAACAGCTGTTTGGCAGGGTCATCGACGGCGCCGGTCGTTATCTTGATGGTGGGCCTGCGCCCCATTGCAGCCACAGCGTGGCCTTGCGGGCAAAAGCACTCAACCCCCTGGACCGTCGCCCCATTCGGGAACCTCTGGACGTGGGTGTCAGAGCTATCAATGCCTTTCTGACCATGGGCAAGGGCCAGCGCCTGGGGCTCTTCGCGGGCAGTGGTGTCGGCAAAAGCACGCTCCTGGGCATGATGACCCGCCACACCGAGGCCGATGTCATTGTCGTGGGCCTGGTGGGAGAGCGGGGTCGCGAGGTACGGGAATTTATCGAGGATATTCTGGGGCCCCAGGGGCTCGCCCGGGCTATCGTTGTTGCAACGCCTGCGGATTACCCGCCGTTGATGCGGGTGCATGGCGCCTGGCGCGCCACGGCGATTGCCGAATATTTCCGCGATCAGGGCCGTGATGTGCTCCTGCTGATGGATTCCCTCACCCGCTTCGCTCAGGCGCAGCGGGAGATCGGACTGGCTGTTGGAGAACCCCCGGTATCCAAGGGTTATCCGCCGTCGGTGTTTTCCTTGCTCCCTAATCTGGTGGAGCGGGCAGGGAACGGTCCCGAGGGGTCCATCACCGCGGTATATACCGTGCTGGTGGAGGGTGATGATCACAATGACCCCATTGCCGACGCCGCCCGGGCCATTCTCGATGGTCATATTGTGCTCTCGCGCCAGGTGGCGGATTCGGGCTTGTTTCCTGCTATCGATCTGGAGGCGTCCGTGAGTCGGGCCATGCCCGGTATTGCTGATGAGGGGCAGCAGGACCTTGCCCGGGCCCTGAAAGAGCTATACTCGGTGTATCGTCAGAACCGGGATTTGATTTCCATTGGGGCTTACGAACATGGCAGTGATCCAAAGATTGATCAGGCCCTCCGCGCCCACGAGCCCCTTCGCCAGATCATTCGCCAGCCCCAGCATCAGAAGGTGGATATGGCGCAGAGCCTTGGCGATCTTCAAAACACGGCGCGACATCTTGGTAATGGAACAGCGGCAGGCTGATGGAGCTCGATAAACTCGACAAGGTGGCCATGCTTGCGCGCTCCCAGGAGAGTCGTGCAGCGGGCACTCTGCAGCGAAGCCAGCAGGCTCTGGATCAGTCTGCCGCCCGCCGCTCCCAGCTCGAACAATTCAAACAGGAGTACGAGCAGCGTCTTCAGGCGATGGCGAGCACCGGGATGGATGCCCGGCAGCTGGCGGACTACCGCCTGTTTCTTCGCAACCTTAACGACGCTATCAGCCACCAGGATCAGGAGGTGAGTCGCAGCGAGGCAGAGCTGGAGACGCATCGGGAGGCCCTTGTCGATCGGAGTCTGCGACGTTCCAGCGTGGATGAGCTTGTGAACCGCGGGCGCCTCGATCTTCTTCGCGAGACGGACAAGCAGGAGCAAAAGCAGAGCGATGAAATGAGCCTCCAGCGTCACGATTCGGGTGCCTGAATTGGCATAGGCTTTGCTCTGTTGATGTAAGTCGATCGTTTGAAACAGAAGAGGCCGTCATGGCAGACCGTGTTAACTCGCCCTTGCTCACCGTAGCTCCCACGGAGACTGCGGGGGTAAAAGCCGCTAAAGTCGGCAATTATCAAGCTAAAAGTGGCGAAAATAGCGCGTTCTCCAAAGTTCTGGACGGTCAGCGATCCCGCGACGCTCAGTCAGAAAAAAGCACCGACGGGCAGGCAGGAGCGGAGAAAGCCGCCGGCAAGGCTTTGCCGCAGGAAGGGAAAGACACTGCCGAAAGCACTGCGCGCGAGGCTGCCAGCACTCAAGCCACAGAAGCCACTGCAGCGACAGTCAAGCCCGATCCCCGCTCTGAAGGGGGTGTAGCGAGCATGGAAGCGGGGTCCAAGGCCGATACTACCGCTGTATCTTCCTCTGCGCCCCGAGAAACCACGCCGGCCCCAATGGCCTTTTCGGCCAGCCTTTCGCCCCTCGCGCCAGGTGAATCTGCTGCCGGGTTAACCCCTTCGGATGCTCAGCCAATAACTGTGCCGGCGGGGTCAACCGCCGTGGGTGAATGGCCGCTACCCGGTCAGGGTGATGCAAAAACACCGGGAGATGTCTCCCTGAAAACCGCGGAGCCATCCGCGGTCAACGGGTTGGTAACGGCGAGCACCCAAGCTGCGGCCGCAGGGAAGGGCGGTGAGCTCCTGTCGGCATCCGGCACTTCGGCGCCGCCGGTGTCGCTGTCTCAGGGATCGCCAGAGCTGTCTTCTGCAGCCAGTGCGCTTGTGTCTGCTGCAGAGACGGTCAAATCCGGAGCGAATCCTAATTCGAATTCCCCTGTGGTGACCCCCGGGGCGACCACCGCAGCAGTTAACGGGTCGGTAGCAGCGACCGCGGAGACGGCCGCTTCCGCCACGGCAGGCTTTGTTTCCAAACCTCTGACGGGAGCGGAGGCTGCGGATCCTAACCGGAGCCCGTCTCCGGGCGACGCCCTCGCAATGGATACCCGGCGCGCCGTGACGGCTCAGGCCTCGGGCCCTACAAGCGTGACGGATGTCCTGAATCGCAGCACCGTAGACTGGTTGCGTTCCGGCATGGGCTCTGAGCATACAGGGCAGCGCTCCGTCGCAGAGATGCAGGGTGCGACCTTGAGCGACATCTCCGGCGGTGCTGTCTCAACACCTCGGGGTGAAGGACTGACACCGACGGGCGCAACCCCGGCCACCGCGGTGCTCAGTCCCTCTGTCGGCGCTACGCCGCCATCGGCTACGCCAGCGACCGCCGCCGTGCCGGAATACTCCCTCACGCGGGCGCCGGATGATGGCGAGTTTCCTGGAGAGCTCACGGCCCGAATGAAGACCCTGGTGCGTGACGGTGTGAGAGAAGCGCGTCTGCAGCTACACCCTGCTGAACTCGGTCGCCTGCAGGTGACCGTGACCACCGAGGGTGATCAAACCAAAGTGGTGTTCACCGCCGAAACCCTCGCGGCCCGGGATGCTATTGAACAGTCCATGCCCAGACTTCGGGAGATGCTGGAGCAGAGTGGTCTGCAGCTGGCCCAGTCGGACGTGGGGCAGGGTGATCTCGGCCGTGGCAGTGAGAGTGGTGAACGGGGTGAGGGTAAGTCTTCAGCGGATGAAGCCGCTGTCGCCGATGCTGCAGACAGCGACGATTCCCGGTCGCTGATTTATGACGCCGGCAAGGCGCGCATCGACACCTATATTTAAACCGAGTGCCGGAATCCCTCGCGCAAGCCCAATCCAGCTGATCTTAATTTTCAGGCCGATCTGAGCGTCGCCATGACGCTCCCCGCGTCTGTACCGCCGGTGATCTCCGCGGGGAATCGTTTTCTCCGGGCGTCTTTCGTTCTACCATCTTTCCCGGGACCTTAACGGGGTTGCTGAAGGGTGTGTGTTTACTGACGTCCGGGTCATTTTAAGACGTCAAAATACCGGCGCCCGGCAACCCCAAGTATCTGTAACTCATTGTATTTATGGTGGAAATTTCCACTGGTATGGCAATTGCTGAGTCTTCTCCGTGTATTCCTGCGCGGCGGACCAGCGAAAAGCCGATGACACGGGAGAGAACAAATGGCTGACAAAGACAACTTGAACCTGGGTGGAGATGCTCCGGAAGCCGAAAAAAAGTCCGGAGGCAAGGGAAAGTTAATCATTGTCATCGTGGCGGTTGTCGTTTTGCTTGGAGGTGGTGCAGCGGCGTTTTTGTTGCTCTCCGGCGGCGACGAGGCAGAAGCGGATGCCGTTGAAGAGGTCGTCGAGGAGGCTCCCAAAGTGCCCCTGTATCTGGACGTTGAAAAGCTCCTGGTGAACCTGGAGTACAAGGGAAAAACCCGCTACGTCCA
The DNA here is from genome assembly GCF_000153125.2 of Congregibacter litoralis KT71. Taxonomy (NCBI): domain Bacteria; kingdom Pseudomonadati; phylum Pseudomonadota; class Gammaproteobacteria; order Cellvibrionales; family Halieaceae; genus Congregibacter; species Congregibacter litoralis. The sequence continues at coordinate 1,093,396 of NZ_CM002299.1, forward strand.
GGCTGAGATGCAGCTTATGGGCTATAGCCAGGACGCCATCGATCAGGCATCCCGGGATATGCCGGCGATACGCGACGGATTGATCACGTTGTTCAGTGTGCAGGATTTTGGGGCACTGAAAACCATAGAGGGCAAGGACGCACTGCGTGCGGACGCGCTCAAGGCGGTAAATCAGGCGCTGGGGCTGACACCCCCGGACGGTATCGAGAAGATTTACTTCGAGAACTTTGTCTTGCAATGATCATGGAGCGGGAATGGCCAGTGAAGACGTCCTGACAGAAGGTGAGATCGATGCGCTCATGGAAAGCGTTGACGACGACACCTCGGCGGCTGATGCTGCTGACGATGGCCAATTCCGTCGCTTTGACTTTGCCGCGCGGGAGCAGTCACTGCTCCGCGAATTTACCGCCCTCGGGCCTCTGGTGGAACGTCACGCAGAGGCACTGGGGGAGGCTCTGGAATCCGGATTCTCCATTGAGTTCACTGTCCGTGGTGATACCCCCTCCCTGTTAACCGTTGCTGATGCGGTGGCGTCTCTTGAGCGCACCGTTGCGGTTAGCACTACCACGCTCTCGCCTCTGGCGGGTCCCGTGTTCGCCATCGCCCCTGCTGATCTGCTGTCGTTTGTCGTCAACGCCTATTTCGGTGGTGGCAGCGGTGGCCCCGCGGAATCTGCGCGCAGCAATCTAACTCCCACGGAGCTGCGTCTTGCCGAGCGTATTGCGGAGTTTCAGCTCAGCAGCATGATCAATTCCTGGGTCGACAAATTGCCTCTGGAGGCCGGGGAGATCAACACCCTCGGCATGCCCGATCGCCTGGAAATGTTGCCGGCTTCGGAAATGCTGTTGCGTATCGCTTTTACCCTTAGCGCCGGAGATTTTTCCAGTGCGCTCAGCGTGATGCTTCCCTTCGCCGCGCTGGAGCCCTACCGAGAGCGCTTTGCGCCGCCGCGGAAACAGGATGATGTATTCGAGGGGCAGACCTGGGAACCCTTTTTTCGCCGGGAGTTGCCGGGCATTGAATTGGAAGTGGCCGGTGTGCTGGCGACGCAATCCATCGCATTGGCAGACCTCCTTGAACTCGAGGCCGGCGCGGTCATACCCCTGGCTCCGGCGGAGCAGGTCAGTTTGAAAGTCGACAACGTCACCCTGGCAGAGGGACGTTACGGCAGTTTCGACGGCGTAAAAGCCGTGCAACTCCATCGGTTGGCCAGTCTGCTGTTTCCCGCAGCAAGTTAAGGCAAGGAGAACACAATGAGTGATGAACAAGCGACAGACGCCGTAGCAGCTGAGCCTCCCGAGGAGCTTCAGAGCACGGCACCTCCGGCGGCAGCAAGTGCCGGTGGCAAGATCGATCTGGATCTGCTCATGGATGTGCAGGTCACTCTGTCCGTAGAGATCGGCCGTACAAAGTTACCCATCAAGGATCTCCTGGCATTGAACCAGGGATCCATCGTCAGTCTGGACCGGGGCGTGAAAGAGCCTCTGGATCTGATGGTGAACGGCACCCTCATTGCCCGCGGTGAGGTGGTGGAATCCGCCGGGCAGTTCGGTCTGCGGCTCATCGATGTCGTCAGTCCGTCGGAGCGACTCAAGAAACTGAAATGAAGACCTTGCGCTCACCATTGCCGGTTTTGCTCATGCCGCTGATTGCGTCGCGAAGCCTTGCCCAGGAAAAGGTGCAGGAAACCGCGCAGGAAGCGGTGGGCATCGCAAAGACGGGCAGCTCCCCGGAGCTCTTCAGTGCCGGTTACCTGTTTCAGGTCCTCGGCTCCCTGGTCCTGGTGTTCGTATGTCTTTTTGCCGTGGTTTATTTTCTCAAGCGCTTTAACGGCACCGTGGGAACCAGCGGCTCCGCCCTGCGCGTCCTGGGCAGCGCCAGTGTTGGTCAGCGGGAAAAGGTGGTGCTCATGGAAGTGGGTGGCGAGCAGCTGCTCATTGGCGTAGCTCCCGGCTCCGTGCGCAAGCTCCATGTACTCCCCGAAGCTTTGGTGACTGAGGAAGCGACGCAGACCCCGACACCGGATTTTGCTGCTGTCTTGCGCGCGGCAAATCCGCTGGGCAGCAAGTCGTGAAAACACTTCTCGCTATTGTCGCACCGCTGATGCTGCTGTTGATGCCTGAAACGGCACTGGCGCAGGCGGGGATTCCTCTGGTATCGGTACAGCCCAGCGCCGCCGGTGGCAACGACTACTCCATGAGCATCCAGATTCTGCTGCTCATGACCCTGCTGACGCTGATTCCCGCAGCGCTCATCACCATGACGTCCTTTACCCGGATTCTTATCGTCCTGGCTATCCTGCGCCAGGCCCTGGGTACGGCCCAGACACCGTCCAACCAGATTATCCTGGGTCTTTCGCTGTTCCTGAGCCTGTTCATTATGGCGCCGGTTTTTGAGACGGCCTGGGTTACGGCCCTCCAGCCTTACATGAACGAAACCGTGGGTTTTAGCGAAGCCCTGGACGCAGCGAAGATACCTTTCCGGGAGTTCATGTTCGGGCAGACCCGGGAAACGGATCTATTACTGTTTGCAGAGCTTGGTGGCTACGAGCCATTCAACACCCGGGATGATGTACCCATGGTAGTGCTGCTCCCGTCTTTTCTCACCAGCGAGCTCAAGACGGCTTTTCAGATTGGTTTTCTGATGTTCGTGCCCTTCCTGATTATTGATCTGGTGGTTGCCGCAGTGCTCATGTCCATGGGCATGATGATGCTGTCGCCCATGCTCATTTCCCTGCCCTTCAAGCTCATGCTGTTTGTGCTCATCGATGGCTGGTCGCTCATCGCTGCCACCCTTGTCACCAGTTTTACGGTGTAGGAGCGGAGCATGGGACCGGAAACAGTACTTGCGGTAGGACAGGATGCGCTGTGGCTGGCGGTGCTGCTGGCGGGCCCATTGCTGCTATCTGCTCTGGCCGTGGGTTTGCTCATCGGTATTTTCCAGGCGGCGACCCAGATTCAGGAAATGACCCTCAGCTTTATTCCTAAACTGCTGGCCCTGGTGGTCGCGCTTTTTGTGGCGGGCCCCTGGATGATACAGGTGGTGGTGAGCTTCTCCCGGCGGCTCTTTCTAGAGATCCCGTCCCTCCTCGGGTGAACGCCATGGAGTTCACCCCCGAAGAATTAACCCTCTTGCTGCACACCTACCTGTGGCCTTTTTTGCGTGTATCGGCGATGTTTCTTGCGGCGCCCATATTCAGCTATTCCTCCATCAGCGTCCGGGTGCGGGTGCTTCTTGCCGTGCTGGTCGCCGCTCTGGTAGCACCCCTCTTACCCACCACCCCCGTGGTGGAGCCCCTGTCCGCCGTGGGTCTGGTGTTGGCGTTGCGGGAGGTGGCCATCGGTCTGGTCATGGGTTTTGTGATGCAACTGGTGTTTGCTGCCGTGGTGGTGGCGGGGCATAGCGTCGCCATGAGCATGGGCCTGGGTTTCGCCATGTCCGTGGATCCCCAAAACGGTGTGCAGGTGCCCGTGGTCAGTCAGCTCAACGTGGTGCTTGCCACCTTGCTGTTTCTGGCCATCGACGGGCACCTCATTCTCATCAGCGCGGTGGTGGATAGTTTTGGCCTGGTGCCCGTGGGCAGCGCCATCAGCCCCGAGGGCATGTTTTCTAACGTGGCGTCTTTGGGTACGCAGCTTTTTGCCAGCGCACTGCTCCTGGCCCTACCTACGCTGACGGCGATTCTCATGATCAACGTCGCCTTTGGCGTGATCACCCGGGCGGCACCCCAGCTCAACATTTTTGCCGTGGGCTTTCCCGTGACCATCATTGCCGGATTCGTGTTCATGCTTCTGGCGCTTCCCATGTTCATTTCTACGCTTCAGCGTTTTCTCAGCCTCGGGCTCGAGCAGACTCTGCTGGTGCTGGGGTAATCAGGGGAGGGCGCGGTGGCTGAAGAACAGACAGGTCAGGAACGCACGGAACCGCCAACAGAGCGCCGCAAGGAAGAGGCGCGGAAAAAAGGCCAGGTGCCCCGTTCCCGGGAGCTCAACACCATGCTCTCCCTGCTCATCACGGGTGTGGGTCTCTGGGTGCTCGGGGGCAGTCTGGTGGATGACCTTTTTGCGATTACAATCTCGGGTTTTAGCGTCGATCGCGCGGCGGCCTTTGATGCGGAGCAGCTCCCCGTGCGGTTCATGCACATGGCTTCGGCGACGCTTCTGGCCCTCGCTCCGCTGTTTGCGGTTACCGTGGTGGCGGCCCTTGCCGGGCCTCTGCTTATGGGCGGCTGGTCCTTCAGTGTTCAGGCCATGGCCTTCAAGCTTGAGAAACTCGATCCCGTAAAAGGATTGGGCAGAGTGTTTTCCCTCAAGGGTCTCGCTGAGCTCGCCAAGGCGCTCATCAAGTTTCTCCTGCTCATGGCCGTTGCTTATCTCATGATCATGGCCTTTGAGCGGGACATCCTGACGCTCAGCGCCCTGACGCCCGGCGAGGCAAGCAGCCGGGTTGTGAGCATGCTGGTGATCGCGCTGATCGTTCTGAGTTCGGCGATGGTCCTCATCGTGATGTTTGATGTGCCCTTTGAGCTCTGGAACTTCAACAAACAGCTGCGCATGACCCGGCAGGAAGTGCGCGACGAAATGAAAGAGACCGATGGTCGCCCGGAGGTCAAGCAGCGCATTCGAAATCTCCAGCGCGAGGTCTCCCAGCGGCGCATGATGCAGGATGTGCCCACAGCGGATGTCGTCATCACGAACCCGACCCACGTCTCCATAGCCCTGTCCTATGCGGACGGCGCCGGCGCTCCTCGGGTTGTGGCGAAGGGGCGGGATTTACTGGCTTTGCAGATCCGCACCATTGCGACGGAACACGACGTGCCCCTCTACGAAGCACCGCCCCTGGCGAGAGCTCTCTATGCCAGCACCGAGGTGGGCGACGAAATCCCCGGCGATCTGTATCTCGCCGTGGCCCGGGTCCTGGCCTACCTGTTTCAGTTGCGTCGCTCGCGTCCGACGGACTACGTGCCCCGGCCCACGGATCTGGATGTGCCGGAAAACTACCAACATCTGATGGATGAGGAGCCAGGCGATGGCGACGACTAAGGCTTTGCCCGGCGCGAATGCCGGCCCCATGGCGTTTTTGACGGGAATCGGTACGCCCCTGGTCATGATGCTCCTGCTGTCGATGATCGTGCTGCCCCTGCCGCCGGTGATCCTCGACGTGCTCTTCACCTTCAATATAGCCCTGGCAATCATCGTTTTGCTGGCTGCCGTCTACGCCGGGCGGCCCCTGGAATTTGCGGTGTTTCCCACGGTATTGCTCATTTCCACGCTCCTGCGATTGGGTCTGAATGTGGCGTCAACGCGGGTGGTGCTGCTGGAGGGCCATACGGGTACGGCCGCTGCGGGCAGCGTGATCGAGTCCTTTGGTGAATTTGTGGTGGGCGGCAGCTATGCCGTCGGTCTTGTGCTTTTTACGATCCTCGTGGTGATCAACTTTGTGGTGGTCACCAAAGGTGCGGGGCGTATCTCTGAGGTCACTGCGCGCTTTACCCTGGATGCCATGCCCGGCAAGCAGATGGCTATTGATGCCGATCTGAATGCGGGACTGATCACCCAGGATGACGCCCTGCGACGTCGGGAAGAGGTGGGCCGGGAAGCGGACTTTTACGGCGCCATGGACGGTGCGAGCAAGTTCGTTCGCGGTGATGCCGTCGCCGGTATTCTGATTCTGTTTATCAATATTCTCGGTGGTTTCGCCATCGGCACACTCCAGCATGATCTCAGCGCCAGCCAGGCGGCGGAGAACTATGTGCTCCTTACCATCGGTGATGGGCTCGTGGCGCAGATCCCTTCCATGCTGCTGTCTACGGCCGCGGCGATTATTGTGACGCGCATGTCCGGCACCGCCGATATGGGCGCCGAGGTGGTGTCGCAGCTCACGGATAATCCCAGGATTCTCTTTGTGGCGGCCACGATCGTCGGCATCATCGGCTTGGTTCCCGGTATGCCAAATACGGTGTTTCTGGGCATTGCCGTGGTGCTCGCTGTGGTGGGATATCTGCGGGCCCAACCCACCCCGGAGCTTGCGGAGCCCGAGGTTGTGGAAGCGCCCAAGCCGACCGAGGCCAAGGAACTGAGCTGGGATGACGTGGCTCAGGTGGATGAGATAGGCCTGGAGGTCGGTTATCGATTGATCTCTCTTGTGGATCGCAATCAGGGCGGGGATTTGCTCAGTCGTATCAAGGGTGTGCGCAAGAAGCTCTCCCAGGAGCTGGGTTTTCTCGTTCACTCGGTGCACATCCGTGACAACCTCGATCTGTCCCCTAATAACTATCGCATCAGTCTTCACGACGTGATTGCCGGTGAAGGTGAGGTGTTTCCCGGCAGGGAGCTGGCCATCAACCCCGGACAGGTGTTTGGTGAGTTGGAAGGCGTTGCCACCAAGGACCCGACCTTCGGGCTGGATGCGGTGTGGATTGATGCGTCCCAGCGGGATGAAGCCCAGACCATGGGCTATACGGTGGTGGACAGCAGCACCGTGATTGCGACGCACCTCAGTCAGATTCTCAAGAACCAGGCCCACGAACTCATCGGGCAGGACGGGGTGCAGCAGTTGCTGGACAAACTGGCGAAGAGTTCACCGAAGCTGGTGGAGAGTCTCGTGCCCGGCTTGATGTCCCTGTCCGAGGTGACGCGGGTGGTTCACAACCTCCTCGAAGAGGGTATCCCCGTTCGGGATATGCGCACCATCGCCGAGGCCCTCGCCGATAACGGGGGCAAGGGTCATGATTCTGACGCTCTCACCGCCAAAGTTCGGGTCGCTCTCGGCCCCGCCATCTTCCAGACCGTCAACGGTACGTCGCGGGAAATGCCCGTAATGGTGCTCGACTCGCAGTTGGAACAGATATTGCTTTCCTCCGTACAGGGAAGTCCCGGTGGTTTGGAGCCCTCGTTGATGGATGCGGTTATTCAGCAGGTGATTCAGGCCTCGGGCAAGCTTGAGGCGGATGGCCACAATCCGGTGCTGCTGGTTGCCAGTAATATCCGGCTGTTTTTGTCCCGGCTTCTCAAGGGGCGGATGAGTAACTTTTACATCTTGGCCTACGAGGAGATACCGCCGAGTAAATCGATACGTGTCGTAGCGACGGTGGGCAGTAACCCCGGGGGTGATGCCAACAGGGGCGCGGACAATGTCGCGGGGGCTGCAACCGCAGCGGCCTGAGATAGAGGTGAGAGACAATGAGAATTGAAAAGTACACTGCAAAAGATAGCCGTAGCGCCATGGCGCAGGTTCGCGCAGAGCTGGGTGCCGATGCCCTGATTCTCGCGAATCGCCGCGTCGCCGGGCTGATCGAAATTACTGCTGCCGTGGATGTGGAGCAGGCGGTAAACGGGGCGACTCCCCGGGCTTCTAAGCGCCCCGCCAGGGAGCGCGAGGCCGTCTCAACACCAACCAACGAAATTCAGCTCAAAGCCCTGGAGCGAGAGCTTCAGCGTCTGCGCGGCATCCTCGACAAGGAGTTGGGGACACGCAGCTGGCAGGAAGCGGCTAACACCCGCGCGCCTCAATCGGTGCTCCGCCAGCGTCTGCTGCGCATGGGCCTGTCGCGAAAACTCGCGGGGGCGCTTCTTGATCACCACGCCAGTGGGAAGCGCGTGGAGGCCGGATGGCGGCAGGTGCTGGCCGCCCTCGCGGAGCGCTTACAGGCCTCAGACCTGGAGCAGTTGCCCGGCAACATCACCGCCGTTTACGGTGGCACCGGCGTGGGTAAAACCAGCACCGTGGCGCGGCTCGCAGGGCGGGATATTCAGCGTCTGGGTCCGGAGATGGTTGGTTTGATTACCCTGGACAATTACCGCATAGGTGCCCAGGAGCAGTTGGCGAGCTTTGCAGATGCTCTGGGGATACCGCTATTTTCCGCCAGCGACCGCCATACGCTCTCCCTCGCCCTGCGCAAAATGCAGGGCCGACGGATTTACATCGATACGGCAGGCATGAGCCAGCATGACGCGAGGCTTCAGGGGCAATATGCGCTTATTCGCGAACTCCGCAAGCCCGTGCGGCATCTCATGGTTCTCGCGGCCTCGGCGCAGCCATCTCAGTGTCGGGCGCTGGCTGCGAACTTTGCGCCCCACACCCTCAGCGGTGCTATCATTTCCAAAGTCGATGAAGCTCAGAGTCTGGGCGGCGTGTTAGACGTTTTGATCAGCTCGCAGCTGCCCGTATTGGGATACAGTGACGGGCAACGGATACCAGAAGATCTCCGTCGGACCGATGGTATGGATCTGGTGCGCCGCGCGGTGCAGCTGACGGAGTTGGGAAACAGCCCAACGGCCGGGCAATCATTGCGGGCGGCGGTTTAAGGACGCGCCATTTTCGGGAAGCTTGCCCTTCCACAAGATGGCGTAAAGAGCAGCGGTGATCAGACAATGGTGGGGATAAAAACACAGTGACGGTCAGCGCAGCCCCGGTCAATGTCATAGCGGTTACCAGCGGTAAGGGCGGCGTTGGCAAAACCAACGTAGCCGTCAACCTGGCAGTGAGCCTGGCTGAGAGCGGCCAGGATGTGTTGCTCTTTGATGCAGATCTTGGTCTGGCCAATGTCGACATCGCTCTCGGTCTCAAGCCCCAATACGATATCCAGCACGTGATTTCCGGGGAGCGCAGCCTCGAAGAGATCCTCATACCGGGTCCCGCCGGCATTCGGGTGATACCGGCGTCTTCCGGTGTTGCCCGTATGGCGGCATTGTCGCCCACGGAGCAGGCAGGTCTTGTCCGGGCGTTCAGTGAGCTGGCGGTGCCCGTGGATACGCTGATTGTGGACACCGGGGCGGGCATCGACAAAACGGTGTTGACCTTCACTGCCGCCTGTCAGGAACTGATTGTGGTGATATGTGACGAGCCAACGTCGCTCACGGACGGTTATGCGCTGGTCAAGGTGCTGAACCAGCACTGCAACCTCAAGCGTTTTCAAGTGCTTGCCAACATGGTGGATAACGATCTTCAGGGTCGTCAGCTTTTTGAAAAGCTGTGCAAGGTGACGGATCGGTTTCTCGATGTGCACCTCGGTTACCTGGGCGCGATTCCCCGGGATGAGTATCTCCGTCGCGCGGTGCGCGCCCAGAAACCGGTGGTCACGGAGTATCCTCGCAGCGATTCCGCGAAGGCCCTGCGCGCGATCAGCGATCGAGTGATGGCACTGCCGCGCTCCCAGGCCGAAGGCGGTCTGGGTTTCTTTGTTGAGCGTCTCATCGAATATCGCAGCGGTAGCGTCTGAGGCATTTATGAGCCGGGTGTCGGCCTATGCAGAGCCTGTGGCGTCCAGCGCCGATGCGCTGGTGCGCGAATTTCTCCCCCTGGTAAAAAAGATCGGTCTGCGCCTTGCGGCCAAACTCCCTGCGGAAATCGAAGTGGATGACCTGATGCAGGTGGGCCTCATTGGTCTCCTCCGTGCACGGGAAAGTTACGATGCCTCGCAGGGCGCCAGCTTCGCGACCTACGCCGGTATCCGTATCAAAGGCGCGATGCTCGATGAGATTCGCGCCCATGACTGGTTGCCCCGCTCGGTGCAGACCCAGTTGAGGCAGGTGTCAGTCGCTATTGAACGCGCCGACGCGCGTCTTGGACATCCCGCGCAGGATGCGGATATCGCCGCTGAACTTGATATGCCCCTGGCGGAGTACCAGCAGCTTTCGGGACAGCTCGCCTGCGCTCGAATGACCCATATTGAGGATAGCGCGGAGGCCGAGAATGCGGTATTGAATACCGTGAATCCCTTTGACGAAGTAGGGGAGGAGGGTTTTCGTGAGGCTCTGGCGGAGTCCGTAGCCCAGCTTCCGGAGAAAGAGCGACTGATGATGTCGTTGTACTACGCCGAGGATCTCAATTTGAAGGAAATAGGAGCAGTACTGGGCGTGTCGGAATCGCGGGTATCCCAATTGCACGGGCAGGCGCTGGCGCGTCTGCGCGTTACCCTCGCACACTGGCGCGCCTAGGGGGCCGGACGTGGCAAAAAAACCGGCAAAGTCGGCAAAGGCCAAAAAGAAAGGCGGATCCACGGGCGTCAGCTTTGATTTTCTGACGCTGCTCGGGGTCACGCTTGCCGTGGGCGCGATCCTCGGGGGGAACTGGCTCGAGGGCGGGCATATTTCTGCCCTCCTGCAACTCACCGCCTTCGTCATTGTTATCGGTGGCACCTTTGGTGCGGTCTTGATTCAGACGCCTCTGAGAGATTTCCGTGGGGCCCTGGGCCGTTTGCGATGGGTCCTCCTCCCCCCGGCCTTTGATCGTGAAGCGGTGCTAGGGAAAACCATCGAGTGGAGCCGTATCGCCCGTCGTGACGGTTTGCTCGCCCTGGAGGAACGGGTGGGCAAGGAGCCGGACAACCTCACCCAGAAGGGCCTGCAGCTTTTGGTGGACGGACTGGAGCCCGAGGCAATCCGCACGGTAATGGACGTAGAGATCGACAACGCCCTGGCAAAAGACGCCCGGGCCGCCAAGGTCTATGAAGCCATGGGAGGCTATTCGCCGACCATCGGTATTATCGGCGCGGTGCTGGGTCTCATCGATGTCATGAACAATCTCTCAGACCCGACGCAACTGGGCGCAGGTATTGCCGTCGCCTTTGTGGCAACGATTTATGGCGTGGGCTTCGCAAACCTGCTGTACCTGCCCATTGCCAACAAGTTAAGGGCGGTATCCGGCGATCAGATGCAGTACCACGAGATGGTGGTCGATGGGATAGCGATGATTGCCGATGGCGATAACCCCCAGACTATTCAGAACAAGCTCGAAGGCTACCTCGACTAGTCATGGCGCGACGCAAGCCTCCCGAGAGTGTCGACAACCACGAGCGGTGGCTGGTGTCCTATGCGGACTTCATAACGCTGCTCTTTGCATTTTTTGTGGTGATGTATTCCACCTCGGCGGTCAACGTGGGTAACTTCCGGGTGCTTTCCGATTCCATCGTGCGGGCCTTTGGCCTCCCGGGCGTGTCCTACGACCCGAGCCGGCCCGATGGGGACGGTACCCAGTCCTCGCGTATCGGACTTCCCCAGCTGGATGCCGAGCGGGATGCGGTGAGGGTGCCTCTTCAGGCCGCTGCAAATAGCGCTTCGACCAATCCCAATGCCGCCCTGGGTGATATTCAGGCGGAGGAAGAGATTGCCGGCGTGGAGACCGCACTGCAAAGTGCCGTGGGGGATTTAGTTGCGCCAGACAGGCTGGCGATAACGGGTAACGATAAATGGCTGGAGATAAAGATACCGGCGCGGATGCTTTTTCCCTCGGGGTCCCGATCTTTGCTCGCCAGCTCTATCCCCATGCTCCAGCGCCTGGCGGAGACCCTGGGTGGCCTGCCCAACGAAGTTGTGGTGCAGGGACACACGGACAACCAGCCTATTCGCAACGGGCAGTTTCCCTCGAACTGGGAGTTGTCTACGGCGCGGGCCGCCGCTGTTGCCCGGGTGTTCGAAGATGAGGGCATAGACCCCTCACGCTTGAGCGCCGTGGGTTTCGGGCCCAATCGGCCCATCACCGATAACCTCACGGAGGAGAGCCGCGCAGAAAATCGGCGCGTGGTGATTCTTGTCCGAAGTGCGCTCCTGAGCCAGGTGGTGGGCGATGGTTGATTCCTCGGGTCCGGGTCCTGTCAATGGCGTGGCGGGCACTCCGCCCCTGCGCAGGCTTCGCCGCAGCGGTGAACGGACAACCCGCAGGCGCCGACAGCGTGAGTCTGAAAATGCGGGTCAGGAGACTCCCAGGGAGCCCCGGGGGCGGAAAGGACGCTTCCTGGACGAGCGCTGTTAGTCGCCGCTTTCCTGGCCGGGGCTGTCCGAGAGTAAGGCTCCCTGTTTTTGCACCACGTGCTGGATCAGCTGCTCCTGAGCCTGAAGATCGTCATCAAAATCGACGCGGATCCAGAAGGGCAGGGCAGCGGAGTCAAGGCGCTCCTCGGAGCTGACCACGGTTCCCGCAATGGAAAGCGTTACCTGGGAAGGCTTCAGAATAATGCTCAGTTGAAGGCGCGTGCCCGGCTCCAGGGACTGGCGTCCCTCAAAGGCGATGCCGCAGCCGCTGAGATTCACCATGCTGCTGTCGTAGGAGTGGACGCCCTCTTCCTCATAGTCCAGCGCCTGGGCCGCAATGACCGAGATTTTGCGGTTAAGCAGGCCGAGGGCCTGGGCGACCATGGGGCTCTCACGCCAGACGGCATTCACGCTTTTATTCAGCTCGCGGTCCAGCTCGGCCAAAAGAGAGCCGGTGCTAATCTCAAGGCCCCCCGTGTCTTCGCTGGGCTGCTGCCCTTCGGGAGGTTCCGGCATGACCTCATAGCGCAGCAGCACCACATCGTTGATGCGGTAGTACTTTCGTCGTTCCATGATCTTGGCTTGTGGTTCGCTCATAGGCTTATTCGATTCCCAGAATGTCCAGGGCGTCTGGATTGATATCGCGAATACTTTTGAGTTCGGATTCTTCGGCGTCTTCGATACCCTGGCGAATAACGATTTCCACGCGGCGATTGGAGGCGCGTCCCTCCACCGTGTCGTTAAAGGTAAAAGGGCGGGTGTCGGCAAAGCCCACAACCATCATGCGATCATCCTTGAGCAAGCCCTCGCGAAGGAGTTCATGGGTTACGGACAGCGCCCGGCTGGAAGAAAGCCCCCAGTTGGACTCATAACGCCCGCCGCGCAGTGGCGTGCTGTCCGTGTGTCCCTCGATGGATATGGTGCCCGGTATTTCCGTGAGGGCCTCGCGAATACGCGCCATCACGGGGACAAAATCCGTATTGAGCGTTGCGGACCCTGAGGGAAAGGAGCCTTGCTCCCGGATCCGGACGGTAATGGTGCGGCCATCGGATTCGACATCCACCTTGCCGGTCTGAACCTCGTCTTCCAGCATGTCCTTGAGCTTGTCTGCGTCGGCCTCGGTCTCGGCAAGGAGGGCGGTGATCTTCTGCTGGAGTAGTTCCTCGGCTTCGCTGTCTTCCAGCTCACCCTCGCCAACGCGAAGGGATGGGTCCGTGGTCTGGTCCGTGACTTGCTGAATGGTATCCACGATAGTGTCACTGGTTTCGCCGGGGCTGAATTCTGTGGCGACGACGCTCGTTCCCTTGGGGATATCTTCAAGTTCGAATTCGTTCTGCACGCCGAAGGCCACTTTCATGGAGCCTGCGATCTGCTTGAACTTTTGCACATCCATCTCGGCAAAGGATAGAAGCAGCACGAAGAAACACATGAGCAGGGACATAAGGTCGGCAAAGGTGGCCATCCATGCGGGCGATCCTGCGGGGCCGTCGTCGTCAGACATGGTCTTCTCTATCAGTTGTTTGCAGGAGCCTAGCCATCATCGCCGCCGCGTTTATCGGGTTCGAGATAGGCTTTCAACATGGATTCAATGATCCGCGGATTCTGCCCTTCCTGAATGGCAAGGACGCCGTCAATGCACATGGAGCGAACCCGGAGCTCGTCGGCTTTTCGCAGAGTCAGCTTGTCTGCAATGGGCATGGCAACCATGTTGGCGAGCATGGCGCCGTAGAGGGTGGTGAGCAGTGCGACGGCCATTGCCGGTCCGATGGATTTGGGGTCCGACATATTCGAGAGCATCTGCACCAGACCGATCAGGGTACCGATCATACCCATGGCCGGTGCTACATCTGCCGTGGCGCTGAACACCTTGGCGCCCCAGCTATGGCGCTCAATGGTTTGCTGCATATCTTTGCTCAGAACGGTGCTAACCACCTCACGACTGTTACCGTCGATGAGCATTTTGACGCCTTCGTCGAGAAAGTCGTTGTCGATTTCCTGGTTTTCCAGGGCCAGCATGCCTTCCTTGCGGGCGATGTTCGCAAGCTCAACGATTTTCTCGATAAGCTCTTCGGGGTCGGAACTCTTGTTGATAAAGGCCGTGAGCGCGACTTTGAACGCGCCAAAAAACTGGCCCATGGAGAACTTGATCATCACCACCATCACCGTGCCGCCCAGCACGATGAGAATGGAGGGGACATTGATGAATACCAGCGCCGATCCCCCGGTGAGGATGGCAGCCAGGACAATGCCGATTGCCCCAACCATTCCCAGTAGTGTTGCCAGATCCATCTCAGTCCCCGGTAAAGATCATTGTCAAATTAGCCGCTAAAGTATACACAGTCTGCTGCGGGTAAATGTAGCAATAAAAGCCGGCGCCGTACTACGGCTTCGGGGTTATCGGCGCAGCGTCGAGTGAATTCCTCAAGAGGTGGTTTTGGAAGAACTGCAACTGGCACTCACCACCGCCCGTGTTGATCAGCGCAATTTTGGCTTGTGGATCAATAACTGGCAGATCGGTCAAACGCTCAACGCGCTGGTGACAAACCAGTTGCCCTCGGGGGAGTTGGTCCTGCGTGTGGGTGGGCAGCAGATTACCGCTACCGCCGATATTCCCATTCAGCAGGGGGCGAGATTGCAGCTGGAGGTGAGTCAGCTTCAGCCCGTGCCCACGTTGCGGGTGCTTAATCCCACGGTCAATCCCGCAGCGGCCAATGTGGGAGGCACATTACAGTTGTTACCGGGCAATGCCTCGGGGATCGCCAGCCCGCCCCTGGGTAATGTGCTGCAATCCCTGCAGGCGAGTATCCTCGCCAGTCCCCTGCCGCCCCTGGTGGCGGATTCCGTGGGCCAACTCCTGAAGCAGGTGAACCGTCCGGCTCTTTTGTCGCAACCCGCGGGAGTGGCACAGGCTGTGCGTGATTCCGGCGTGTTTTTTGAGAGCGGGCTCCGTGCCGCCCTGGATCGGGGAGCATCCTCCTCAGCGCCTGGCCCCGCAGCACCTTCCGGCGACCTGAAGGCCGGTTTGTTTCGTGCCCTTGCCCGGGTGGATGCTGCGCTGGCCCGTATCGAGGCCATGGCTCTGCCCGCAGCGGATGCCGAGGCGCTTCTGGACATGAAGCGCGAGCTGGAGTCGGGGTTGGGCCGTATCACCCTGCATCAACTGAATTCGCAACCTGCCGATGCCTCCGCCGCCCGCCATTGGCAATTGGAAATCCCTGTGCAGGTAGCGGGTGCCGTCCACAATCTGCGCATGGAAATTGACCGGGATGGAGGGCGCGAGGCGGCCGAAGGTGAGGCGGGTGAAAAAGGCGATGAAGAACAGTGGCGGGTAAAGCTTGAGTTGGCCCCCGGGGCTATGGGCGCCCTGGAGATTGCCATGCGACTTCAGGGAGATGAGTTGACGCTGAACATTGCCGCTGCAAACAGTGCCGTGCGACAGCTCATCGATGGGGGAATGCCATCCCTTGTCGATGCGCTGAAGAGTCGAGGAATCACGGTCAGTACAAGTCCGACGGCTGCGCTGGTACCCAGGCAGCGTGTTGCAGAGGAACCCATGGCGGGGCCCGCGGTGGATCTTCGCGCATGAGTGACAATGACAAGCGCTCGCAATCCTCGGCTAAGGGGCCGGCCACGCAATCGGCAGCGCTTTCCTACAGCGGCGAGGGTGCACCGCTTCTTGTGGCCAAGGGTGAGAACGCCATTGCAGATCGCATAGTGGAGCTCGCATCCCAGAACGACGTGCCCATCGTGCAGGACGGGCAGCTCACGGAACTCCTTTGTCAGATACCCCTGGGAGAGGAAGTGCCCCCCGAGCTTTACCTTGCCGTCGCAGAAGTCCTGGCTTACGTGTATCGCCTGAACGAGCAACTGGACCGCCACGTTTAACCTGGCTGTTGATATCGCGTCTCAGGCAGGGCTGTTGTATGCTCCTCCTCGGGATTTTGCGGATGTTTGATAGCGCTCATGGATAAGGTCAAGGCTCTGGAACAGTTGGCAATGCGCCTCTCCCACATGGCTGACGGTGTGGATGAGGAAGTCGATGCATTACTCGTAAGCATTCGCAAGCTGCTAAAGAGTGGCGGCGATGCGGGCAAGATTGAAAGCCTCTCCGGGCAGCTTGCTCGCACCATGCTGGCGAATACCGGCGTCAACGCCGATAAGGTCAAAACTATTGAAGGCGGCTATGACCTCTCTGGCCTTCGCAAGTTAATCAAGTCTATGCCCGTGCGCGGTGATGAGCAGGAGCGCATGGGCGAGCTGGTGAAGCAGGTTGCCTCGGGCACCACGTCCATGGCCCGACAGAAAGCACTGGTGGATTTGCTGGCCGCTTCGGCGGAGGCGCTTCAGGAGGTGGCGACGCGGGATAAGTCCGACAGCGGAGTGCTGGGCTGGCTCGGCAAAAAATCCGGTTCCGACGCCAGTGAAGATCGCTACGTCGCACTTTTTGTGCAGTTATTGCAGCGTCTGGTGGAGCACATCGATGTTCTCAACGGTAACGCCGTGCGTAGCCACGCTATCAAGGACGCCCTGGAACAGGCGGTGCACCCCGAGCAGGCGCAAAAACTCCTTGCCCAGGTAACCGACGAAATCGAAACCATTGACGCCCGCATCCGCGCCGAGAGGAATCAGACGACGGATTTTCTCGGCGATCTCCGCCAGCGCCTTGACGGTTTTGAAGAGGTTCTCAACTTACTGTCCGACGATGGAGAGAACTCCCTCCAGCGTTCGGAAGATTTGCAAAGCGGCGTCGGTAAGGACACTCGAGACCTCGGCGAGGCGGTAAAGTCTGATGATATTCACGAAATACGCAGCGTTATCGCGACGGGCCTCGACAACCTGACAAAGCGCGTTGCAGAGCATGTGATCGCCGAGCGCGAGCAGCACGAAAGCTCCAAAGCCCGCGTTGCGGAGTTAAACGATCGCCTCGCACACCTTGAAGATGAAGCCGACATTCTGCGCAGTGAGATCAGAAACAAAAACGATCTTGCACTGAAGGATGCCTTGACCGGTGTCTACAACCGCGCCGGCTACGATGAAAGGACCAAGGAGCTCTATGCGCGCTGGCAGCGTTCGGGGGCAGCTTTGTCCATCGTGTTTGTGGACTGCAATAAGTTCAAGGAGATCAACGATACCTACGGTCACACGGCGGGGGACCTGGTGCTTGTCAAAGTATCTGATGTGCTTCAAGGGCGCGCGCGGGCCAGTGACATCGTCTGTCGCTATGGGGGTGATGAGTTCGTGATCCTCCTGCCCGATACCCACGTCCAGGGAGCCGAGGTGTTTGCACGCAGTGCCTGTGATGAAGTGCTCAATGCGGGATTCAATGACAATGGCAAGCCATTGGACGTTTCCATCTCCTGTGGCGTCACGGAGCTCATTACTGGTGACACTCTCGAAAGCGCCATTGGCCGTGCCGATGAGGCGATGTACCAGGCCAAGAAAATGGATGGCATGAAGGTCTGCGTCGTTAAGTAATTCTGTCGGCGATTGGCTTGAGAGGAATCCGGGTGATGTCGGATCAGGAAGACTGGAAACAGCGGTATCTCACGGAGTCCCGGGACTGGGAGTCTGCAGACAAACTCCTGCGGAGGGTGGCTACACGTCTCGCCATCGCCGCCGAGGGCTATTCCCCGGATCTTGACGCGGTGCTTCAGCGCATTCAGACCCATATTCGAAGCGGTGCTTCCCGAGATCTCGAGGCGGATCTGGGTGACCTGAGTCGTCAGATCAAGGGCCTGGATTCGGGCCGGTCCGCGCCGAAGCCTGCGGAAGCGATCGAGACCAAAGCCGAGGAGACCTCTTCGCCCCCTGTGCATTCTGATGCGCGGGAAGTGCTTCTCACTCTCATTGATGAATTTGCCGTCACACAGCCGGGCAGCGGTGCCTTCGAGACACTTCGTGAGACTTTGGAGCGCGACAAGGGCTCCAATTGGCACCGGGTGCTCGAACGGGTGATTGCGGAGATTCGAGGGCTTATTCAACGAATCAGCAGTGACAAGCAGGAACTCCAGCAATTGATGCAGGAGGTCGGTGAGGAGCTCGGGGGTATTTCCCAGGTACTGGGAGAAGAGCATAGCGGTCTAAAAGAGGGGCGGGAGCAGGCCCTGGCACTTCACGACGCCATGGATGCGGGTGTAGAGCAGATTCAATCGCGCATTGCAGAAGAGTCGGATATCACCCGCTTAAAGGCAGATGTCAGCCAGTCGCTTGAAAGCATCCGTAAGGGCATTTCCGAGTTTATAGAAAGGGACGCGGAGCGCTTCTCCCTTGCGGAGACGCGTAACGAAGAACTCCGCTCTCGCATCGAAAAAATGGAAGCGGAAACCGAGCAGCTCCAGGAAAAACTCAACCGGAATCGCGAGAAGCTCATGCGCGATACCCTCACGGGAGTACACAGCCGACTCGCCTACGACGAGATGATGGCCCAGGAGATGAGCCGCTTTCGACGCTATAAAGAGACCTTCTGTCTGGTGATGCTCGACATCGATTTTTTTAAGCGGGTTAACGATACTTTTGGGCACGCTGCCGGTGATAAGGCCCTGCAATCCGTAGCAAGTATTGTCGGTGACCGCATTCGTGAGACGGATTATCTGTTCCGAGTGGGTGGAGAAGAGTTTGTGCTCCTCCTGCCAAGAACCGAAGTGTCGGCGGCGTCCCCCCTGGTCGAAGTTATTCGCGTAGCCGTGGGTGAAAGCGGGTTTCACTACGAGAATCAGCCGGTGACGATAACCCTGAGTGCGGGTCTTACGGCGGTGCGCGATGACGATACGCCGGAAACCCTGTTCGCCCGCGCCGATGACGCGATGTACCGGGCAAAGAAAGCTGGTCGGAACCGACTGGTTACCCTGGAGTAACGTTCCGAAGATCTCCCGGGTTTATACGCCTCGGGTCAATCCTGCCCTGTTATTGATTTCGGCAATGGCTGGCGCCGCGCGCCTTCGTATATTATAATTATCTAATTAACAGCGGGCTGACGGGTTTCAACAGCTGGCTGTAAGCCATCTTCGGTCCGTGAGCTTTGTCTTACGGTTGGCCCCGTGGTCATTGATCACGGGGCTTTTTTATACCTGCAAAAAAACGGCGGCTTTACACCCACAAGAAGCAGCGGCCCCGCCAGTAGGGGGGGGGCGTCCCTCAATCAAGGGCATGCGGTAAGTCACTATAGGAGTCCGGCGTGATGCCCCAGCCCCTTAGTTCGGTGAAGAGAGCATCGAGCAATGGCAGCCTGACATTGCAGGCCTTTTAGTTTTCGAGATTCAAAAAGACACCATGCTCGTTGAACCAGCGTTCATCAATGACCCAGCGGACATTGTTCACATCGGGAAAGCTCCTGACGAGTTCCGCTGCGCGGGACTGGGTCTCCGCCAGGGTGTCCTGGGCTTTCATCATCTCCGGATGGTCGACCGCCGTCTTGCTGAGTTCGGGGAAGGCGGTTCGCAGAAAACGCATGGCCGGCACCTCCGCCGAGCGCGGGCTGTTCATGATAGCGATGCCGTTTTCGAGACTCTCCACCCGGAAAGGAAAGGGATAGCTCGCCAGCTGGCTATCCAAAGCCAGGCGATCGTTAATTTCCGTTACGCGGCTGTCCTGGGACGACCAATACCATAGGAACCCCATTGCCAAAACGGTGATGAGGCCGATGAGGTAGTTTCTGGCAAATTTATCCATGGGGTTCCTGCAGCTCTCCGAGAATACCCCGAAGGATAAAGGGACCGTGTCAGGCCGCCAAGGCGCGAAGCATCCAGGCGGTCTTTTCGTGCACACGCATGCGGTCAGACACAAGTGCCGCCGATGACTCGTCGTCAGCACTCTGAGCCTTGACCAGTACTTCGCGACAGGTCTTAACAATCTGCTCATGACCCTGGGTCAGGATGCGGATCATCTCCGAAGCGGGGGGCACGCCATCGACTTCCTTGATGTTGGATAGCTCTGCAAAGGCCTTGTAGGTTCCCGGCGCTACAACGTCAAGGGTGCGAATGCGTTCGGCAATCTCATCTACCGCCAGCGCCAGCTCGTTGTAATGCTCCTCGAACATGAGATGTAGTTCGCGGAACTGGGGGCCGGTCACATTCCAGTGAAAATTGTGGGTTTGAAGATATAGCGTATAGGAATCTGCGAGGAGAACCTTCAGGCCGTCCGCAATACTCAATCGATCCGCTTCGTTAATGCCAATATCAATGCTGCTCATAACTGCTCCCTCGTGATTTCTTGTTTTCTGCTTTCCATAGGCCTGATATGGTGGCGAATTGCGCAAATACAAGCAAATGAGGTTTCCCCGGTGACAAAATTATCTGAGCACCTCACGCTTCCCTGCGGTGCGACGGTCCCGAACCGTCTGGTAAAAGCAGCGATGACCGAAGGATTGGCCAACGTTGGCGGCGAACCCACTCCGGCGCTTGAGCAGCTGTACCGTATCTGGTCCGAGGGCGGCTCCGGCGTTTTGCTCACCGGTAATGTGGTGGTTGATGCTTATCACCTGGAACGACCGGGTAATGTCGTCGTAGACCGTGAACCCGATGAGGCCATGAAGGCGGCCCTTGCGAGCTGGGCCCGGGCGGCTACGTCCGCCGGGAATCATGCCTGGGTGCAGATCAGTCACGCAGGGCGCCAGACATTGAAGACGGTAAATCCTCATCCCAAGGCGCCGTCGGCGGTGAAACTGGGTCTCCCCGGCGGCCAGTTTGGTGAGCCCGTGGCGTTGACCGTGGAAGAGATCGCCGACCTCGTGCAGCGCTTTGCCGTAGCAGCAAAGGCGATGCAGGAAGCCGGATTCACCGGGGTGCAGATTCATGGTGCCCACGGCTATCTGATCTCCCAGTTTTTGAGTCCGCGAAGTAATCAGCGGGATGACGCCTACGGCGGCGAGCTGGCTCATCGAGCCCGCTTTCTCCTTGAAATCATAGACGCGGTACGCGCGGCGGTGGGACCCGGTTTCCCCGTTGCGGTGAAACTCAACAGCGCGGATTTTCAGAAAGGTGGTTTTGCCTTTGAAGACAGTCTGCAGGTGGCGAAATGGTTGGAGGAGCACAGCGTCGATGTGATTGAAATTTCCGGCGGCACCTACGAGCAGCCCAAGCTCCTGGGCAAGGAGGGCATTGAGCCCACGGAGAAGCAGCACGTGGCGGAAACCACGCTGCGCCGTGAGGCTTATTTCGTCGACTTTGCCCTGGCGATGCAGAAGCAGGTATCCATCCCCCTGATGGTTACCGGTGGTTTTCGGTCTCGCGCCGCCATGGAGCAGGCCCTGGATGAGGGTGGCGCCGCTCTCATTGGCCTGGGGCGCCCACTGTGCGTGCAAACCGACGGTCCTGCGCGCCTGTTGGCGGGCGCCGAGACTCTGCCCCGCTATGAGGATGATCTGGCTTTGCTTCCGCCCTGGCTTGATTTTTTGAAAGGGCTGAGTCTGGTAAAGACCCTGAGTACCTTCGCGACGACTTATTGGTTCTATGCGCAGCTGGATTCCCTGGGGCGCAATGGCAAGGTCATGGAGAATCTATCGGTGCTGAAGGCGGCTATGCAGGTCAGTAAGCAACAGTCATCGTTTTTGAAAGCCAGGCGCAGCCAGACGTAAACAGTGCTTGATGTTTATTGACGTTCCGTTGCGAGCTGGCCCGCAACCTTAATCAACAAGCTCCAGATCCATCCACACCAGGCGGTGATCGGACGATGCCCGGCGGTTTTTGACCAGCCGCCGCAGAGGGTCGCCCGGCGCGGGCCAGAACACACCCGCATCAATGACTCGCCAGCCCTTCTTGCTTGGAATCACATAGTCCGCGCGTATGCCCCAGCTTGCGGTGTGCGTCGGGCTGAATCTGCTGTCGGCGTTATTGGCACGTCCTCCATCGCTCGTGGGCAGGAGTCCACGGCGAACCTTGTCGTGCCCTAACAGCGCCGTAATGCCCTCGCGACGGGCGTCGCCTTCCTCCATGGATGCGTTGAGATCACCCAGAATGACGAAGCGCTCATCCTTTAAGCCGCCGGGCTGATCCCGGTCGTCGTAGATGTAGTCTGCCTGCTCACCGCCTTCTATATAGTCCACCCAAAAGCGGATCTCATCATGATTGCGACGGCCGTTGCGGTCTTCCGGGCCGTCAAATACCGGTGGCGTGGGGTGGCTGGCCAGCACATGCAGCACGTTACCGTTGATGCGGACAGGAACATCCCAATGGGACTTGGACGACAGGCGCAGCACTTTCTGTACGGCCTCGGGGTACCAGAGCTCATTGGTCTCGGTGCGCATGTCCGTCATGAGGTTGTCGGGCATGTCCTTCCACTTGAACAGCTGGAAACTGCGGATTGCCTCGAAGTCGATGGGGTAGCGACTGAGGAGGAGCATGCCGTACTGGCCGGGGTAGAGTCCGTAACCAAAGGCATCATTGCCCGTTCCCGAGGCTTCGCCGTCCCGGTCCAGATCCATGCCCGAGTCCACGCCCGTGTTGACGGGCCCCTGGTAGTAGTAGGGATAGTCGATGGCCTCCACATCCGTCTGCGATTGCTGCAGGTAGCGTTCGATAAAAGGTTTTACCCCCCGCTCGGGATCAGCGTGATAATCGAACTCGTTGAGTAAAAGAACGTCGGGTCGTATCCGCTGAATGATCTCCGCGATGTTTTTGATCTGCGGGTGCTCGCTGTTGCTCAGGGCGGCGGGCAGTTCGTGGCCGCTGGGAGTAACGCCTTTGCCGACATAGTTGCCCCCTTCCATGCTGACGTTAAAGGTGGCTACGCGAAGGACCCGAGCCTCGCTATGGGCACCGGCGGGCATCAGCAGCACCCCGAGAATAAGGAAGATGGCGGGGAGCAGCTTACATGGGAGGCGGCGCATAGTAGCTCCATTATTCAGGACCTGAGAGTGACCGGAAAACGACGCGCGATACGTTAGCACGGGGAGGGGGTTTCCCCCATTGTTTTACCAGCGTTTATCCTTCTCTTCGCGTAAACTGTCCGGCGTATTTTTGTTTCACGCGATACTGTACCCAGCCGGAGCACGAGTCCCATGAGTTTCGATACCGACGCCGCACGAAAATTTCTTTCCAGCGACTTTATGGATTTTTGCATCCGACTGGGACTTGTCTTTGTTGGAGTCGTCGCCTGCGTCGAAGTCTTTGCACCGTTCATGCCGATTATGCTGTGGGGCATGATTCTGGCCATCTCCCTCTATCCCGTGTTCGGGGCGCTCCGCGGACGTACGGGATGGGGAGCCGGGAGTACCGCCTCTTTTATCGTGATCCTGGGGATACTGCTTCTGGGTGTGCCCACGGTGCTTCTGGGCAGCTCATTTGCAACGCATATTTTTGACGTCATTGGAGACTTTGACGCTCAGGCCGTGACCGTGCGCTTGCCCGATCCCTCCGTCAAAGAGTGGCCCATCATAGGAGAGCATGTATATGAGGCCTGGTCTCAGGCCCACGAGGATTTGCCGGCCTATCTCGAAAGCTTGCAGCCCCAGCTGGGCAATTTCAGTAAGGCGGCGCTTCGCTCTGCGGCCAGCACGGCGGGAACGCTGCTGTTCTTTTTCGGCGCGCTGATTATTGCCGGTATTATGATGGCCTATGGTGAATCCGGTAACGCCGCTATGGCGCGCATCTTTTCCCGCATGGTGGGCGAGCAGCGTGGCCCGGGGCTGCATAGCATTACGACCCTGACGGTGCGTTCCGTGGCCACGGGAGTGGTGGGTGTGGCGTTTATTCAGGCTCTCCTGCTGGGCGTCGGCTTCATGATGGCGGGTATACCCGCGGCAGGCCTCCTGGCTCTGGTGGTGCTCGTCATTGGTATTCTGCAGCTGCCCGCGCTGCTGGTGTCCTTACCGGCCATTGCCTATGTCTGGGGTATGGGAGATGGCTCTACGGTGGTCAATATTCTCCTCACCGTATACTTCGTTGTGGCGGGCTTTGCCGATAACGTCCTCAAGCCCATGCTTCTGGGTCGTGGTGTGAGTGTTCCCATGCCCGTGGTGCTCATTGGCGCCCTCGGCGGGATGATGGGTGCCGGTATCGTCGGGCTCTTTGTCGGCGCCGTGGTTCTCAGTGTCGGCTACGAGCTGTTCATGAGTTGGGTCGATGAAGCCCCGGTCAGTGCTGTGGCAGAGAGCGACGTGGTAGAGAACGACGCGGCCGCGACCGTTAGCGACGGCCCGGCACAGTAGCCTCATCGGGTGCCGGGAATCACTTTGATATCTCGCGGTTTACTCCTCCTCACGGGCGCGCTGCTCGTGGGCTGCACGACTCTGGGTCCTGACTATCAGGAGCCGGAGCTTGACTGGCTGGTGGATTGGCAACCGGATCTCTATGGCCAGCTGGCGTCCGATTCTGATGCTCCGGCTGAGCAGCTCTCTTCGTGGTGGGCCCGTTTTGAGGACCCTGCACTCGATACGCTTATTGAGACCGTGCTGCGCGAAAACCCCACGCTGCAGATAGCGGGACTCAGCGTTCTTGAAGCAAGGGCCCGCCTTGGCGGCGCCGAGGCCCTGCGGTTTCCCCAGTCGCAACAGCTCGGTGCTTCCGCCGCGTATATCCGTCAGCGTCGCAGTGATGGTCTTCTTCCCGCCACCGATGACAATTTTGGTAGCTACGATGTCGGACTGTCCGCGGGGTGGGAGCTGGATTTCTGGGGGCGTTTTGCAAGAAGCATCGAATCTGCGGATGCGGCTTTTATGGCCTCCGTTGCGAACCAGCGGGATCTTCAGGTCCTGCTCATTGCCCAAACAGCCGACATTTACTTTGCCTATCGCACGACTCAGCTGAGAGTTGCCATCGCGAACAATAACGCGGCTATACAGAAACGCAGCTTCGAGATTACCCGGCAGTTGTTTGACAGCGGACAGGAGTCGGAGCTCGATTTGCAGCAGGCCCGGACCCAGTATCTTGCGACCCTCGCCACGATTCCCGATCTTGAGCGCAGTCTGGTGCAGCTTCGTAATGCCCTGAACTTACTTCTGGGACGTCCACCGGCCCCCATCGATGCATTGGTGGGAAGCTACGACAGCCTGCCGGCCCTGGCGCCCGTGAGCCTGCGGGGCATCCCGGCGCAGTTGGTCCTTCGGCGGCCCGATGTCCGCACCAGCGCCTGGCAGGCGGGCGTGCAATCCGCGCAGATTGGCGTCGCCGAAAGTGATTTGTATCCTGCGCTTTCACTCCTCGGCAGTTTTGGCTGGAACGGCGACAGCCTGGGTGTGACCCGCGATGGCCTGACCTTTGCTGCGGGTCCTGCAATCCGTTGGAATATTTTTGATTACGGGCGCATCCGCGCAAACGTTCGCGTTCAGGATGCGCGATTGCAGCAAAGCCTCGTGGCTTTCGACGCGACGGTTTACCGGGCTGCCCAGGAAATCGACGACGCCGCGATTGCGGTGCTAAAGACCGCTGAGGCGCAGGCAGTGCTCCGGGAGTCCCGTGCGGCCGCGGCGCGTGCCCTTGAGCTTGCAAATCGGCGGTACAAAGAGGGCTACGCGGATTTTCAGCGGGTGCTGGATGCACAGCGTGCCCTGTTCGCGCAGGCGGAAAAAGAACTGGTCAACGAAGGCGCGCATATCTCTGCGGTGATCGCGCTGTATAAAGCCCTTGGTGGAGGATGGCAGCCTCAGACTCTGGAGGACATGATCCCCGAGCCTATCCGCGAGACCATGCGTCAGCGGGTGAACTGGGGAGAGCAGTGGGAGACGCCGGTGCCCGTGGTGCTGGATAACGCCGGTTCAGGAGGAAGTTCTCAATGAGTGACAGCGATACGGATACGGATCAGGCGTCTACGGCAGCGATCAAGCGTACGAGCTGGATCGTGCTGGCGCTGATCCTGGGAAGCCTGGGCTGGTATCTCCTGTCGGATCGCTACGCACCGTATACGAGCCAGGCGAGGGTGCAGGGCTATGTCATCGGTGTGGCGCCGGAGGTGGCGGGTACGATCACCCGGGTGCTGGTAAAAAATAATCAGGAAGTGGAAGAGGGCGATGCGCTTTTTGAGATTGATACCTCCCAGTATCAGATAGCCCTGTCCCGGGCAGAATCCGATCTTGCCAACGCGAAAAGCCAGGTAGAAGCGGGGAACGCCACGGTGGTCAGTGCTCGCGCCAACCTGACAGCGGCCAAGGCCAACGCACTGCGCGCGAGTCAGGATTATGAGCGGCTGACGCGGCTACGGGAGAGTGATCCGGGAACCCTCTCGGTAAGGCGTCTGGAGTCCTCCAAGGCCTCCCTGGATCAGGCCCGGGCGAAGGTCGTGGCGGCGGAGTCCGATATTCAAAGAGCCATCGAACAAAAGGGTGGCGATGACGAAAGCAGCAACGCGATATTGCTCTCGGCCCAAAGCGCCGTAGAAAAAGCGCGACTGGATCTGGAAAATACCGTCGTCCGTGCCTCTTCCCGCGGTTTGATTACCGATCTCCGCGCCGACGTGGGACAGTATGCGGGCACAGGAAAGCCGGTGATGACGCTTATCGCCATTCACGACCTGTGGATCAATGCGTCCTTTACGGAAAATAATCTCGGGCACATGAAAGCGGGTAGCAGCGCAGAGATCGTGTTTGATGCCCTGCCGGGAGAAGTTTTTAACGGCACCGTTCGCAACGTGGGACTCGGGGTCAGCGCGGGGCAGGCTCCTGCGCCGGGTACCCTGCCGTCTGTGAGCAATAGCCGTGACTGGCTTCGTCAGGCGCAGCGCTTTCCCGTGGAGGTGGGCTTTTCTATGCCGGACACTGCGTTGCGAAATCAGCTGCGCATCGGCGGGCAGGCCTCGGTGATGGTTTACAGCGACGACGCCCGTGTATTGAAGGTGCTGGGTCGGATCTATATCCGGCTCATGAGCTGGCTCTCCTACGCCTATTAATCTGTCAGCCCCGTTGCCCGTGACTTCTCTGGTATTCGCCGCTTTCCCTGCCGTCGCTGCGGTCGCAGCATTGTGACGATCGCCGAGCGCCGCGCAATCCGCTTTGCCCTTGCCGCGACCCTGGCGCTGGCCCTGGCCTACGGGCTTGGCTTTCCCCTGCCGTTCCTCGCTCCCCTCTTTGTGGTGTTTTTAAGCGCCATGCCCGGGCCACCCATGGGATTCAAGGGGCTTTTTGTATTGCTGCTGATCATGGTGTTGTCCCTGACGGTCGGCGTACTGCTGATTCCTTTGATCCGCTACTACCCCGTGAGCGCTGTGTTGATTGTGGCGGTCGGTCTGTACTTCTCCATGTTCATGACGCTGATTCATGGCAAACGCCTCCTGGGTACCTTCCTTACGGTGGGTTTTACGCTGATCTCTGTCGCAGGGAGCGTGGACTATCTTCTCGCCACCACGGTGATCAAGGCCCTTGCCCTGGGAATCGCGGCGGCGGTGATGTGTCAGTGGATTGTCTACCCCTTCTTTCCCGAGGAGGCCGCCGCGGGTGGAGCCCCCGAAGCAGCGACGGGCGAGGCGCTATCGAACTGGCTTGCGGTGCGGGCGACCTTGATTGTGATGCCCGCCTACCTCCTTGCGCTTACCAACCCTTCCCAGTATCTGATGACCATCATGAAGTCTGTATCTTTGGGGCAGCAGACATCGGCCATGGACATGCACCACGCCGGGAGGGAGCTTATCGGCTCAACCTTTGTTGGCGGAATATTGGCCGTCGCGTTCTGGCTGATGCTCTCAATCTCTCCAACGCTCTGGATGTTTTCTTTATGGATGCTGGCCTTCTCATTGTATGTGGCCGCAAAGCTCTACGGTTTTATTAAAACGCGTGTTGCGCCCTCATTCTGGATTAACGCCCTGGTGACCATGCTGATTCTCCTGGGGCCTGCAGTGGAGGATAGCGCCAACGGCAAGGATGCCCTGACGGCCTTTCTTCAGCGCTTTGCGACCTTTGTGGCGGTGACGCTTTATGCCTGGGGGGCCATGGCGGTACTGGAACACTGGCGTAGCCGACGCCTGGCGAAATCCCAGGCCGTGCCGGCAGCGACCCTGCGCTAGGGCAGACGCGGGACCCGGTCGCGTCTTATCCTGAAGACCCGTCCCGATAGAGGGCAAGGCGTGACAGGGCCACCCGCGCGGGGCCGGGACGACCGATGGCGATCACTCCGATGCGCCTGAGATGACTGATATCCAGGGGCTGCTCAATGCGATGGGCCTCGAAACAGGCGAAGGGAAGATAATGGGTCTTCCAGGTCACCCTACTTTGAAGAGCGCAGCGATAACTCTGCCAGGGTCGATGGGTATGTGCCGTTCGCAGGTTGATGGCATAGTCTTGTCCGTCACCGCAAAGGCTCACGGCGATGCCCGTGGCGCCAGTGGCATCAAGGAACGATCCTGAGCTGGCCAGATCGAGGGCTGCCTGGATGAATCCACCATTGTTCTCAAGGCTCACGGTTCCCTTGAGCATGAGAGCGGCTGTCCCCTGTTTCTCCCCATGGTGCGCGCTCCCTTGAGAGATGCCCCCCATGACCGTGTCGCTGACGTAGTGCCAGCTGTGACCATTGCTGGCCTTTTCCTCACGGGAAAAATCATCGATGAGTGCGATTTCTTTAAAGCTTGTTTCCATGGACAGGACTCTTCTGCAATGGCTTCAGTGCTGTTGTCACCGGAGTATGTACTCTATACGCTCGTCACCTGGTCGTGGCTTTTGCTGCGTTAAATACCAAGGCCATCCGGTGCCATGACCGCGAACTATAAAACAATGAGGATCTCCCCCATGACCACGACCCTTTCCCTACCAGGCAAAATAGCTCTGGGTATTGCCGCGCTTTTCGGCCTCCTTTACCTGAGCTTCGGCCTGGCCTGGCTGGGCGCTCCCTCGGTGATTGCCGGGGCTCTCGGCGCGTCGCTCCTTCAGGGCACGGGTCTGTCTACCCAACTGGGGGACAGTGCCGCGTTTTTTTTATGCGCCGGCGGTTTTATGTTGTACGGCGTGTTCCGTCGTCATTCCAGTTATCTCATGGCGGGCGCGCTGCTCATCGGCCTCGTGGCACCGGCGCGTATCCTTGCCTGGCAGGTGCACGGTGCAGCACTCACCGTGGAGCCCGTCATTGTGGAGCTTCTGACCTTTGCCGTGGTGTTTACAGCCGCCCGGGCAGTTCGCGCTGACTAGAAGCTTTGCAGTTTCTTTCCTGCAAAATTCCGGGTTGCCTCGCCCGTGAATTACCTTGCCCATGCGCTGCTTGCGGAGCCCTATGCCCATAGCCTCATTGGGAACATTGCCGGTGATCTTGTAAAAGGTCCCTTGGAGCGGCACCGTCTGCATCCCCGGGTCGCCGATGGTGTTCGCCGTCATCGACGCGTGGATGTGCTTACCGACGGCCATGAGGCCTACCGTGCCCTGAAGCTGCGATTTCCCGAGGGTCAGCGGCGCTACGCGGGACTCGTCCTTGACGTGCTGTTTGACCATTATCTGGTGGGCCATTGGGAGCGGTTCAGCGCTTGGCCGCGGGGTGCTTTTCTGGATGGTACCTATCGGGTGCTCAGGGAAAACCCCTTGCTTTTACCACCGGCTCTTGGCCGCGTTGCAAACGCCTGGACCGATGCCGACTGGCTGCGTGTTTATGAGACCCGCAGTGGGGTGGCCGCGGTATTGGGGCGCCTTGCCCGGCGCCTGACGCGCCCCGTGGACCTGGTGCAGCTACTGGATATCGCCGACGAGCACGCCGCTGAATTTGATCAGGGCTTTCTGGAGGTATATACGGACGTGCAGCGTGCCATCAATGCCCACTGAGCGGTGCGTGTTTTCTTGCACCCACCTAACCGCTCACTCTTTAACAGCCGTTTTATGAAGAACCTCAGGCCCCGGCGAAGGAACGATCCACGATGCTGACCGCAGAATTAAGTCTTTACCCTTTGAATGACGATTACATACCGGTTATTCAATCCCTCATAGACGAGCTCAATGCGCGAGAAGGTTTGAAAGTTGTCACCAATGCCATGAGTACTCAGATTCAGGGGAGTCATGAGGTCGTGATGAGGGCCGTCAGTGAGACCCTGGAAGCCAGTGCAGCGCGCTATGGACCGGCGCAGGTATTGGTCTGTAAGTTTATTCCCATGGCGTTGGATATCGCCTGAAAAACAAACCTCGGCAAAGACATGGTCTATGATGCCGCGCATGACTGATCAATCTGTATATGTCAGGCGCGGCGCTCTTGAGAGTGTTCCCCTGTTTATCCCCGCTATTCCCTTTGCCCTGGTGTTCGGCGTGGTGGTGGGCGAGTCTGGTATTGCCCCGTGGCTCGGCTGGAGTTCATCGCCGCTGATTTTTGGCGGGGCCGCCCAGATTACCCTGATCAGTCTCCTCGGTGAGGGCGCTTCCGTGGCTTCGGCCGTCACCGCAGCCCTGATCGTGGGGGCACGTCATCTTCTTTACTCCGTGAGCATTGCACCGCGATTTCAGGGGCAGCCCGCGTGGTTTCGATGGATTGGCCCCTATGTTCTCATCGATCAGGTTTTTGCCCTGTCTATGCTGCGTAAAGACGAGGAGCCTGCTGCTTTTAGGGCCTATTTTCTGGCCGCGGGTTTCACCTTCTGGTCCTTGTGGATGCTGTGTACCGCCGCGGGCCTGTTTCTGGGCCCCCTGGTGCCCGGTGGCTGGAACATTGCTTTTGCCGCACCGGTTCTTTTTACAGCCTTGTTGGTAACGGCCGTCGACCGTCCGGAGAAGCTCATCGTCGCGCTGGTCTCCGCCGGATGCACGGTGTTTCTCAGCGACCTACCTAACCGATCGGGGTTATTGCTGGGAGCGATGCTCGGGGTGCTCCTGGGCCTGCTTCTCGAAAGCCGGCGGCAACGCTCATGACACAGTTCATTGCCATTGTGCTGGCTGGACTGGGAACCTATCTGAGTCGCGCTATTTTTATCATTGCCCTGGCGGATCGACGGTTTCCGCCCCTTGCTCTGCGCGCCCTGGAGTACGTGGCGCCAGCAGTCATGGGGGCGCTGATTGTCTCTATGCTCACCAGTGCCGAAGGTGAGGTGCTCATCGCAGCGCCGGAATTGGCGGGCCTGTCCGCGGCGGCGCTCGTCGCCTGGCGCACGCGGAATCACATATTGACCCTACTCGCGGGTATGACCGTTTTCTGGAGCGTTGCGGCGGTCGTTGTTTAGTGCCGAGTGCCTAGCGCCTGGTGCTTGGCCTCCCAGAGACTTTATCGGCGAAGCACGGTGAGAGTCTCTACATGGGGTGTCTGGGGGAACAGGTCCAGGGGCTGTACCTCCTGAAGCTCGAAGCCCTGTTCTACGGCCACCTTCAGATCGCGTGCCAGGGTGGCGGGATCGCAGGAGATGTAAATGATCGTACGCAGTGCCGGGGCGGCCTTCAGGTAGTCCCCAATGTTTTTCAGTCCGTCCCGGGGTGGGTCCAGGAGCAGAAGCGAAGCGATGACCAGGGGTTCCTGGAGTTTGGCTGCACTATCGCCGCGATCCAGATTACAGCCGAAGCTGGTTACACCGGTTAAGTCACGTTCTTTGAGGCGCTCGATGGCGGGCAGGAAACTGTCAACGGCGACAATATGCTTGCACCCGGCCTCTTCCAGAACCTCCGTGAAGTTTCCCGATCCCGCGAAAAGCTCCAGGACATGGTCTGGCGGGCCCGCCTCAAGAACTCTGGCTTTGAGCCAGGCGCGCATGCTCTGATTCTGGGCGCTGTTTCCCTGGCGGAAAGGCCGGCGTTGATTGACGGTGACCTCCGACGCGGTAATGTGATCGTCGATATCCAGCGTCGTCCAGCGCCTCGCACGGTCCGGTTTCCAGGCGGGGTTCGGCAACTGCGAAAGGAGGTCCCTGAGGGTCTGACGGTTTTTGTCATTGAGCACCAGACAATCATGGATCTCAGCAATCTCCCTGGAGCTTCCTGCGACAAAACCCAGGCGCTGTCCGTCAGATTTGAACTGTCCCCGATTGCGGTAACCGAGCTCCGCCGGAGATGGCCAGATGTCAGCCACGCTATGCTTCTCGCCAAGGGGCTGGAGCACTTTCTTGACGAGCTGTTCCTTGCGCATCAACTGTTCGGAATAGTCCATAAAGAGCCAGGGGCAGCCGCCGCAGCTGTCCCCGGCAAAGCCATGGTGAGGGCAGGGTGGTGACCGGCGTTGTTGTGAGGTCTCGCTGAGGGTGGCTATCTGCGCAAAGCCCATGCGACCCTTCAACGAGCTGATCTCGAAAACCCCGGTCTCCCCCGGCCAGACGCCCGGCACAAAAAAAATCCGACCCTGAGGGTGAGGGACCACGCCCTGACCGTCACTATTCAGATCGCGAACGGTGCCCTCGAAGCGATGTCCCGGCTGGAGCGTGTCGCGTTTTTTGGATTTGAGCTGTGGGCGTTTGAGCACGCTTGTCTCCTCTCTAGTGCGCAAAGTTACCACGGGTCGGTACGCGTCGCGGGTTTGTGATCGGCGTAGTGGCTTGCGACGCTATTCGCGAGTATCCGATGAAGCATTCATTGACGACATGTTGCATCAAATGCTGAACTAGCGATTCAATAGCCAAGCTCTTGAAGTTCTGAGCTGATAAAGGAGAAGTAACTTGGATATGCAAAAACTGTTTTCCCTGGAAGGACGTGTAGCCCTGGTAACCGGGGGGTCACGAAACCTAGGAAAAACCATTGCGGCGGCCTACATCGCCCAGGGCGCGAGGGTTTACATCAGTTCCCGGAAAGCTGCGGACTGCGACGCCACCGCCGAGGAACTCGGACCCAATTGTCATTCCTTGCCCCAGGATGTTTCTACCGTCGAGGGTTGCCAGACTGTGGCAAAGGCCCTGAGTGAACGCGAGGAGAAGCTGGATATTCTGGTGAACAATGCCGGCGCTGCCTGGGGGCAGCCCTTCGAGGAGTTTCCCGAAAAAGGCTGGGACAAGGTGATGGACCTCAATCTCAAATCACCCTTTTTCCTGACCCAGGCGCTTCACGGGATGTTGAAAGCCGGCGGCGCGAGTGGTTCTCCGGCCAAGGTCATCAACATTACCTCCATCGATGGCCAGCGTCTGAACCCCTGGGAAACCTACAGCTATCACGCCTCCAAGTCCGGGTTGATTTACCTCACCAAGCGCATGGCCGCCCGTCTCGTGAAGGACAATATCATCGTCACCTCCATCGCTCCGGGTGCCTTTGCTTCGGACATGAACAAAGCAGCGCGAGATCACGGTGAGGAGATTGGCAAGAGTATTCCCCTGGGGCGCATAGGTACCGATGAGGACCTCGCCGGCACGGCGATCTATCTGGCCAGTCGCGCCGGTGACTATGTCGTGGGAGACACCATCACCATCGATGGTGGCATCGTGCATGCAGCCCTGGGGCAGAGTATCGATGTCTGAGGATCTGAGCCGCGAGGGCGTGGTCACCGTCGCCGAGGCTGAGCGCAGCCGCGTCTTTGCATCCCTTGCGAGCGCCTTTTCCGCCGATCCATTGATGCGCTGGTTTTTTCCCGAGGCGGCGGATTTTATCAATGCGGCCACCGGTGAGTTCTACGATGCCTTTGGTGGCGGGGCCGTGGGGGCAGCAACGGCCTATCGCACCGCGGGTTTCGAGGGCGCTGCGCTCTGGTACCCGCCGGGCATGGGTCCCGATGAGGAGCGTCTTGTGGCGAGTATGGCGACGACGGTGCGCCCGGAGATTCATGAAGACTGCCTGGGGCTGATGGAAGGTATGGAGAAGCACCACCCCGAGGAGGACCATTGGTATCTCGCCGTGCTGGGCGTGGACCACGCCTACCAGGGGCGGGGTTACGGAGCTCAGCTGATGAAACACGCGCTGACGAAGATCGATGCCCTGGGCATGACCGCCTATCTTGAATCCTCAAATCCCCTGAACATGTCTTTGTATAAACGCCACGGATTTGAAGAGATGGGCAGCATCCAGAGCGGTTCGTCGCCGGCGATTGTACCCATGCTCCGTGAGGCCAGAGCTTGAGAGACGTGAGAGACTCGAGCCCGGGCTTCTCCCGTCGGGGCTTTATTCAAAGCCTTGCCCTGAGCAGCCTTGCGGTGGGCGCAGCACCCGGTGTCGCTGCCACCACGGCGAATAAAAGCGGTCAGGATCATCAGGCACTGGGCGACAGCTTTGTTGTAGAGGCCGGTTGGATCCTCCGGGAGGCGGGGGGCGAGCTGGAGCTTTTGCGTGACGGCCAGGTGCTGGTGCGGCGCGGTGTAATCGAAGAGGTGCGCGCTGGTCGTTTCTCCGATGCCTTGCCTCGCCTCAAGTTACCCGATCAGCTGCTTTTACCGGGGCTGATCTCCGGCCACACTCACTGCTGCAGCGCTACGCCCACCCGGGGGATTATCGAGGGGCCCCGCTCCTACGCCCGCCCCCTGGAACTGGTAGAACAGTTATCCGATGACGAAATGGACGCCCTCACGGCGCTGAACCTGGCGGAGCTGTTGCGCTCAGGATGTACCACGCATCTGGAAATGAGCCTGAGCCTCCGACAGGCCGAGAGTTATGTGCGCTCGGCGGAGCCCTGGGGAGTGCGCGCTTATCCAGGAGCAATGATCCCTGGCATAGAACGGCTCTTTGCCATCTGGTTTCGTGAGAATGATCAGGTGCTTATGGATGCGGAGTCCGGCACCCTAGATGAGATCGCGGCCAATCTCGCATTCTGTAAAAAGCATATGGGTAAGGGCGAGGGTCGGATTCTTCCCATGATGTCTCCTCATGCCTGCGACACCCAGACGCCGGCAACCATGCGTGCGCTGGCATCGGCCGCGAGGGAGCTGGGCACAGGTCTGCATATTCACCTGTCCCAGGGTCAAAGGGAGACCGATACGGTTAAACGGCTCTGGGGGGTAACACCTACCCAGTGGATGGAGAGCTTTGGCATGCTCGCGGACGGGCCGGTTTTCGGTGCCCATATGAGCGGTCTTGACTGGGACATCGATCCACCGATTTTGAACAAGCATGGCGTGGTCTATGCCCACTGCCCCTCCGGTGGGGGCGCAGGGAACGGCACCCAGCCCTATCCCGAAGCGCTCGCCGCGGGTATGGCGGTGAACATCGGCATAGATACCCACTCCAATGACTACATCGAGAATCTCAAGCTTGCGGTGCTTTACGGCCAGGCCCGTCACGAACTGCTGGGGGAGTGGGATTCCGGGCGAGAGAGCCAGCGGCCAACGGTCTGGAATGCCGTGGAGGGTGCGACGCGTATTCCCGCAAAAGGTCTGGGCCGCGATGATCTCGGCGTGATTAAAGCCGGTGCCCGGGCAGACCTCATCTCCATAGAGGTGTCGGGCATGCTTAACGGCACGGGGGCCTTACCTCCGGAGCCCCTCAACAATTTGCTCTACGCCAACGGCCGTATGGTGCGCACGGTCATGACCGATGGGCGCGTGCAGGTGCACGACGGAATGTTTGTTGCTGACGACCCTCAGCACATTCTCCGCGATGGCGGTGAAGTCGCCAAAAAGATCTGGCGCCAGCTCGAGGCGGAGGACTGGTTTACCCCAACGCCGCGCTGATTACCGCAGTCTGCCGCGCATCTTAAGTCTTGTCCCGGGCGAGGAGGTGGCAGGCGCTCTCATGTTCCTGACCCACCGTGCGCATGTCCGGGTAGAGCTCCCCGCAGCGGGGTTCGGCTACGGGACATCGCGGATGAAAATGACAGCCGCCTGGTGGTGCGATGGGGGAGGGCACATCGCCCGTGAGCACCTGGCGTTCGTGACTCCGGTGAGGGTCCGGAACCGGGATCGCGGAAATCAGACTTTTTGTATAGGGGTGACTGGCATTCTGGTACAGCGTTTCCGACGCGGCGGTCTCTACGATGCGTCCCAGATACATGATCGCCACCCGATCCGAGACGTGCTTCACCACGGCCAGGTCGTGGGCAATAAACAGGTAGGCCAGATTGAATTCCCGCTGGAGCTCGATGAGCAGGTTTAATATCTGACTCTGAATAGAAACGTCCAGCGCCGAGACGGGCTCATCGCAAATGATGAGCTGGGGATTCAGCGCGATCGCGCGGGCGATGCCGATACGCTGTCGTTGCCCGCCGGAAAATTCGAAGGGGTAACGACTCACGGACCGTGCCGGTAGGCCAACAATATTGAGAAGCTCCCGGACCCGTTGCCTGCGTTCGCTGCTGTTGCCACCGACGCCCTGAATGATCATGGGCTCTTCAAGAATTTCGCCCACGGTGTGCCGCGCGTTCAGGGACTCCATGGGATCCTGAAAAATCATCTGGATGTTCTGGCGAAGGGGACGTAATGCGCGCGGCTTGAGGTGGGTGATGTCCTGCCCCGCAAAACGGATGCTCCCCGCGGTGGGATCGTAGAGGCGCACGAGGCAGCGTCCGAGGGTGGATTTGCCACAGCCCGACTCACCCACCAGTCCCAGGGTTTCCCCGGGATTGATATGCAGGGATACCCCGTCCACCGCGCGATTTGCGCGATGGGAGCGCATAAAAATCCCTTCCTTTACCGGGAAATGCATATGCAGATTGTCGACTTCAAGGAGCGCTGTCATAGGGCTTGCCAGTGATGGCAGCTGACTTTATGCATGCCGTCTACAGTCTCCTCGACAGGGGGAGCCTTACGGCACTCCTCCGTTGAATTGGGGCAGCGATTCTCGAAGCGACATCCTCGTGGTAGGTCGCGAAGAGCCGGCACCATGCCTTCAATGACATTGAGGGTAGATTTTGGCGTGGTCTCAAGGGTGGGAATCGAGCGAAGGAGTCCCTGGGTGTAGGGATGCGAGGGGTGATCAAAGATATCGTACACCGTGCCTTTCTCCGCCACCTTCCCCGCATACATCACCACCACCTCGTCGCAGGTTTCGGCGATAACGCCCAGGTCATGGGTGATGAGCATGACGGACATGCCAAGATCCGCCTGCAGTTCTTTTATCAACTCAAGAATCTGGGCCTGAATGGTGACATCCAGGGCGGTGGTGGGTTCATCGGCGATGAGCAGAGCAGGACCGCAGGCCAGGGCGATGGCGATAACGACGCGCTGGCGCATGCCCCCGGACAGTTGATGGGGATACTCCCCCATGCGTACTTCCGGCGAGGGGATGCCGACCTTGTCCAGAATCTTGATCGCTTCCTGAAGCGCGTCCTGGCCGCTCAGCCCCTTATGAAGTTTTATCCCCTCCGTGAGTTGCCGGCCGATGGTATGCACGGGATTGAGCGCGGTCATGGGCTCCTGAAACACCATCCCAATGTCATTGCCGCGGACTTTTTCCATGTCCTCAAAGCTGAGTTTTGCCAGATCCTGTCCTTTCAGACGGATTTCGCCGCCGGCAATACGCCCCATGGGTTGGGGAAGGAGGCGCATAATGGAAAGGGCCGTCACGCTCTTACCGCAGCCGGATTCTCCCACGATGCCGACGGTCTTTCCGGGATCGACGGAAAAGCTGACGCCGTCCACGGCGCGGACAAGCCCCTCGTCCGTGGCAAACTCGGTGATTAGCCCGTCGATCTCCAATAGGGGTGAATCAGCCAACGGTCAGGGCTTCCACTGGTCGTAGACTTGGATCTTAGGCGGGAAGGTTTTGCCCGATTTGCGCGCCTCAAGCACTTCTTTCTTCAGATCCGTATCAATCCAGTGCACCCACAGATCGTCAATCGTGCTGATGTACCTGTGATTGAAATAGTCGGGATAGCGTATCCATCGCCAGTGACCCAGGCGTAACGACGGCTGGTACCACCCCGGAGAAAACGAGGCATGCTCGTGATGCAGGTTCAGGATCTGGTGGGACAGCTCAACCATCTCATCCTTGTCCTGGGAGGCCCGATAGCGGTCAATCAGGCCGTCCATCTCAAAATCGGCGAAGGCTTCCAGGTTGTTGGTTTGGGTCTTTAATTCCCGATCCGGATTGATGCTGCCGTCATCCAGGAATGCATCATCGTAGGCATTGTCGGAGTGATAGTGCTCCCAGTATCGGGGGTACATCTCAAGAAACCGGCCGAAGGCTACGAGGTGAATCTCGTGCTGTTTTTCCTGCACCTTTTTCCAGCCCGTGGTGCTGTCGAGAATTTCTATGCGAAGCTCGAGACCTGCCTTCTGGGCCTCCTGTTTGAGAATCGTCATGACGTCGGCAAGGTTTTCGTAGCCCGTGGACAGGGTAAAGGCGAGCTTCTGGCCTTCAGCGTTTACAAGAATCCCGTCGGGCCCACGCTCGGTAAAACCGGCGGCTGCGAAATACGCCTGGGCTTTGCTGATATCGAACTCCCGGGGCTCAATGCTGGGATCGTTAAACTCAGCAAAGCCCTCATTAGCCGTTTTCAGGCGCGCGGCATCGCCCCGAAAGTACTGGTCGATGACAAGTTGCCAGTTGCTTGCGTGCTGAACACCCAGGCGCACATTGAGATCGTCGAGAAGAGGCTGGGATGTATTCATCCAGAGACCGTAAGGGGGACGTGGATATTCGTTGTAGAACACGGATTTTGCGATATAGCCAGCCTGCACGTCAGGATCGGAGTCGGGCAGCTTTTCGTACCAGTATTCCGAAAGGGCGAGGCCGAACTGATCGATGTCGCCGCGCTTGAAGGCTTCAAATCGCTTGGGGGTGTCCCGAATGATGTTGAACTGAACGCGATCGGGATTGTAGCGATATCGGAAGTGCTTCTTGTCCTTGGCCCACCAGTCCTTGTTACGGGTCAGAACGATAGATCGCCCTTTTTTGAGGTCGCCGTCGCGCAGGACGTAGGCGCCGGTGGTGGGCGTAAACCGCCACTGATATCGCTCGAGATAGTCCTCGCCGAGTTCTTTGAAGTGATGGCGGGGACGCGGATGAAGTTCGAGAACCCTTGAGGCGTAGTCGGG
This sequence comes from Congregibacter litoralis KT71, assembly GCF_000153125.2. Taxonomy (NCBI): domain Bacteria; kingdom Pseudomonadati; phylum Pseudomonadota; class Gammaproteobacteria; order Cellvibrionales; family Halieaceae; genus Congregibacter; species Congregibacter litoralis. Next base: position 1,131,831 of record NZ_CM002299.1, read on the forward strand.
CTTTGCGGACGCCGAGGTAATGGAAAACGTGCGATCGTCGTAGCGGGTGATATTCGTGTACTGCGTGCCGTACCAATTGTTGTACCAGGGTGCACGAATGTATTCGGATTTATAGAACCAGAACATGAAGAAAAAGTCGTCCGTGGTGACGGGGACTCCGTCAGACCAGGTTGCTGCTGGATCGAGTTTCACATAGACCGTCGATGTCTCGGGATCCAGGGCCCAGGACTCTGCCAGGGCCGGGTAGAACTCCCGCTCGTCGGGGTGCAAATGGGCGATGAGCGTTACGACATTATCCAGAATATAGGGCCGAAAAGCGCCGTTTGAATCCGGCCCGGCGGTGCGCAGGGTTCGCGGAAAATCCGGCAGGGCAATGTATCGCGTGCCACCTTTTTTGGCCTCGGGCGAACCAATTTCCGGCAGATCTGCACCATTTTCCCAGACCAGGTCAGCGGGGAGATCGTCGAGGGTCTTAAACCGGTAGAAGTCGGGTTCGGCGGCGTAGTCTGCCTCAACTTCTGCGGTGTTATCGATCGTTGCGGAGGCGGCGTCGCTCTCGCCACCGCCACCGCTTTCCCCGCCGCAGCCTGCCAGGAAAAGCGCTGCAAGCATTAGCAGCCATTTAGATGAGGGTCGTTGTTTCATAGACAGTGCTCTTAGCGTTGCTCAGCGATAGATGGAATAGGTTTTAGGGTCGAAGGATTCGCGCACCGCCTCGCCCACAAAGGTGACAAGAGTCAGCAGTGCCACCAGGGTGCCAAAGGCCGAAATCACGATCCAGGGCGCCGTGCGTAAATTGGCCGTGCCCTGCTTTAACAGTTCTCCCAGGCTCGGCGTGGGCGGGGGCAGACCAAAGCCCAAAAAATCCAGCGCGGTTATCGCAGACACGGCGCCGACGATGGTAAAGGGCATAAAGGTCACCAGGGTCGATAGTACGTTGGGCAGTATGTGTTTGAAAATGATGCGCGAGTCCGAGGCGCCGATAACCCGCGCGGCGGCAACATAGTCGCGGGCTTTTTCCTTATAGGTTTCCGTGCGCATGTAGTAGGTCATACCCGTCCAGGAGAACAGCACCATCACCGCCAGGAGGATTGCGATGCGCGTGGGCACCGAAAACGCAGCGGGAATGACGGAGAAGATGATGATCACCATGTAGAGAAACGGAACGTTGGACCAGATTTCGATAAGTCTCTGAAACAAGAGATCAAAGACGCCGCCGAAGTAGCCCATGGAGCAACCGATAGCGATGCCGATGAGGTACACCGACAACATGAAGCCGATGGAGAAAATCAGCGCGATCCGGGTGCCGTAAAACAGACGCGCCAGAATATCCCGGCTGGTGGTATCGGTGCCGAGGTAGTGCTGCTGAGCCGCGTTGGGTGCCAGGGGTGTGAAAATGCCCCCGGGCGCATGGTTTTCAAAGGCGTTATAGGGCACGAGGGGCATGAGGAGCCAGTTCCCGCTGCCATCGGCCGCGAACTTTTCCTTCAGGTCGCGGTAGTTCACCTCGTAGTCATAGTCGAGACCAAAGTCGGTGCCGGGATGAAAAGCCGTATAGGTAGGGAAGTACAGCTCGCCCTCGTAACTGACCACGAGTGCACGGCTGTTGATCAGGAGCTCTCCAAAGGCAAGGAGAACCATGAGGCCCGCAAGAATCAGAAAACTGTAGTACCCGCGTTTTATCTGACGAAAACGGCGGAGCTTCTTGAGGGTCTGGGGATTGAGGTTCAGCATAATTCAGCTGAAACGTATCCGGGGGTCGACGAGAGCGACGAGCACATCGGAGATGATATTGCCGATGAGCAGAAGCAGACTCGCGAGAAGAACGACCCCCATGACCACCGGGTAGTCCCTGTCCAGTATTGAACTGAGGCCCAGAAGACCAAAGCCGTCGATGTCAAAAATCGTCTCGATAAGAAAGGAACCGCCAACCAGGAGCGTAATGTTCTGCCCGAAGGTGGTGGCGATGGGGATCAGGGAGTTGCGCATGGCATGGCGGGTAACGGATTTTCGGAACGACACGCCCTTGGCTACGGCGGTGCGGATGTAGTCCGCCGCGAGATTGTCCATGAGATGATTTTTGAGGAGCAGGGTGACCAGGGCAAAACTGCCCACCAGGTAACAGATCAGGGGCAGGAGCGAGTGGTTAATCAAATCCAGCGCTTTTTCCATTGTGCTCAGTTCGCCGTAGTTAAAGCTGACGAATCCCCCCATGGGAAACCACTCGAGACGCACGGCAAAGAAAAGAATGAGCAGTGAACCCAGGGCATAGCCGGGAATAGCATAGCCGACAAAAATCAAAAGAGAGGACAGGTTGTCGACAAAGGTGCGGTGGCGAATGGCCTTGAGGATTCCAAGGGGGATACACACCACATAGGTAAGAATCAGCGTCACCACCCCGTAATAAACTGATACGGGAAACCGCTCCTTGATAACGTCCCATACGGGTTCGTTGTACCGATAGGAGGATCCCAGGTCTCCCGTGACGACCTTGCCCAGCCACTCGGCGTAGCTCTGGAGGATGGGTTTATCGAATCCGTAATACTCTTTGAGCGCCTCTAGCTGCTCGTCAGAAATCGCCATACCCTGTCCGGCCATCTGGCCGCCGCCGGCCTGACTCATCTGCTGGGTCTCCATGATCGCGCGTTCAAGAGGTCCCCCCGGGACCAGCCGCGTGATCGCGAAAACAATAATGGTGACGCCCAGCAGGGTGGGCGGAATCAACAGCAGACGCCGTAAAAAGTAGTCGCGCATCAGGTGAAGCGAACTTTGCGTTTAAGGAAAGAAAGGCGACGTTACAGCGCTCTTCGACTTGGCGCAAGAACGAGTCCTCCCGCGAAAGCCTTTAGATTTTGGGAGTCACCCCATCGTAGTCCGGGACGTGATATGGCAGAGTGCGCATCTCTGGTAAAGCAGCTGCAACAGGAACCCGATCTACCCTAGCTCATGAAAACACCCAAGCGCCTCCAACCTCTTGTGGAAGAGGGAATCATCGACGAAGTGATCAGCCCCCTGATGAGCGGCAAAGAGGCCGACGTCTTTATCGTGCGGAGCGCCGGCGAGCTCCGCTGCGCCAAAATTTATAAGGATGCGGTGAAGCGCAGTTTCAAGAAAGCGGTGCAGTACACCGAGGGGCGCAAGGTACGGAACAGTCGTCGCGCTCGCGCCATGGAAAAGGGCTCGAAATTCGGGCGCAAGCAGCAGGAGGAGACCTGGCAGAACGCTGAGGTGGACGCCCTCTATCGCCTCGCGCGGGCCGAGGTGCGCGTTCCCCAGCCCTACGGCTGCTTTGATGGCGTGCTTTTGATGGAACTGGTCACCGATGAGGACGGCGATGTCGCGCCACGCCTCAATGACGTGACCATGTCAGCGGAGCAGGCGCGGGAGGATCATGCGCTGATGATGCAATATGTGCTGCGCATGCTCGCTGCGGGTCTGATCCACGGCGACTTGTCGGAGTTCAATATTCTGGTGGACGAAGATGGCCCGGTGATCATTGATCTGCCCCAGGCCGTGGATGCCGCCGGCAACAATAACGCCCAGTCCATGCTGACCCGTGATATACGGAATGTCACCGAGTACTACGCGCAGTTTGCGCCGGATTTGCTCGATACCCACTATGCCGAAGAGCTCTGGGGCTTGTTTGAAGAAGGCGATCTGAACCCGGAGCAAACGCTCACGGGCCTGGCGGAGCTGGACACCCACGAAGCGGACACGGACTCGGTGATGGCCGAGATTCGCGCCGTGCTCGCCGAGGAGGAAGCGCGGCAGCGGCGACTCAAAGCCGCCGAGAGCGACGAAGAACCGGAAAGAGAGCCCGGGGAGGGCTACGATCAGGGGGCTTAATTAGTCACAACTCTCGGAGAGCCTTAGCTTGTATAATCGGTCTTTGCCCGTGCCTCCTAACGCAAATCCGGGCGTATCACTCTTTTTTCGGTAATTCCCATGAGCAACTCTACAACCTCCGGCAGCTTTGATGAGTTGCAACTTCCCGTATTCCTGATGAAAGCCCTCAGCGATGTGGGTTACGAGACACCTTCCGCGATTCAGACCATGACGATTCCGCCACTGCTGGAGGGTAAGGACCTCGTGGGGCAGGCCCAGACCGGAACGGGGAAAACCGCGGCCTTCGCACTACCCATTCTTGCCCGCCTCGACGCCAAGCTTGCCAAGCCCCAGGCCCTGGTGCTCGCGCCGACGCGCGAACTTGCCATTCAGGTGGCCGAGGCTTTTCAGAAGTACGCCCGGCACAGCAAGGGCTTCAAGGTGCTCCCCATCTACGGCGGCTCCGATTACCGGACGCAGCTGCGGCAGTTGCAGCGCGGTGTTCACGTAATTGTCGGTACACCGGGCCGGGTCATGGATCATATGCGTCGGGGGTCCCTGGACCTTTCGGCGCTAAAGACTCTGGTGCTCGACGAAGCGGACGAAATGCTGCGCATGGGTTTTATCGACGATGTCGAGTGGATTCTCGAGCAAACGCCCCCGGAGCGTCAGATCGCCCTGTTTTCGGCCACCATGCCCGACGCGATCCGGCGCATCGCCCAACAGCATTTGAGTAAGCCTGAAGAAATCACCATCAAACTCAAGACCGTGACGAATGCGTCTATCCGTCAGCGGGTTTGGATGATGGGGGGCATGCACAAGCTGGATGCGCTCACGCGCATTCTCGAAACCGAGGATACGGACGGCATCATTATTTTTGTGCGCACGCGTATTGCTACGCAGGAGCTTGCGGACAAGCTGGCGGCCCGTGGTTATGGCACGGCGGCACTGAACGGCGATATTCCTCAGAACCTGCGAGAGAAGACCGTCGAGAACCTCAAAAAGGGTGCTCTCGATATTCTTGTAGCGACGGATGTCGCCGCGCGTGGATTGGATGTGGAGCGCATCAGTCACGTGATCAATTACGATATTCCCAATGACCCCGAAGCCTATGTCCACCGCATCGGGCGCACGGGGCGGGCAGGTCGCACGGGGGAGGCAATCCTTTTTGCCGCCAACCGGGAGCGTCGCTTGCTGCGCACCATTGAGCGGGTGACGGGGCAGAAGATCGAATCCATGGAACTGCCCACCTCGGAGCAGGTCAGCGACAAACGTGCGGCGCGCTTTAAAGCGCGAATCACCGAGACCCTGGATACCCAGGACAGGGAGTCCGCACGGGCTCTGGTGGAGTCCTATCAGCAGGAGTTTGGCGTGCCGATCATCGATATCGCCGCGGCCTTGGTGGTAATGAATCAGGGCAAAGCGCCGGCGACCCCTGCGCCTGAGCCAAGCCGTCAGTTTAAGGAGCGTCCTCCGCGGGAGGGACGGACCCAGGAGCGCCGAAAAGACAACGCCAAACAGCGCCCTGAAGAAAAAGGACACAAGCCCCGTCGTGATAAAGACAGCGGGGGAAAGGGCGCCGATGTGGGTATGGAGCGTTATCGCGTGGAGGTGGGTCATCAGCATGGCGTGAAGCCGGGGAACATTGTGGGTGCCATTGCCAACGAAGCGGAGGTCGACGCCGAGTACATCGGACGGATCCAGATTGAAGACGATCACAGCTTTGTAGACCTGCCCGAGGGCATGCCCAAGGAAATCTTCAAGCACCTGCAGTCCGTATGGGTAAGCGGTCAGAAGCTGCGCATTTCGCGCCCCGGAGCAAAGGCTAAAAAATCAGCAAAAGCTGCGGCGCCTGCCGACGGTGTCAAAGCTGTCGAAGAGAGTGGTGCAAAGAAAAAAGGTCCGCGAAAGCGTAAGGCGCCACCGCTTAGCTAAGGCACGGCGTGAGGCTTTAGTCTTTCTGCTCCAACCACCATCTGAGGATCTCTTCCTCGACCCGATACAGGGGGCTGCTGCCGGGAGGTGAGTCCGCGGGATCCCGGGCCGTGCCCGTGATAATCGTGGCGATGCCGTCTCCGGTCTCCGGGTTTATCAGGGCGTGACTGAGGACGCCATAAGCTTCCCCAAGATGGCCCACAAGCAGTTCGGGGCCGTCAGGAAAGCCCCAGTCACTCATGTTGATTCGGTGGACCGACAGTCCATAACTGGTCATTAGTCCGTCCGTGGGGCCTCCGGGCTCTGCCTCGCCAGCAGACAGGCCATTGCTTTTTTCCGCATTGAGTGTCCATTGGGGGGCGAGCATGGTCTCTACGGACTCGGGGGACAAAATGCGCTGACCCTTAACCACGCCGCCGTTCACCAGCATCTCAAGCACCACGACCAGGTCGTCAGCGCTGGCGCGAAGTCCCCCCTGGGGGGAGTAGATCGTCGCATTGCTGCCAAGGGCGTAGTCCGCCAGAAAGGCGTCATTGAAGGTGGCATCCCCTGCGCCATAAAAGCACTTAGGCTCGGCACCATCGACCTGGGCCAGCCAGTCGCTCCCTTCGCTCCAGTTTCCCGCTTCTTCGCCTTTTCGAAAAGCGGCTGCGCGCTGCCCCGGGGGTATCTTGCAGGGGTCGAAACCCGCGCTCAGACCCATGGGCTCCAGCACGTTTTTTGCCATGTACTGATCAAATCGCTCCTCGGACAGCAGTTCGATGATTGCTCCCAGGAGTCCGAAGTTCAGATTCGCGTAGGTAAAAAAGCGCCCCGGCTCCTGACCGGGACTCCGAGCAAAGTGATCGCCCTTTTCCCAATACGGTGACTCCTCCTTAAAAAAGTCACGCAGCTCTCCGGTGCCCGCGGCCATAAAGTAGGCGGAGCCGTCGCGTATTGAAGAGGTATGGGCCAGTAGCTGTCGCGTCGTGATGGGGAATTCAGGAAAGGCCGGGTTACGGAGCTCCCAGCCCAGATAATCTGACACATCGCCATCGAGGTCGAGTTTGCCAGCCTCGACAAGCTGCATGATGCCCAGGGCGACAACAAGCTTTGAGATTGAGGCAATCCGCGTTTTGTGGTCCCGCCGCAGCGGCTCTTTCCCCGCGGCTGTGATTTGTGCAAAGCCCAGGGCGTAGCTTTTGGTGGCCTTGCCGTTTTTGAGAAGACTGATCTGCAGGCCACTGAGTGCCGGGGTAAGGTCCGTGCCCTTGAGCAGTGTTTCCAGCCCTGTCGGCTCATGCTCAGCGAGGGCGGCGGTGCTTAGCATCGCCGCAAACCCGAAAACTGCCGAAAGTCCCGTCCTCACCACCGTGGCACTCCTCAATGGCCTATCCCTGTTTACCCCTTCGTGACTACTTTACGACCATGCCACCTTTCATCACAAAGCTCACATCCTGCAGGGCCTTGATGTCGTCCAGGGGTGAGCGCCGGGTAGCAATGATGTCTGCATGTTTTCCGGCTTCGATGGTGCCGAGGCTGTCACTCATATCGATGAGATCGGCGGCATTAACCGTTGCCGAGACGAGGATATCCATCTCGCTCATGCCGGCCTCATTCATCAGCTCCGCCTCCCGGGCGTTGAGACCGTGGCGGGAAACGGCGCTGTCCGTGCCAAAGGCAATCTTGACCCCCGCTTTGTAGGCCTTTGCGAAGTTGCCCTGCATGGCAGCGCTCACCTCAATGGCTTTTTCTGCCTGAGCGGGGGTGAGTACGCCGCCCATTTTCGCCATATCCCCAACGGTGGCGCCAGCAAGGAGGGTTGGAACGAGATAGGCCCCCGTGCGCTTGAACTCCTTGATGGCCGCCGGGCCGGCGTAGGTGCCATGCTCAATGCTGTCCACGCCCGCCTTGAGGGCGGCGATGATGCCCTCTTCCTGATGGGCATGGCTGGCTACCTTACGGCCCATGCGATGGGCGGCCCGCACAACCTCCACCAACTCATCATCTTCCATTTGCTTGCCCGTGCCCGTAGCGCGATCGGTGAGAACGCCACCGGTAGAGGTGATCTTGATAAAGTCTGCACCGTATTTGATGCCGTTTCGCGTGGCGCGGCGACAGTCATAGGGCCCGTCGCAGACTGATTCGTCGGTCATGAGCTCCATGAACTCGTGTTTGGTGCCGCTCACATCATTGTGGCCGCCGGTGATGCCCACACCGCCGGCGGCGATGATGCGTGGACCCACAACCCAGCCTTTATTGATGGCATCCCGCACCGCATAGGTTTGCTGGTTTCGGGAGCCGGCGTCCCGTACCGTCGTAAAGCCCGCCCGGAGCGTCGTCATGGCGTTGTGATAGCCGTACATCTGTACGAGTTCATCCGACCAGCGAAGGGCGCGGCTGTCGTTGTCCGGGCTCAGCTCACCCTGAAGATGAACATGCATGTCCATGAGGCCAGGCATTACAAAGCTGTCTTTTAAATCAATCAGCGACGCCGCGTCGTAGCCGTCTGGCGATTGATACCCGGCGACCACCTCCGTGATGCGACCGTCGGTAATCACCACGGTTTGTTCTTTCAGGGGATTCTTGCCGGGTACCGCAAGCAGTTCGCCGGCGTGAATCACCTGGGTGTCTGCTGCCGTGAAGGAGGCCGCCAGGGCCAGAGACAGGCCTGCCAGGGCTGTGAGGGCGTTTTTCAAAGTACTTTCTCCTTTGTCATTGTCGGTATTTTTTTCGGGGATCAGCATAACAGGAGCTGTCACAGCACTGACATCCCGCTGTCACATGCGCTCAGCACACTAGAAAATTGCATTAGATGGCCGGAAAAAATGGTGAGCTCTACCCCTCCCCAAGTCGGTGATGGAAGCACAGCCGGGCAGGAGTCACATTCTCCACTGGTCTGGCTCGGCGTTGTCGGCCTTGTTTATCTGCTGCTTATCGGCGTTGGCACCATCGGTGATGGTTTTAAGTGGATCTCCGGTGGTGCAGACGGTGCCCAGGCGATCTTCGCTTTTGCAGGCAATCCCATTGTCGGTGTCATTCTGGGCGTTCTTGCCACCGCTCTGGTGCAGTCTTCCAGTACCGTTACCTCCGTGATTGTGGGGCTTGTAGCGGGCGGCGTTCCCGTCAGCATCGCAGTACCCATGATCATGGGCGCAAACATGGGGACAACGATCACCAACACGATCGTCAGTCTGGGTAATTTTCGTGACCGTGGTGCATTCAGGAAGTCCTTTGCAGCGGCTACGGTTCACGACTTTTTTAATCTGTTCAGTATTCTGATATTTCTGCCGGTGGAGGTGATGTTTCATCCTCTGGAAAGAATGGCGGCGTCACTCGCAGGCATTTTTCACGGGGGCGCAGGCGCCTCTGTTGGGGGATTCAATGCGGTCGCCGCTATGACCAAGCCTTTCAGCCACGCGATCGTCAGTAGCCTCGATGCCCTCCCGACGACCATGGGTGCGCTCATTACCATTACGCTGGGTATTGCTATGGTGATGATCTCGGTGCTGTATCTGGGGAAGCTGCTCCGTGCGGTGATGACGGGCAAGGCTCGCGTGCTCATCGATGCGGCTATTGGTCGGGGTGCTTTATCGGGTATTGCGTCGGGTACCGTGGTAACCATCCTTGTTCAGTCCTCGTCGACAACCACGAGCCTGGTGGTGCCCCTGGCGGGGGCCGGTGTCCTGACAACGCGGCAGATATACCCCTTTACCCTCGGCGCCAATATAGGAACCTGCATTACCGCTCTTCTGGCGGCTACTTCGATCACGGGTCCCTATGAATACTTCGCCTTGCAAATTGCCCTGGTGCACCTTCTTTACAACCTCCTGGGGGTGGCGCTGTTTATGGCGGTCCCTTTCCTTCGTGATCTGCCGGTGCGCTCCAGCGAATGGTTGGGTGCCAAGGTTGAGCACAACCGCAGCTGGGCGTTTGGCTATATCGGTTCGGTATTTTTTGTCGTGCCAAGCGTCGTTTTTGGAGGTGAAATGTATTTCTCCCCGGAGTCCGAACAGCCCATCGACGCTGCTTGTGATGAAACGTCGGTGATTTGTGCCCGCGAGGAAGTACAAAGGGTGGACCTGCGCCTCGAGTAGCGGTCGCGCTTTCGTCTTTGCTCTGTGACAATGGCGGCAACGCGCAGGTTTTAATTCTTCTAATTTTTGAGAGGTGCATCAAACGCATGATTACCCTGTATGGTTTCTCCTACAGCAACTACTACAACATTGTGAAACACGTGCTGCTGCACAAGGGTCTGCCCTTTGAGGAGGTCGAACAGTTTGGCGCTGACGATGCTTATTTAAGGATCAGTCCTCTGGGCAAAGTGCCGGCGATGACAACGGAACATGGCGAATGCATGAGCGAGTCGACGGTATGCTGCGACTACCTCGAGGATGCGTACCCCTTTAACTCGCCCCTGTATCCCGCCGATGATTACGATCGAGCGAAGGTACGCCAGGTCATCAAAGTCTCGGAGCTGTATCTGGAGCTGGCAGCACGAAGGCTGATACCGTTTTCTATCTCCAAGGCCCCCGTACCCCCCGCACTGGCCCAGGAAGTCACCGATGTGCTGACAAAAGGGGTTGCGGCGCTCAACAGTCTCGCGGAGTTTGATCCCTACGTGATGGGAAACAAGCTGACGCTGGCTGACATTTATCTGCGCTATGTGTTGGGTGTCGTCGCGTTGGCCGGCGCGCTGTTGGAGCGAGACTTTGTCGCGGAAATCGAGGGTGTGGAAGCGTGGCAGGCCATGATGGCAGACACGGAAATAGCGCGGAAAGTCGATGCGGACCGAGATGCAAATGGCCCCGCGTTTTTCGCCTATATCAAGGAGCGATACGGGATCTGAATGAAGGCAGACCCCCTCGCTTATCGACACGGCGAGGAGGTCTGCGTTCTTTCTAAAGCCGGATCAGGGGCTCCACCCCTGAGCTGATTCCTCAATCACTGAGGCGTTGCGGTAATTCCTCTCCCCCGGCGCGGGCAAACAGGCGCTGGTCCTCGACCTCCCGTTGAAACTTCAGGTTGCGCGTTGCAGCCACTATGGCGAGGGCAGGGCGGGGCATGACATCCAGATAGAACATGGCCATCTCTCGCCCGTGGGTAAAGTCGCCTTCGGCCATCCACCGCTGAAACTGATGATGCAGTTCTTCGATGGGGGCGCTTGGCGCGTCTTCCCCCTCTAGTTCCACCAACGCCAGCACCCGACGCAATTTTATCGCCAACTCCTGCTCCTCAGCGCTGGTCTCGGCCACAACCCTGTCAGCTCTATCCGTAGCGAGGAGATGATCCAGATAGGCGGCCTGTAGATGTATGGCCGGATGGGCGATCAAGGCGCGTTCAAACAGCCTGTCGCCCAAGGCCGTCAATCCCTCTGCGACTGCCAGTTCCGCAGCCACTCCCCAGGCCCACTGTGCCAGGGGATCCTGGCGATGGACCATGGTGGAGTGTTCCAGTCCCAGCATCAAACCGCGTAGAGCCTCAAGACGGTCTTCACCCCCGGCGAGGGCGATTCTCCCCCGACAGGCCATGGCTACCAGCAGGTCGAAATGTCGTGCTGCTTCGCCGCAGGCGATGCGAGCATCATCCATGTCACCACGAACGGTCTCAAGGGACGCAAGAGTCAGCCAGGCCTGGGCGTCTTGCGGCCGGTCCTCCAGAATTTCCCGCAAGTGATGCTCCGCCTGTTCAAAATGATGGACTCGCTCAGCTTCCCGGGCCTGCTCCATCTGATTGTGGCCACCGGAGTGCGCGCTCGCGGTGCTGATGCCCAAAAAGGTGGCGGCGCTAGCCGCCCAGAAGATCATTGAAGTCGGACGTCTCATCGTTGTACTCCTTGTCATTCACAGTTTCGGGATTGTCGTTCTCACCGCGGGCGAAGATGTTGCGTACGCTGGTGCCAAACACCGCTGCCTGGGGGGTAACGGTGATCATGAAGGCTGCGTCGGTGCTGAGCCCGCCCTGGTCCGTGACCGTCACGGTGAGCGTTGCGGATCCCACGGTGGCGGGGGCCGGAGTAATCAACAGCCTGCGATCCGCGCCGCTGCCGTCGAGGATAATTTCGCCCCCTTCAAAAAGGTCCGCGTTATCGTTGCTGATCGTTACCGCCAGGTCTTCGGGAGCTGTGATGTCATCTTCCACGGTAACGTCAAACGCTACGGCGACACTGTTGGCCTCCACGGCAATGTCAGCGATGGATGAAACTGTGGGCGCCTGGTTGTCGACGACCGCCGGAGAATTGCTGCTGTCCGAGCAGCCCGAGGCAGCGATGGCCAGGGCGATGATGCCGATGGTGTTTCTGCGTCTCATTTTAAGCCTCCGGTGTGGGTAGCGCCGCGTCGACGGGAGAGCCGGCGTAGGGCGTGAGCAGGTACGGGAATCGATTGTTCAGGTCTGCCGCTGAGAGGGGAGCGCCGTCGGTGAAGGGTACGTTGCCCACGGGCGCGTCTTCTGGGGCACAAATGCCCAGATTCACAGGATCGCCGCCTTCGCCCAGGGGTAAATCATGGCAGAGGGCTCCCATGACCACACGAAGCGCGATATCCACCACATCGTCACCGGGGCGCCGACCGTTGGGGAAACCCGCAAGGTCCCCCGCGGCGAGGCCCAGGGGCTGCTGCTGCATTTTGGGAGTTGCGGGAATTGCCGTGTTGAGGCGCAGCATTTCGCCGGGTACAGCGTCGGCGAACTGATTGACGCCGCTGAAGCCAGTGAGGAATGCAGTAACAAGATCCTGCCGGGGAAAGTTCGAAGGCGCGAGGTTTTCAATGCTGGCGCCCAGGGTGGTGTTTACCGCGTCGCGGAACAAGCTATCCAGTATCAAGGGCAGTACGGGGTTTGTGACAAAATCCAGAAACTGCCCGTCATTGGCGGGTTCGCTGCTGTTAAAGGCATCCTTGCGGTCGTAACCGATGACTAACTCGTTGACCAGTGGGTTGGATAAGCGCGACACCTGCACAAGGGGGCCGCCGACGACCTCCGGTCGCTCAAAGGTAGCGTCGGGGTTGAGGATACTGGCCTGGGGCAGACTCGCCGTCGTCCAGGCGCCGATCACATCGCCGCTGCCTGTCAAGCAACTGCTGTGGACCTCAAGGGCCAGTGTGGTGACATTGTTTTCCGCCAGTGTATTGCGGTCAGGATCCTGGGTGACGCCTCCGGGAAAGCCGCCGCTATCGCCAGCGCCCGGTGTGCTGTCTCCCTCGATAGGAACAAGGTTGACCAGATCAAACACTTCTCCGAGGCTGATCTTGAAGGCCTCGTAACGCTGCCCCGCAAAAACGCGGCCCGGCATCGAGCAGCCAGGCACGTTGATGTCATAGATAAAGGAATCTGCGTAGCTGCCGTATCCGGATTCACCAAAGGTCTTATTGCCCGCGTTATCAAAAGGTTTGCGAAAATTCGCTGTGCCGTCTAACTGATTGGTGACCGCCGTCGCGTTGCCACTGCGGCGTCCACCGGTGACGACATCCAGGGTGTAGGATTCAGCGTGGCTCAGGCCCGGTTCACTCCCTGCGCTGATTGCTCCGGCATTTTTCAAGACGGAGGTGACGGTCACGCCGTTGACATCAAAGCTCAGGGGCTCACCGGACTGCGTAAGCGCGTCGGAAAAGCGGAATTGGAAGCTGATGTCCTCGACAACGTCGCCATCATTATCAATGTGAATCTCATAGACGGCGTTGCTGTCCAGAGGGAAGTAATTCGGTCCACCGTAGGCTGCCTGCACCGGAATGTAATTGGCCAGGAGGGTGACGTAGCCGTCACGGTTGGGCTCGTAGGAGTTGAACAGGTAAAAGTCCGAGGCGTCTACCTGGGGGAACTTGGCGATAAATGGCGCTTCCCGGTGGCTGGACGCATCTGCGGCCATGGGGTGCAAGGCCATTCCCAGGGCCAGCGCCAGGACGCTCAATTGGGGCGTTTTCAGGGGCTTATTGCCGTTTTTCTTGTAGCTCATTCGCATGATTCTTCTCCTTTTTTCCCGCTGTGGGAGGGTGAACTCGGGCCATGTACGGGCCTTGCCATGCGGTAGACGCAGTGCGTCTAAAGTTTTTTTTGAAACGTATGTATGGATGTAACTGCTAATAAAAACTCACGGGAGTCCTATGTCTGAGAGTAATCCGGCCCTTGCGAGGCTCATGTCACGAGTCTCCCTGGGCGACCGGGGGGCGTTTCAGAGTCTCTACGAAGAAACCTCGCCCCACATCATGGGACTGCTTCAGAGCATGCTGTCCCAGCGGGAACTGGCCGAGGATGTGCTGCAGGATACTTTTGTGAAAGTGTGGCACCGCGCTGGCGACTACCACCCGGGACGAGGTCAGGTGAATACCTGGATAGCCAGCATTGCCCGCTACGGCGCCATAGACGCCATCCGTGCAAACAAGGTGCGTCGGGGGAGCGACGACGCCCTGGAATCAATTCCGGATGGCGCCACCCAGGCCCTGGATCACATAGCAGGCGATCAGGATGAACAGCGCCTTTACCAGTGTCTGGACACCCTGAGTGCCGACCAGAAGCAATCCATATCCTTGGCCTTCTTTCGCGGATACACCCATGACGAACTGGCCAGCCAACTCGCCACCCCCTTGGGGACGGTAAAAGCCTGGGTGCGTAGGGGCCTGAAGAAACTGCGGGAGTGTCTGGACCAATGAAATACGACAATCCGGAATTGATCGATCAACTGGCAGCCTCCTATGTATTGGGGACTCTGCGCGGCCCCGCGCGGCGACGCTTTAAGCGGCTCGCCACGGAGTCGGACTCAGTGCAACAGGCGATCTGGTATTGGGAGAAAAAACTGCTGCCCCTCAGTGAGTCAGCATCAACGCTTGTTCCGCCGAAGTCTGTCTGGGCGGGTATTGAGGCACGGCTTGGTTTTGTTCCTCCACCGATGGCGGGAAAACAGAACAGCCGTTGGTACTGGCCGGCGCTGAGCGCAGCCCTATCCATTGCGGTGTTTGTGCTCTTGGTGCCGTTTTGGAAAGAGCCCGTGTTGAATCGGGACAGTGCAGCGGAGAGGTTGGCCTTTATCCAGGACGACGAACAGCAACCTTTGTGGGTGATCACGGTAGACGAGCAGAGCGGACAGCTGTCGTCGATTGCCGTGAATGCGCCGGCCAAAGACGCTGATCGTGTGTTCGAATTATGGATGTTGCCGGAGCAGGGACCACCACGCTCCTTTGGCTTGCTGCCGGTGACGGATCAGGGCAGGGGAACGGCGGAGCTCTCTCCTGCACTAATTGCGCTCCTGAGTCGCGCCCAGGGTCTGGCGGTAAGCCTTGAGCCAACGGGAGGATCACCCACAGGCGTCCCCACGGGTCCCGTGCTGTATTCGGCGCCGGTTATAGGTCTTTGAACGCGTCAAATTGCCAATGACAGAAAGCCAGCTGTGCGCTGGAGTAGTCTACGAACGCGTACTTTCGGTTTCAACTGCCTGCCTTAGCGGGTGAGAGCAGTGGCCTCTTCCACCGGCACCGGGGTGTGCTGACCGGAGCGAAATCCCCAGAGCATACACAGAGCTAAGCCCAGCCAAAAGGCAATACTGAGTTGTTCCGTAGTGACGGGTGCGGTCATGACAACACCCAACAGAATCACAGCTGACACATAAAGGAAGTACGCTTTCAGGAAACCAGGTAGGCGCATGGGGCTGCCGCCTAACGCTTCAATTTGCGGCGAGCATCAGCGAGTCCGGCAGCCGAAGGCTGCGAACAACATTGACTTGTTATTGGGCCTAACCGCGAAAGCATGCTAATGCATCCTCGGAAACAACAGACAGAAATTCTTCGAGGCTGGCCACCTCGGGCACAGGATCATAGCGGTGCCACTTCAGGTCTTGGCGAAGCCAGTAGATCTTCCAAGATCGAGTCTTTTTCACGAAAGTTGTCTTCGCGAAACCGTGCTCCAAAATCTCGCTAGGATTATCCCAGCGAGGGCGAATTTCAAAAAACTCGATACTTTGGTTAGATATACGAAAACCAATGTCTAATTGTGATCGAATATGAGCCGGAGGCCTATGAGCATCGATATACTCAGATGCCAATTTCTCAACACGCTTCGATTCAAACTCACTCAGAGCCATGTACGAACTCCGAATAGGCCCTATAACAGCTAATTAGAAAGCACGAAGCCATATACGCATTAAAGCTTGGTCTCACAAAACGCATGGTATCCACACTCCGCAAATCCCCATTAAGGCAACAGCTTACGGCAATACAAGCAAATGGACACCTGCTGATTAACTAGCAACGTGCAATCTTCAGGTTTACGTTTGCTCCCTCTGTTCACGGTGCGGACTCTTGCTAAATCAATTAGTTGGACATCGATTTACGCGGTAAGCATGCGGATAGCAGCTGCATTTGATGATTGACCCTGTCCTACAGCGCTTCTACTGTTTTTGAACGACGCTGTAGAGAGCACACTATGGATGACGTTCGACACGGAATTCCCGAGTACCCAACCAGATTTCTTGACCAACTGCGGCAACACATCCGAAGCACGGGTCTGGCGTATCGTACAGAGCAAACCTATGTTCATTGGGTAAGGCGCTACATTCTGTTTCACAAAAAACAGCATCCCGGATCTTTAGGCGCGAAGCACATTGAACAATTTTTAAATCATCTAACGGTTCGTAGCTGCTCGGTAAGTACTCAGCGCGTAGCTTTAAATGCGCTAGTTTATCTGTATAGAAAGTTTTTGGCCGTCGATGTAGGAGATCTGGAATTCAAGCCCGCCCGAGCGAACCGGCGCTTACCAGTCGTGTACAGCAGAAGCGAGGTCGCGGCTATTCTCAGTAAGCTCAAGGGAGTGCATCGCCTTATGGTCGCACTCATGTACGGCAGTGGAATGCGCAGCGCTGAGCTACTGTCACTACGTGTCAAAGACATAGATTTTGACAGCAATAATATTATTGTAAGGTCTGGTAAGGGAAATAAGGATCGGTCAACTATGCTGCCACAGCGTCTTGTTCCTGCGCTCAAGCGGCAGATCTGCACTGTTGAGCTGCTGCACGCACAGGACTTGGCAGATGGCTTTGGAGCGGTTTATTTACCCGACGCACTAGAGCGTAAATACCCTAACGCAGCAGAAGAGACGGCATGGCAATTTCTCTTTCCCGCATCGCGAATCGGTAGGGACCCGCGATCTGGCGTTCTTCGGCGACATCACCTGCACCCAACGGCACTTACTCGCCAGATACGTCGGGCCGTTCGAAATGCGGGAATTCATAAGCCTGCTCGATCACACAGCTTTCGCCACAGTTTTGCTACGCATTTATTGGAAGACGGCTACGATCTTCGCACGATCCAGGAGTTGCTGGGTCATAGCGATATAACAACTACCGAAATCTATACGCACGTGGTTAATCGTGGGGGTAGGGGTGTTGTGAGTCCGACGGATGCTT
Source organism: Congregibacter litoralis KT71 (assembly GCF_000153125.2). Taxonomy (NCBI): domain Bacteria; kingdom Pseudomonadati; phylum Pseudomonadota; class Gammaproteobacteria; order Cellvibrionales; family Halieaceae; genus Congregibacter; species Congregibacter litoralis. Next base: position 1,148,959 of record NZ_CM002299.1, read on the forward strand.
TGCATAGCCTTTAGGTCAGGTATTTACGGTGTGCCGGTTAGGGAGTTGCATCTCACTGGCTTCGCCAGTTCGACAGACCTCGCTGGCTCTTCATCATTAACGGGGGACACCGGGGATCATTAAACTGAATTTGCGAAGTCCGTTTAATGAGGAAACCCCCGATGTCCCACGCAGGAAATATATTAGGCCTTCCCGAGCTGGAGGTCGAACGTGTTGATCGCAACGATTCGATCGAGGTCTATGCCAGGCCAAAGCGCCGCCCATCGTGCATCCACTGCCAGCATCCCAAAGTCAGGATTAAAGCGACCCACGAGCGCACGTTAAAACACACACGCCAGGGCAACCAGGTGATGACGCTGCACCTGAAGACGCCCAAGTATCACTGCCCACAATGTGGTCGCTACTTTCGTCACCGGTTTCAGGGCGTCAGGCCCCGCTATCGATCGTCGGACGCCTTCCGTCTTGAAGTATTCGAGGCCCATGACGGCGGCGTGACGCAGCGTAAGCTCGCGAGAACACACGACATGAGCCCGGCAACCGTCGAGCGCTGGTATCAAGGTCAGTGCCGACTGCGACTATCTGAGATGTCTAATCGGCCCTGCCCCCGTGTGCTGGGTATCGACGAGCACTTCTTTAGCCGCAAGCGCGGCTACGCCACCACGATGGTGGATCTAAAGAACCACAAGGTCTTCGATGTGGTGCTGGGACGCTCAGAACTGAGTTTGAGACGTTATTTAAGGGCATTACCGGGTAAAGAGAACGTCCAGGTTGTCGTCATGGACTTGTCGGAAACCTACCGCAGCATTGTGCGCCGGTACTTTCCTAACGCCACGATTGTTGCCGATCGATTCCACGTCATTCGACTGGTTAATCAGCATCTGCTCAAAGCCTGGCAGGGCTACGATCCCGAGGGGCGCAAGCATCGCGGGCTGGTCAGCCTGATGCGACGCCACCAATGGCGTCTTACGGATGAGCAAAGAGAGAACCTTGGCCGATATCTGGATGACTATCCCGTGCTCAAGGCGCTGTATGCGGCCAAGCAGCAGCTCAATCGACTGCTGCTACTCAGATCTCTGAATCGTAAAAAAGCCAAGCAGCTGCTGCCGCAACTGCTCTCGTTGATTGAAGACTTGGCGGCGAGCCCCCTTCATCGATTGGCCAGAACACTGAAGTCTTGGCTGGAACCCATCGTTAGCATGTGGCGGTTTACCAAGACGAACGGCATCACCGAGGGCTTCCATAACAAGATGGAAATGATGTCCAGGCGAGCCTATGGATTCAGAAACTTTGAAAACTATCGACTGCGGGTCTTAACCCACTGTGGATGGGATGGCATTATCAACCGAGTTTAATGAAAACCGGTGTATCCCCCGTTAAGTGGGTAGAGCCACCTCGCTACGCTCGGCCACCCGCGCCCTTTGGGCGCGGCTTCAGCTGTCACAGCCGCTAAAAACCAAAAAAGGGTCACTCTTGCGAGCGACCCTTTTTTGGTTTTTGGTGGAGGCGGCGGGAGTTGAACCCGCGTCCGCCAGCACTCTGCCTTTGGCTCTACATGCTTAGATCCCGTTGATTAGTCTAGCCGCACACAGCCCAACGGGCAGGACGTGATTGGCGATCTCCGTAAATGTTTAGCAGCGCGGCCCGGAGCCTGCTTTGCTGCGATCCAGTTCTATATGACAGTCAGTAACGCGGGGCTGGAACCTTGCTAAAGACCGCTAGGGCCGAAGCCACTAGATGAAGTATTGATGACTGCTTACGCAGCCAGCGCTACCTCGTAGTTGTCGTCATTGGCAACTAATAGTTTGCAGCTTTGGATTTACGTGATTGGCCACCATCACGGCATGCACCGCAGGTTTTGTTACCGTCGTCGAATCCGTAACGCCCCCAAGTGAACTCGCGATTTTAGCATAAAACGCCTTCTCGCACCGTGCGGCGTGTAAATGCGACATTTGACAGCGCTGCAGATCTGCCCAAGGCTGTAAAGATCGACGGACATTCACTCCCAAGGAGCGCGCTATGGACGGTGTATCGATCAATTGGTTTGCAGTGCTGGCGGCGGCTTTTGCAGGCTTTGTCGTGGGTGGCTTGTGGTATTCACCGCTACTCTTCGGCAATCTCTGGATGCGCGTTGCGGGCGTGTCCGAAGAGCAAGTGGCTCAGGGCAACAAGGCCAGGATCTTTGGTTTTACGCTGATTTTCCTGTTGATTATGAGTGTCTGTCTGGCGATGTTTTTAGCGACGCCGGACATCACTTTGCAAAAAGGCGCCCTGTATGGGTTTCTGACAGGCTTTGGCTGGATCTTCTTCGCCATTGGCGTGGTGGCCTTGTTCGAGTTGCGCTCCTGGTCCTACATCTTGATTAACGGCGGCTACTGGGTAGTGACCATGACGCTGATGGGGGCGATATTGGGGGCTTGGAAGTAGCTTCGGGATCTACCAGCCGCGACGATTGGCGAGATAGGTCTTTTCGGCAGCTGTACTGACCCTCCCCAGGTCCGCGTTTCGACTCGGGTAACGACCGAATTCTTCGATGACCTTCTGGTGCGCTCGCGCGTAGCGAAGCGCTTCCTCGTTGCCCAGGGCCTCAAAAAGCGCGATCCCCGCTTTGTGGACCGCAGGGGACTCCGAGTGCATGTAGGGCATGTAGCTGAAGTAGCGCTGGTCCCCTGTCATGCGAAGATCATCGCCCCTCGCCACGGATTCCTGAGCCAGGACCAGGGCCATGCCGTCCTGCGCATAGGCCCGCGAATCGCTTCTGAACAGATTTCGGGAGAATTGATCAAGCACGATGATCTCGGCGCAGCGTCCTGCGGGGCTCGAACGCCATTCCCAGCACTCCCCGAGCCTGGCGCCTTGCAGGGTGGTAAGAAAGCGCTCCCGGCAGAGATCGTCAAATGCGTCCGATTGCTTGAACCAACGCTTGGCCCCGGCTTCACGGAACCAGAAATCGAGAACAGCGTCGGGACTTTGCACGGTCGGTGGGCCTGGGTATTCCGCTACGCGGTTTCTAACCGACAAACGCCCGTTCAATCACGTAGTCGCCCGCGGTGCCCTGATTGGGCGATACCTCAAAACCGCGACGATCCAGGAGTGATGACACATCGTCGAGCATCGCAATGCTGCCGCAGATCATCGCCCGGTCCACCTTGGGATCAATGGCCGGGATCCCCAGATCAGCCTCCAGCTTACCGCTCTCGAGAAGCTCCGTGATTCGCCCGTTGTTTCTGAACGGCTCCCGCGTGACCGTGGGATAGTAGAGCAGTTTTTCCCTGATCTCGTCGCCCAGATACTCATGCTGTGGCAGTTCCTCTACCAGGTAATCGTGATAGGCGAGGTCACTCACCTGGCGCACGCCATGCACGAGGACGATTTTTTCGTAACGCTCATAGGCATCGGGGTCGCGAATGATGGACATGAAGGGCGCGAGCCCCGTACCCGTGGCAAACAGATAAAGATGCCGACCCGGGCGAAGATCCGTGAGCACCAGCGACCCCACGGGCTTCTTGCCCAACAACACCTCGTCACCCACGTTGATGTGCTGCAAGCGCGAGGTGAGCAAGCCATCGGCAACCTTGATACTTAAAAACTCGAGTTCTTCCTCGTAATTGGCGCTGGCGATGCTGTAGGCACGCAGGGCCGGCTTACCGTCCACTTCCAGGCCCACCATGGTGAAGTGGCCATTTTCGAAGCGAAACTCCGGTGCCCGCTCTGTTTTGAAGCTGAACAGGCGATCGTTCCAGTGCTTAACTTCAGTGACTTTGGCGGGGGCTACGGCAGCCATAAATAGTTCCTCACATGCAGTTCCAGCGGTATGTACGTATTGAGCGGCGAATTCTGATCACCTCGGCCCCGACCTGCAAGAAATCCGCCGCCGTCTTCAAGAACGGTTTTTCCTAACCTTATTCCGCGCGAGTCGAACTTTTGCCTGGTGGACAGCTCTCCTCGCCCTGCCTAGACTCGGGAAAAGATCGTGGCGCGTACGACCGCGATGCTTTAAAAGATGCTCAATGCTTAGATAAGAATAAGGGTAAAGACATGGATTACGACCTCAAAATTACCGGTGGCCTGGTGTACGACGGGGATGGTGGGGAGCCTCGCAAGGCGGATGTTGCCGTACGCAACGGCACCATCGTAGCCGTGGGAGACTGTGCCGGTGATGCCCGCGAGACGATCGACGCCCGGGGCCATATTGTGACGCCGGGGTTTATTGATCTGCATACCCATTACGACGGCCAGGTGTCCTGGGATGCCGGTATGCAGCCCAGCGTAAACCACGGCGTCAGTACCGTGGTCATGGGGAGCTGCGGCGTAGGCTTTGCACCGGTCCGAGAAGCCGATCGGGAAAAGCTCATACGCTTGATGGAGGGGGTTGAGGATATTCCCGGTATTGCTCTAGCGGAGGGGCTTACCTGGGATTGGGAGACCCTACCCGAATACATGGATGCTCTGGACGCCAAGCCCCATAGCATCGATTTTGCGGTACAGGTGACCCACGACCCCCTGCGGGTTTACGTGATGGGTGACCGTGCCGTGTGCAATGAGCCCGCCACGGAGACCGATATCGCGGCCATGCGACGCATCACCCGGGAGGCCCTGGAGGCGGGCGCTATCGGTTTCTCTACGGGTCGCTCCGACGTGCATCGCAGCGCCGATGGTGAATGGACGCCGTCCTCCGAGGCCACCACGGAAGAGCTGGCGGGGATCGCCAGTGCGTTTTCCGGACTGTCTCACGGCATTCTCCAGGCTGTTAACGATTTCGATCTTGAGCGCGAGGGCGACGCTTTCGACAAGGAGTTCGACATCCTCGAAAGCATGGCAAAAGCAGGGGAGGGTCGGCCCTTTTCCCTGTCACTGATGCAGCGGGACTTTGCGCCGGATCAATGGCGACGCATTATTGAGCGTGCCGAAAAGGCCGAGGCAAAGGGTGTGTCCATGCGTCTGCAAACCGCCCCCCGGGGCATCGGCGTTATCACCGGTCTTCAGTGCACCTTCCACCCGTTCATTGGTTTTCCCAGTTACAAGGCGATCTGTGATCTGCCTCTGGAGCAGCGAGTCGCGCGCATGCGCGAACCCGAATTCAAGGCGCAGATTCTCACGGAGGAGTCGGAAAAGCTGGCGGGTGACGGAACGCCGGTTCCTCCCATCGTTGACGCGCTCATGGCGGCCATCGACTACGTCGCGAGCAAGACGTTTTTACTGGGTGAGAACCCCGAGTACGAACAGGGCGCCGAAACCTCCGTATTGCACATGGCCGAGGAAAAAGGCGTGTCCTCCCTTGAGATGATTTACGATCTTCTCCTCGAGGAGGAGGGAAGGGCTCTGCTGTACTTCCCCATCTATAACTACACGAACATGAACTTCGATAATGTCTACGAGATGATGAAGCACCCCCAGTCGATCATGGGGCTGTCCGACGGTGGCGCCCACGTGGGTACGATTTGTGACTCCAGCTTTCCCAGTTATCTGCTGACCTACTGGGCGCGGGATCGTGATCGCGGCGGAAAGCTTGAGCTCAGCGAAGCTATTCGTCGTCTGACATCTGATATCGCCGACTACTGTGGCATGGCCGATCGCGGCCGCATCAAGGTCGGCCTCAAGGCCAATATCAACATTATTGACTTTAAGAACTTGCGTCTTTATGCGCCGCGGATGGTGCAGGATCTTCCCGCCGGTGGGCAGCGTCTCTTGCAGGACGCGTCGGGGTATAGGGCTGTGATCGTGGATGGGGAAACCGTTCTTGAGAATGACCAGCTGACGGGTAAGCACCCCGGAAGGCTCTATCGTGCGGGTCAACAGGCCATGGAGTCCGCAGCCTGAGTGCTGGCGCAGATTTTTGCTGTTGCCCTTTCATAACCCGGTCGCAGGAAATCCGTTAAGCTGCTGCCTGACTCAACACAGCGATCACAGCTTTCACAGCTACTACCGCGCCGGTGCTTACCGGCGTTTTATTCAAGTCTGAGGAATTTACTATGTTAAACCCTGTACAACTGGTAGCCGGTGCTCTCCTGGCATTCAGCCTGTCCCTTTCGCCCTGGGCCTTGGCGGGAGACACTCTTGATCGCGTGGTCAAAAACAAAACCCTGGTGGTAGGTATGTCGGGTGACCAGCCGCCCATGAATATGCGCAACCGCCAGGGGGATCTCATGGGCTTTGATGTCGATCTGGCAAAAGCGCTGGCCAATGCCATGCACGCCGATCTTGAGCTGAGCCCCATGCCCTTTGGTGACCTCACCAAGGCCCTCGCTGATGGCAAAGTCGATATGGTGCTCTCGGGGATGGCCATTACCGCTGAGCGCTCTCGCAGTGCGTCGTTTGTCGGCCCCTACATGATGAGTGGAAAGTCGATTCTCGCAACGCGTACCGCCCTCGCGGAAATTGCTTCGGGTGGCATTGCGGTGACGGAGGTGAAACTCGCCGCGCTTAAAAACTCCACCAGCGCGAGCTTTGTCCTTGAGGCAGCGCCCAATGCGACCTTGGTGGAAGTCGCCAATTATGAAGAAGCTATCGCCATGGTAACCAGCGGTGAAGTGGCCGGTATGGTTGCCGATGCCCCCGTGTGCCAGCTCCAGGTGCTGCGAAATCCCGATGCCGGTCTCGTGACTCTCGATAAGCCCTTGACCATCGAGCCCTTCGGTATCGCAGTGTCTTCTGACGATCCCGAGTTTCTCAACCTGGTGCGCAACTATCTCCGCGCTTACGAGGGCACGGGTCTTTTGACCAAGCTCCGTCAGAAGTGGTTGGAAAACAGCTCCTGGGTCGCTGCATTACCCTGAATCCCGATTTACTCTTTCGCGCCCTGATCCGTGATGGCTCAGGGCGTTTTTCTTTGCGCCCCCGATGATTGAAGCCCTGGTCGAGACCTTTACTGCCATAGGCGCTGGCAAAATGCTGGCTATCTGGGCGGCCCTGCTGTTTGCCGCGCTCTTGCGGGCATTTACGGGTTTTGGTTTTGCGCTGGCGGCTATGCCCGTACTCGCCTTGTTTGTGGCGCCCACAGAAGCAGTGGTTATCACCGCCTTGCTGACGTTTGGCACGAGTGTGCTTTCATTGCCCAGGTTCTGGCCCGACGCGCCAAAGCGTCCCTTGCTGCCCATCCTGCTGGCCTCCGTTGTCGGCACGGCGATCGGTGCGCAACTCCTGGCGCAGGTATCTACCCGGCAGTTTCAGCTGGGCGTCGGTCTGGCGGTGCTTGGGGCCTGCGGGGTATTGAGCCTGTTTCGCCCGGCGCAAAGACCCGTCTGGCGGGGCGTGGCCACGGCAACGGGCCTCCTATCGGGACTCATGAATGGCGTGTTCGCTGTGCCGGGCCCGCCGGTGATTATCTTTGTGATGGCGACTCAGGAGGATGCCCGCGATAGCAGGGCGATGCTCCTGAGCTATTTTATGCTGGCCTCGGTGATTGCCCTGTGTATGTTTGGCATCTCGGGCTATCTCACGGCGAAGGCCCTGTGGATGTTTCTGTTGGGTATGCCCGCCATGATGATCGGCGATCGCCTGGGGCATGCCGTATTTGCGCGTTTCGGCAACCTGTTTTATCGCCGTGTCGCCCTTAGCGTGCTCTGCGCCGTGGGTCTTGCCATAACCATCAAGGCGTTGCTGGCCTGAACTGCTGGCCCTACTGCTTCACAGCATCCCGCATGATGCGCTGCTTCTGTACACCCCATTCACGCTCTTTCTGGGTTTGTCGCTTGTCATGACTTTGCTTGCCGTGGGCGAGGGCTATTGCGGCTTTTACCAGATGCCCCTTCCAGTAGAGCTTGGTGCAAACACAGGTCTGGCCCTTGGCGCTAACGGCGGCCAGTATTCTGGCGAGCTCACGGCGATTGAGCAGTAACTTGCGGGTGCGCGTGGGATCCGTCACGTAATGTGTGGATGCGGTGGCAAGGGGCGTGATCTGTGAGCCCAGCAAAAACGCCTCGCCATCCTTCATCATCACATAGGAGTCCGTGAGCTGGGCTTTACCCGCGCGCAGGGCCTTGACTTCCCAACCCGTGAGGGCGACGCCTGCTTCAAAGCTCTCTAACAGATGGTAATCAAAACGCGCACGCTTGTTTTGAACAATCGTTGTGTCTGCAGTGTTGGATTTCTTCTTTCCCATGGCCGCCATTGTACAGGGACTCGTCAAGGGGGGCGTGATGAATCTACTTTGCAAGGAGGTGTTGCTGGGGCAAGCTGTACGCTGACTTGGCTTTCTGGAAACCAATGAAGCTTTACTTACCTGTGGAACGCTGGCGATCACGGACAACTTTCGTCTTTGCTCTTGCGATTGCGGCGGTGGGCCTGGGCAATCTGTGGCGTTTTGCATGGCTCATGGGCGAGCATGGCGGTGCGCCCTTTTTCTTCAGCTATCTTCTGTGTCTCTTTTTTATCGCCGTGCCGCTCCTTGTTGCGGAGGTCGTCCTGGGCAGCCATGGCCGCGGATCACCGTTTTTGACCATGAGCTGGGCGGCGGAAGTGTCGGGTCGCTCCCGTCTCTGGCTGACCGTCGCGTTGCTCTCCTGTCTGGCAGGCTTTCTGTTGCTGGTGTCCTACCTGCTCATAGCGGGGTGGAGCCTCGCCTATGCCTATCAGATCCAGTTGGGGGACTTCGCCGCCATCAGTCTTGGCGGCGCAGGGGAATCCTTTGCTGAGAGTGTTGCGGCACCGGCGGGCTTTCTGCGCTGGCAGTTTCTGGCGGCCTGTGTGCTGGCTATCACGGTGGTGTTTGGAATTCGGCGGGGCATTGGCGTCCTTGTCTGGATTGCCGTTCCCCTGTTAATAACACTTCTGGGGGTGCTGATACGATTTTCTGTGGAATTTGGTGATCTGGCCGCCGCCGGCGAGTTTCTCTTTGCCTGGCAGCCCCTGGATTTTGACCGGGGATCGTTTATGGCCGCCCTTGGTCACGCCCTGTATACCCTGTGCATCGGTGTTGCCGTGGGCATGAGTTACGGTGCCTATGCGCCCGACAAGCTGCCCATTGTCCGCTCCGTGATAACCGTTGCCATGTTTGATGTGGTGGTCGCCATCGCTGCGGGTGTTGCGATCTTCCCCCTGCTGTTTGCCAACAACCTCCAGCCCGCTCAGGGTTTTGGCCTGCTCTTCATCAGTCTGCCCTATGCCTTCGGCAATATGCCCTTTGGTGACCTGTATGGTGCACTGTTTTTTCTGGCGGTGTTCGTCACTGCGCTGGGCACCGCGGTCGCACTTCTGGAGCCCATTGTCAGCGTGCTGGAGCAGCAGTTTCGTGTCCGCCGTGTGCACGCCGCGGTCGCCATGACCGCCATCGCCTTTATGCTCTCGGCCTACGCACTGGTGGATCTTGGTGCCGGTGACCGTGGAGAGGACTTTTTACAGTGGCTGGACGGGGTGACCGCCGAGTGGCTCATTCCCGCCGCGGTGCTGCTCCTGGCGGTCTTCGTCGGGTGGCGCATGCCCCGGGCCCTATTGCGCAAGGAGCTCGCGCGGGAGCCCGACATCCTGTTTTCCCTGTGGTATTTTCTCATCCGCTTTGTCGCGGTGCCCGTGATCGCCTTCGCGTGGTTCTGGTTATCGCTGGTGCCCTGACGGCAAATGGCAACTTTTATGAGGCCAAAATGATGAACCCCAGACGATGAACCCCAGACGATGAACCCCAAAAGATGAACCAAAGACGATGACTTCAGCACCATGACATCTATCCACCGTAGCGCCTTGTTGCCCTTGTCGGATCAGCAGTTGTTCGCGCTGGTCAATGATGTGGAAGCCTACCCTCAATACATGGATGGTTGCGTGGGCGCATCGATCCTGCGCACGGACGCGGAGCACATGGAGGCGCGTCTCGATCTGGCTCGCGGCGGCATTTCTCACAGCTTTACCACGCGGAACGAGCTCCTGCCCTACAAAGAAATCCGTCTGACCTTAAAGGATGGCCCCTTCGAGGAGTTTTCCGGGGCCTGGCGTTTTCATGCCCTGGCCGAGGAGGCCTGCAAGGTCTCTCTGGATCTGGAATTCCGTTTTCGAGGGGGGCTACTGAGTGCTGCGGCCGCGAAGCTGTTTGATCGGGTGACGGGCAATCTCGTGGATGCGGTGGTGCGCCGGGCTCAGGATGTCTACGGCGTATGAGTGATGACAGCAGCATTGCGGTAGAGGTGGTCTATGCACTGCCGGATCGCCAGTCTATATTGCGGCTGTCGGTGCCTGAGGGTACGACGGCCATAGAGGCTGCGCAGCAATCCGGTATAGAAGCACAGTTCGATGATCTGAGCCTTGGGGAAGACACGCACCTCGGCGTGTTTGGCCATCGGGTGGCCCATACGCAGGTGCTTCGCGAGGGGGATCGGGTTGAAATCTACAGACCCTTGCTGGCGGACCCTAAGGAAGTGCGAAAAGAGCGCGCTGCGCGTGCGAAAGCCCGGCGGGAGACTCAGTCCGCCGACTGATCACCCTCGGCTTCGTCCATCGTCGGGTCTGCTTCAGCGCTTGCTTTCAGGTCGCTTTCCAAACTGGACTCTGTGTCTGTGTCTGTGTCTGTGTCTGTGTCTGTGTCTGTGTCTGTGTCTGTGTCGCTGTCCGTGTCAGTACCGGCGTCAGGGTTAGCCCAGTCCGGCAGGTAGTCACCGGTGATGTTCACAAGCCTGTCACTCTCAAAAAAGATCCGCACCTGCGCCTCGCGAATAATGTCCTGACCGTTGCGGATGACGTAGGGATAGTCCCAGCGGTCCGGCTGAAAGGTATCCTCGACCAGGGGCGAGCCCATAATGAATCTAACCTGGCGTCGGCTCATGCCGGGCTGGAGCTGCTCGATCATGTCCTGGGTGACGAGATTGCCCTGTTCAATATCGATTTTGTAGACCCCGGGAAAGCCCACAAATCCGCAGGCGCCGAGACCCAGGAGGGCGGCGGTGAGCAGTGTGACTCGCAAAATGTTCCGGGTTGGGCTCAAGGACTAACTTCCACTGGGGGGGTAGGGGTGGCATCATACCGATGAGCGTCCATTCAGAGAAGTGCATCCCGTATGCCAATTAGTAACCAAGATCTACGCAGCGTTGGCCTTAAAGTCACGCTTCCGCGCATCAAGATTCTGCAGATTCTGGAGGACTCGGAGCAGCACGAGCGGCACATGAGCGCCGAGGATGTTTATCAGGCTCTCCGCGATGCCGGGGAAGACGTCGGGCTGGCCACGGTTTATCGCGTCCTCACGCAGTTTGAAGGCGCGGGGCTGGTGACCCGGCACAACTTTGAAGGGGGACACTCCGTCTTCGAGCTGGATCACGGCGAACACCACGATCACATGGTCTGTGAAGATACGGGCCAGGTGATCGAATTTACGGACCCGGTGATTGAAGAGCGACAAAAGAAAATCGCCGAGGAACACGGTTTTGAGCTGGTTGACCACTCCCTCGTACTCAAGGTCCGCAAGCGCTCAGACAGCTAGTACAGCTTTCACTGAAGAACTCAGTCCCGGCTCTCCAGCATTTCCCGCGCGTGGGCCAGGGTGTTCTCGGTCATTTTCAGGCCACCGAGCATCCGTGCAATCTCGTTCACCCGCTCGTTTTCGTCGAGTTCGTGAAGGGTCGACGCCAGTCGCTTGCCTTTGCCGGACTTCTCGACCTGTAAGTGCTGTTGCCCCTGAGCCGCGACCTGCGGCAGGTGCGTGACGCACAATACCTGCGCATTCCTGCCCATGTCAGCGAGAAGGCGACCTACCACTTCGGCAACAGCGCCACCGATGCCCACATCTACCTCATCGAAAACCATGCTCGGCACCGTGGTGTTCCCGGCGGTCGCAACCTGAATAGCCAGGCTGATGCGCGACAGCTCACCCCCGGATGCGATGCGTCCCAGGGGTTGGGGGGCTGCCCCCGGGTTGGTACTGATGAGCAACTCGATGTCCTCTTCGCCCAGAAGATGAGGGTCATGACCCTCCCGTTTGCCGAGGGCGATCTTGAACTGGCAGTTACTCATGGACAGCTTTTTCAGGAGCTTGCTCACTTCTTTTTCGAGCTTTGTCGCGGCTTTTTTCCGCGCGCCGCTGAGTGTGCCTGCCAGGTTTTTGTAAGCATCGAACTGCTGAGCGAGGGCCGCTTCCATGGCCTCGATGCGTTCATCACTGGAGTCCAGGGTTGCAAGCTCTTCGCTCAGCGCCTGGTGATGAGCGCTGAGTTGCTCGGGCATGATGCGATGTTTTCTCGCGAGCGCGTAAATAGCCTCCAGGCGGGCTTCGACCTCCGCAAGCCGCTGGGGATTGTTTTCGGTGCCCGCCAGATATTGCTGGAGCTCGCTCCGCGCTTCCGCCAATTGAATAGCGGCGGAATCGAGCATCTCGCGTACGTTGGTGATGGTTTTGCCCTGGTGCAGGTCTTGGTCCAGCGCAGCCAGCGCGGCACGCACACCGCTTTCATTGCTGTCACAGAGCTCGATGGCGCCCGCTGCCTGACGTTGAATGGCGTCGGCGTTTTCCAAAACGCGCTGCTCGTCTTCCAGGCTCTGTAGTTCCGTATCACCCAGGGCAAGCTCGTCGAGCTCTCCCACCTGATAGCGCAGGAGTTGCTCGCGATCCGCCTGTTCCTGCTGATTGCTCCGCACTGCATCCAGCTCGTCGCGGAGTCGCAGCCACTCGCTGGCTGAACTGGACACTTTCTGGGCGGTGGAAAGCTGCCCTGCGTAGCTATCGAGGAGCATGCGTTGGTGCGGTCGGCGCAGCAGTGACTGATGGGCGTGCTGACCGTGAATGTCCACCAGTAATTCCCCGAGGGCGGCACAATCCTGCAGCGTGCTGGGGCGGCCGTTGATGTAGGCACGGGATCGTCCTTCCCGGGTGATAACCCGTCGAAAAAGACAGTCGCCGTCGGCGGCCAGATCATGGGCTTCGAGCCATTTCTGGGCGGCGGGCATGCTATCAATCTCAAAGCGTGCGCTGATGTCCGCCCGGTCTTCACCGGGGCGAATAGCGCTGGGATCTGCGCGGTCGCCAAGGCAAAGACCCAGGGCGTCGAGCATGATCGACTTCCCTGCGCCGGTCTCGCCCGTCACTACCGTGAGCCCGTCGCGAAAATCCACCTCAAGGTACTCCACGACGGTAAATTGGCTGATTGTGATTTGGCTGAGCATGGCGGTCCGATTCCGTGTAGCCGAGGGTTATAACCCATCCGCCACAGTGCATAAACAGCAAATTTGCTCCAGCGGGCTCCGCGCTTTGTGTTCCCGCGGGTCTGTGCTAAAACCTCGGCTGATAAACCGTAGGAGAGAGCGTTTGGGTCGTGAGCTGACAGAGCGATCAGAAACCTTGTTAAAAACCCTGGTTGCGATGCATATCCGCGATGGCAGTCCCGTGGGATCCCAGACGCTGCGGGAAGAGGCCGGTCTGTCGGTGAGCCCGGCCACGGTCCGCAACGTGATGTCAGATCTTGAGGAGCGCGGTTTCCTCCACTCGCCCCACACCTCCGCCGGGCGTGTGCCCACCGCCCAGGGTTACCGGTTTTTTGTGGACAGCCTCCTGCAGGTTACGGATGAGCCGGATCCCAGCGCCTTTGATTCCATCCGTAAAGAACTCAATCCCGATCGCAACACCGCTGATCTGGTGCAGTCGGCATCTACCATGTTGTCCTCAATCACCTCCCAGGCCGGCGTGGTCACCGTGCCAAAGCCCACACAGCAACCCCTGCGGCAGGTGGAGTTTTTACCGCTGTCGGGGGATCGCGTGCTGGTGATTCTGGTAATCAATCAGCGGGAAGTGCAGAACCGTATTATTCACACCCAGCGTGTGTTTTCCGATGAGGAGCTTCGCGCCGCGGCGGCGCAAATCAATCAGCGCTATGCCGGCCAGGCTCTTGCAGATGTGCAGGAACGGGTAGAGCAGGAGCTTCTGTCGGCGCGAAACTCGCTGGACAATTATCTCTCAGCGACCCTGGATCTGGCGCAGCAGGCGCTGGCGGAGGAGGCTCGCCCATCCGATTATCTGATCGTGGGCGAATCCCGACTGCTGGAGGGGGCAAGCCCCGAGGAGCTTGCGCGTCTTCGGGAACTGTTTTCGACCCTGGAGAGCAAACGGGATCTGTCCCATCTCCTGGAGCGCTGCTCGGAAGCCGATGGCGTCAAAATCTTCATTGGTGAGGAAGCGGGCTCGCAGATTTTCGGTGATTACTCCCTGATCACCGCGCCCTACGGCGATGGGGCGCGTTCCCTGGGGGTCCTGGGCGTGATCGGGCCCACACGCATGGCCTATGACCGGGTGATTCCTATCGTCGATGTGACCTCCAGGATGTTGAGCGCCGCCCTGGGCCAATAGGCGGGTCAGAGGGCAATCCCCCCCGACCTGACCCCCGATTTGCGCCGGCCGCATCCGCGAGGCAGTTTTTGGCTCTCTCGCCTTGTAATTTCGCGCTCTGCCCCCATCTCCGCTGAAACACAGCCATCGCCGTCGAGTTTGCGGGGATGCTCGCCTTTTCAATCAGAACACCAGGAGATCACGGTGGCGGAAGATAAACGCGATGAGGAGCCGCTTGCGGATGCAGCGGAAGAGTCGATGACAGACGATCAGGGGCCAGAAACCACAGAAACCGACGATGCTGCTGATGTCAGCGAGGGCGGTGGGTCTGATGCCGAGCTCTCTTTGGAGGATCAGCTCGAAAAGCTTCAGGAGGAGGTGGGCCTGGCCCGGGATCAGGCACTGCGAGCCCAGGCCGAGGCACAGAACGCCCAGCGTCGTGCTGATCAGGACGTGGAGAAGGCGCGTAAGTTTGCCCTTGAGCGGTTTTGCAGCGAGCTTTTACCGGTGGTCGATAACCTGGAGCGGGCGCTGGACGCCATCAACGGTGACGATCCGGCCCTGAGCTCCATCGCCGAAGGGGTGGATCTGACCCTCAAGAGTTTCGTGGGAGCCCTCGGCAAGTTCCAGATCGTGCAGCTGGACCCCGCGGGAGAGCCCTTTGATCCCCAGCTTCACCAGGCCATGAGCATGATCGAAAACCCCGACGCCGAGCCCAATACGGTTCTTACCGTGATGCAGAAAGGCTACACCCTCAACGGGCGCCTGGTGCGCCCGGCCATGGTGATGGTCAGCAAGGCGCCTGCAGCGGAATAGGCAGGTCGGGAAATGTCACGCAGGGCTCTTGAAATACACCGCTGCGGACCCACATATACAACAGAATTTATTGCAACGGCGGCATCCGGACATGCAGATGCCGGCAAGCCAGGAGAAATGACATGGGCAAGATAATCGGAATTGACCTGGGAACCACGAACTCGTGCGTTTCCGTACTTGAAGGCGGTAAGCCTCGCGTGATCGA
This sequence comes from Congregibacter litoralis KT71, assembly GCF_000153125.2. Taxonomy (NCBI): domain Bacteria; kingdom Pseudomonadati; phylum Pseudomonadota; class Gammaproteobacteria; order Cellvibrionales; family Halieaceae; genus Congregibacter; species Congregibacter litoralis. The sequence continues at coordinate 1,164,207 of NZ_CM002299.1, forward strand.
AAACGCTGAGGGCGACCGCACCACGCCATCTATTGTGAGTTACACCGACGATGGCGAAATTCTTGTTGGCCAGAGTGCGAAGCGCCAGGCCGTCACGAATCCACACAACACGCTGTATGCCGTGAAGCGTCTCATCGGGCGCAAGTTTACTGATGATGTCGTCCAGAAAGACATCTCCATGGTCCCCTACAAGATTGTGGCCGCCGATAACGGCGACGCATGGGTGGAGGCCAAGGGCGAGAAAATGGCACCGCCGCAGGTGTCTGCCGAAGTACTGCGCAAGATGAAGAAGACGGCCGAAGAGTTCCTGGGTGAGCCCGTGACCGAGGCGGTGATTACCGTGCCGGCGTACTTCAACGATTCCCAGCGTCAGGCAACAAAAGATGCGGGCAAGATCGCCGGTCTGGATGTTAAGCGCATCATCAATGAGCCCACCGCGGCGGCCCTCGCTTACGGTATGGACAAGGCAAAGGGCGATCACACCATTGCGGTTTATGACCTCGGCGGCGGTACCTTTGATATCTCCATTATCGAAATTGCCGAGGTCGACGGTGAGCATCAGTTTGAGGTGCTGTCCACCAATGGTGACACCTTCCTGGGCGGTGAAGACTTCGATATGCGTCTCATCGAATACCTCGCGGACCAGTTCAAGTCCGAGAATGGCATTGATCTGCATAACGATCCTCTCGCCCTCCAGCGTCTGAAGGAAGCGGCGGAAAAAGCCAAGATCGAGCTGTCGCACTCCGAGCAGACGGAAGTTAACCTGCCGTACATCACAGCGGATGCAACGGGTCCCAAGCACCTGGTAGTCAAGCTGAGCCGTTCAAAGCTGGAGTCTCTGGTGGAAGAGCTGGTTACGCGCTCCATGGAGCCGCTGAAGATGGCGCTCAAGGATGCGGACCTGTCTCCCAGCGAAATCGACGATGTGATTCTCGTGGGCGGTCAGACACGTATGCCGCTGGTGCAGCGCAAAGTCGCTGAGTTCTTTGGCAAGGATCCCCGTCGGGATGTAAACCCTGACGAGGCCGTAGCCATGGGCGCTTCTATCCAGGGTGCCGTTCTCGCCGGTGATGTGAAAGACGTGCTGCTCCTGGATGTGACGCCCCTGACCCTGGGCATTGAGACCATGGGTGGTGTCGCGACGCCGCTCATCGAGAAGAACACGACGATTCCCACGAAGAAATCGCAGATTTTCTCCACGGCGGAAGACAACCAGACTGCGGTAACCATTCACGTCGTCCAGGGCGAGCGCAAGCAGGCGACCCAGAACAAGTCTCTGGGACGTTTTGATCTTGCGGACATTCCTCCGGCACAGCGGGGTATGCCGCAGATCGAAGTGACCTTTGATCTGGATGCGAACGGTATTCTCAACGTGTCTGCGAAGGACAAGGCCACGGGCAAAGAGCAGTCGATCCGCATTACGGCCTCCGGTGGTCTGTCGGATGACGAGATCGAGGCTATGGTGGCCGATGCCGAGGCTAACGCCGAAGCTGACAAGCAGTTCGAGGAGCTGATCTCCGCGCGGAACACCTGCGAAGGTCTGGTAAACGCGGCCAAGAAAACGCTTGAGGAAGCGGGCGAGCACGCCAGCGACGACGAGAAGTCGGCCATCGAGGCGGCTATTTCCGAAGCGGAAGAAGTGGTCAAGGGTGACGATAAGGACGCCATCGATGCTGCTGCGACGAAGCTGACCGAGGCAACGGGCCCTGTGGCACAGAAGATGTACGCGGCGCAGGCGGAAGCAGCACAGGCAGAGGGTGGCGCTGATGGCGCTGCGGACGCTGGTAATGATTCCGGTGCCGATGACGCGGTAGACGCTGAATTTGAAGAAGTCAGCGACGACAAGAAGTAAACTTGCCGCTCCGGCGCTGCAGAAGAGTCATCTTTTGTAGCGCCGGATTGTTGTTGAGATGTGACGCGGGACGTAAGAGCCCGCGTTGTCGATTTAGGAAGGGGTGCGGCCTGACCGCAGAGTATTATGTCAAAACGCGACTACTATGAAGTCCTCGGCGTTAGCCGCAGCGACGACGAAAAGGACATCAAGAAAGCCTATCGCCGGGTCGCGATGAAATATCATCCGGATCGTAATCCCGATGATCCCAAGGCCGATGAGAAGTTCAAGGAAGCCTCAGAGGCTTACGAAGTTCTCAGCGATAGCCAGAAGCGAGCGGCTTATGATCAGTATGGGCACGCGGGCGTCGAGGGCCAGATGGGCGGCGGTTTTGGCGGGGGCGCCGGTAATTTCTCTGATATTTTTGGCGACGTTTTCGGCGATATCTTTGGCGGTGGTGGCGGCCGCGGACGCGGTGGCGCTCAGCGCGGCTCCGATCTGCGCTACACCCTGGATATCTCTCTGGAAGATGCGGTCCGGGGCACGACGGTACAAATCAGGGTTCCGACCCTCGCGGCCTGTTCCACCTGTGATGGCAGCGGGGCCCGCAAGGGCAGCAGCCCCACTACCTGTGGCACCTGCGGGGGTGCCGGTCAGGTGCGCATGCAGCAGGGTTTTTTTCAGGTACAGCAAACCTGTCCCACCTGTCGCGGGCGTGGGAGCACAATTTCCGACCCCTGTACCTCCTGCCGCGGACAGGGCAGGGTAGAGAAAACCAAGAAACTGTCGGTCAAAGTCCCCCCGGGCGTAGATACGGGTGATCGTATTCGCCTCGGCGGCGAGGGCGAAGCGGGTGCCGAGGGCGGTCCTCCCGGTGACCTGTTTGTACAGATGTCCGTGAAACAGCACCCCATCTTCGAACGCGATGGTAAGCATCTTTACTGCGAGGTTCCCATCACCTTTGCGGATGCGGCCCTCGGTGGGGAGTTGGAGGTGCCAACTCTGGATGGTCGGGTCAAGCTGAAAATCCCGGCAGAGACGCAAACCGGTAAGCTTTTCCGGCTCCGGGGTAAGGGCGTGCAACCGGTGCGCGGCGGCGGCGTCGGCGACCTGCTGTGCCGGGCGGTCATCGAAACACCGGTTAACTTGAACAAGCGTCAAAAAGAGCTTCTCGAGGAGTTGCAGACCAGTATGGGAGAGGGTGGTCACGCCCACAGCCCCCGGCAAAAGAGCTGGTTTGATGGGGTGAAAAACTTTTTTGATGAGCTCAAGCCGTGAGTATTCGCGTTGCCATCGCGGGCGGGAATGGCCGCATGGGCCGCACCCTGATCGAATTGATCGCGGCTAGCGATGAGCTTGTTCTGACGGCAGTAACCCTGGCTCCCGAAGAGAGCGTGCCACAACCTTCACCCGCCGCAGAGGCGTTGTACACCCATGATATCGATGCAGCCCTTGAGGCCGCGGATGTGCTTGTAGACTTCACGACGCCGGCCACCACCGGCCAGCATGGCGCTGCCTGTGCCTCTGCTGGCGTCAGCTGGGTCCTTGGGACCACGGGACTCGATGAGGCTCAGCAGGCCGCTGTCGCCGCGGCGGCGCAAAAGGTTGCGATCTGTCAGTCAGCGAATTTCAGTACCGGCGTCAATTTGATGCTGCGACTGGTAGAGCTCGCGAGTCGGGCCAGTGATAGCGATACCGATCTGGAAGTGATCGAGGCTCACCATCGTCACAAGGTCGACGCGCCGTCCGGTACCGCGCTTGCTATTGGCAAGGCGATGGCCGCGGGCCGCGATGTGCAGTTGGATGAGCAGGCGGTGATGAGTCGGGAAGGAATCACCGGAGCGCGTGTTAACGGCACCATCGGTTTTGCCACTATTCGCGGCGGTGACATAGTGGGCGACCATACGGCGCTGTTTGCCAGTGAGGGCGAGCGCCTGGAAATTACTCATCGCGCCGGAACCCGCCAGGCCTTTGCGCGCGGTGCCTGTCGTGCGGCCGTCTGGCTCGCTGGCAAAGGTGCCGGACTTTACGATATGCAGGATGTCCTGCAACTGAGGGAATAGGAAAAGCTAATGATCGAGGCAATGCCTGATACGCCGGAAACCATTGTCAATATCGATGAGAGTAACGCGGCACGCTATCTCATTGAGGAGTCCAGTCAGCGACCGGTCGTGATCGATTTCTGGGCCGATTGGTGTGAGCCCTGCAAAGTGCTCATGCCCCTGCTGGAAAAGCTGGCAACCGAGTATGCCGGCGGGTTTTTGTTGGCCAAGGTCAATGCCGATGATCAGCAGATGATCGCTCAGCAATTTGGTGTGCGCAGCCTCCCGACGGTGATGGTGATGCGCGACGGACAGCCGGTAGACGGCTTTGCGGGCGCTCAATCCGAACAGGCCGTGCGAGAAATGCTGGAGAAGCATCTGCCCTCGCCCTATGACGCGGCGCTTCAGGAGGCCAACGCATTGCTTCAATCGGGCGATGCTCCCGGCGCCGTAGCACTGCTTCGCCGCGTTTATGACGAGAGTGGACGCCGCCACGATATCGCCATGAGCCTGGTGCACGCTCTGATTGAGGCGAAGCGTCTTGATGATGCCCAGGAGCTCCTTGACGCCGTTCCCATGGTCGATCAGGACCCCCTCTATGATCAATTACTGGCTCAGCTGAATCTGGCCCGGGAAGCTTCACGGTCCCCGGAGCTGTTGGCTTTGGAGGAGCAGCTCAATGCCGACCCGGAAAATCTGGATTTATTGGAGCAGATCGCCGTGCACTACAGCGCAGCGGGGCAGTTTCGGGATGCGCTGGAGAGCCTGCTGTTTATTCTTCGCAGTGACGTCAATCACAAGGACGGCGCCACCAAGAAAGCCCTCCTCGATACCATTGCGTCCCTAGGGAAGGGTGACCCCCTGGCGGCTGAGTATCAGCGAAAGTTGTTCAGTCTGCTTTACTAATTCAGCGACTGTCTCAGCGGCCGTTTAAGACTATCTTAACGACTGCGTCAGCGCCGAAGGGCCCTGGTCAGCAGGGATCCCCTGGACACCAGTCGCTGGCACGGGCGCGGCAAGCTCCGCGCTTCTACCCCTCCTCACCCGTCTTCAGTCCCTCTTGGTTTTATTTTGCAGCCCTGAGCGCCGGTTTTTTGGGGCGTTAATCAAATGACTTTGCAAGCTTGTACCGCGTCTTAAAGGACGCTAGAGTACTGGCGCTAGGAAAAACATACTCCAAATTCAAAACCACGGAAATTCAGGGAATGTCCCAGGTTTCCGTGAGTCAATTCCGGCCCCGCAAGGCCAAGCAACAGGAGAGCAAAACTGTGGATACCAGTTTTTCAGCCGAGGAACTCGCCTTCCGCGATGAAGTCCGGGCGTTTTTTGATGAGGCTTACACCGACGATTTGCGTGCCCGCATGGGTGACAGCAAACAGTATCGTGAAGCGATAGTTGAGTGGCAGAAGAAGCTGAATGAAAAGGGCTGGGTTGCTCCGGGTTGGCCCGTGGAATACGGCGGTACGGGCTGGACGCCCACACAGAAGTTCATCTACGAGTCCGAGCGCTCGGCGCGGGGTATTCGCGACGTGGTGCCCTTTGGTTTGAGCATGGTCGCTCCGGTCATCTACACCTTTGGTAACGAAGAGCAAAAACAGCGCTTTCTGCCACGTATCCTGAACAGCGACGACTGGTGGTGCCAGGGTTACTCCGAGCCGGGCGCCGGATCTGATCTGGCGTCGCTTAAAACCAAGGCGGAGCTGGATGGCGATCACTACGTAGTAAACGGCGCGAAGATCTGGACGACCTACGCGCAGCATGCGGACTGGATTTTCTGCCTCGTTCGAACAAGCAGCGAAGGCAAAAAGCAGCATGGCATCAGCTTCCTGCTCATCGACATGAAGTCCGAGGGCATCAAGGTCAATCCCATTGAGTCCATCGACAATCATCACAGTCTGAATGAAGTTGAATTCAACAATGTTCGCGTTCCCGTGGAGAATCTTATCGGTGAGCAGGACAAGGGCTGGACGTACGCCAAGGCGCTTTTGGCCCATGAGCGCACCGGTATTGCGGGCGTGGCTGATTCCAAGCGTGCGCTGCGCGAGGTACGTCAGCTGGCCGAGGCCGAGGTAAATGGCGGCAAGGCGCTCATTGACGATCCCCTCTTTCAGAAGCGTTTGTCGGATATCGAGATTGAGCTTATGGCCCTCGAGTTCACGGACCTTCGCGTCCTTGCGTCCGTGGCTGCGGGCGGCGCTCCCGGTGCCGAGTCTTCGTTGCTGAAGATTAAGGGTACGGAGATCCAGCAGCAGGTACAGGAGCTGCGCATGGATGTCGCAGCGCATTACCAGGGCGTGCTGCCCACAGAACTCGACAGCAATGTGATCGGACATGATTTCGGCAGTGCGGCGCGTCAAAGCTATATGTACGGTCGCGCGGCGACGGTTTATGGCGGCTCAAACGAGATCCAGAAAAACATTATTGCCAAGGCTGTGCTGGGCCTGTAAGGCGCCGGACTCACGCAGATAAAAGGCAGGAGATAAGTTATGAATTTTGATTTTTCAGAAGAGCAGACAATGCTGCGCGACAGTGTCGCCCGTTTTGTTCAGGATGATTACGATTTCGACACCCGGCGCGGCATCGTTGCCAGCGACGAGGGCATGAGCCGTGAAGTATGGCAGACCTTTGCAGAGCTTGGCTGGCTGAGCGTGCCCTTTGCCGAAGAGCATGGCGGCTTTGGCGGCGGTCCCGTGGACCTCATGGTGATGATGGAAGAGTTTGGCAAGGGCCTCATCGTTGAGCCTTACTTTGCAACCGTCGTACTGTTCGGTGGTTTGCTGAACGCAGCCGGCAGCGATGGTCAGAAAGGGGAATACATTCCCGGCATCATCGACGGCAGCCGCCTGGGCGCCTTCGCCTACCTCGAGCGTCAAAGCCGGTATGAGCTTGCGGATATGCTCACCACGGCAACCGCTGCCGATGATGGATACAAGCTCAACGGTGAAAAGGTGGTTGTCAGCAATGGCATGAACGCGGATACCCTGATCGTCGCCGCGCGGACCTCCGGCGAGCAGTTTGATCGCCAGGGCATCAGCCTGTTTATCGTCGATGCGAAGGCCGCGGGTGTCGAGCGTGTGAGCTACCGCCTCATGGATGGGCAGAACGTTGCCAATATCACTTTCAAGGATGTCAGCGTGAGTGCGGACGCACTTCTCGGAGAGCTTGATGGCGGTTACAGTGCCATGGACCAGGTCATTCAGGAAGGCATCGTTGCGCTTTGCAGCGAGGCCGTGGGACTCATGGGGCAACTCAATAGCAAGACGCTGGAGTACACCAAGACCCGCGAGCAGTTCGGCACCGCTATCAGCAACTTCCAGGCGCTCCAGCACCGTATGGTCGATACCTTCATGTCCTACGAGCAGGCAAAGTCCATGCTTTATCGGGCTGTTTGCGCCCTGGAGAATGGCGATGAAGATTTGCGTCGCGAATTGCATGCGCTGAAGGTGATGACGCACAAGTGTGGCAAACACATCTTTGAAGAGGCCATTCAGCTCCACGGTGGAATGGGGCTGACTGATGAGTTGGACATCGCACATTACGCCAAGCGGCTGATGATGATAAACGCGACCTTCGGGGATCGCGATCATCACCAGACGCAATTTAATGCCCTGAGCTACGGTTCGAAGACCGCTGACAATCTTGCCAGCATGAGCGACGCGGCTTAAAGTTTGAAGCTGTTATCAGGCCCCCGACTGGGGGCTTTTTTGTTTCTGGAGATGAGTGGATGAATGTAGAAGGCAAGGTGGTCGTTGTTACCGGCGGTGGGAATGGTATTGGTAAAGCGCTTTGCGAGCGTTTTTCTGCGGACGGTGCTGCACAGGTCGTCGTTGTGGATCTTGAACGGGATGCCGCTCAAGCCGTGGCGGACGCTCTCGGTGGCAGTGCCTATGAGGTGAATGTCCGGGAAGAGGCACAAATCGCTACGATGGTGGAAGACGTCATCGCAAAGTTTGGGCATATCGATCTCTTCTGCTCTAACGCCGGCATTATCGCTTTGGACGGCCCCCCCTGGTATGCCACTTCGGCGCCCAATGAGACCTGGCAGGCCATGTGGGACATCCACGTGATGAGCCATGTCTATGCAGCGCGTGCCTGTCTCCCTTCTATGATTGAACGAGGCGAGGGATATTTTCTCAACACCGCCTCCGCAGCCGGGCTTTTGAGCCAGGTGGGTGACGCGGCCTATTCAACGACCAAACATGCCGCTGTCGGCTTTGCCGAGTCATTGGCAATCACCCACGGTGATGCAGGTATCAAGGTATCCTGTCTCTGCCCCCAGGCGGTCGCTACGCGTATGATTGGCGATTCCGAGGGCGGGACCGCAGGAGTTGACGGCATCCTGACGCCGGCAGATGTTGCAGAGGCCGTCGTGCGTGGACTGGAAGAGGAACAGTTTCTGATTCTTCCTCACCCCGAGGTAGCCAAGTACCGCGAACGGAAAACGGCGGACTACGATCGATGGATCGGCGGGATGCGGAAGCTGCGTCGTCAGTTTGGCAACCCGGAAGTTTAGGCGCCGCGGATTTCGGGAGTAGGAGGAAGGGTGTAGCGTGGAACGACGGGAACGCTTTGCGCGAATAATTCTCAACGGCTTTGAGTCCTATTTCGCAGACTTTCAGAATATCACCCTGGGAGCCCGGTCCCGTTTTGAAAACGCCGACTGGCTGGGGATCCATGCCGCGACGATTCAGCGCATTGATCTCTATAAGCTCAAGGTCAATTTTGTTCTCGACACCGTAGAACTGGTGGCGGGGGAAGAACTGCGCAATTACGCCTTCTGGCGCGACACCCGCAAGATTTACGCGCGGCTGATCCGCAACCACAATAACTTTGAGATTGCGGAAACCTTCTATAACTCCGTCTACAACGCGGTGTTTGAGCACGAGCACGTGCGCAACGACTACGCCTTTGTTTTTTCGTCCCAGGGAGATATCCCCCTGTCAGACAGCAGCCCGGTACTGCGCTACTACGCTGTGGAGAACTCCCTCCGGGATACCATCGAAAAGCTCCTCGTCGATTATCGGTTCAACATTCCCTACGAAGATCTGTCTCGGGATGTGGACCGGCTCCTTGAGGCTTTTCAGGAGGAGTTGGTCCTGGTGAGCGACTTCGACATCAACCGAAAAGACGTGCGTATGGAGGTGCTGTCCCATCACTTCTACCGCAACAAGGGCGCCTACATCGTTGGTCGGATCCTATCCGGGCAGGACAGCATGCCCTTTGTACTGCCCCTGCTGCACAACGAGGACGGCGGTGTGTATGTGGACACGGTGCTGTTTGGTTCCAATCGGGTGAGCGTGGTGTTCAGCTTTACCCGCACCTATTTTATGGTCGATGCCACCATTCCCTCGCAGTACGTGCTGTTTTTAGCCAAGCTGATGCCTGCCAAGCCCATCTCCGAGATATACAGCTCCATGGGCTACAACAAGCACGGCAAAACCTATTACCACCGCTCAGCGGTGCGGCATATGGAATCCACCACGGACAAGTTTGTGATTGCCCCGGGCATCAAGGGCATGGTGATGACCGTGTTTACCCTGCCGTCCTATCCGTTTGTGTTCAAAATCATCAAGGATCGTTTTACTCCGCCCAAAGAAGTTACCCACGAGGAGGTAAAAGCCAAGTATCGCCTTGTTAAACGTGCGGACCGGGCGGGACGCATGGCGGATACCCAGGAGTTCACCAACCTCGCTTTTGCCCGGGATCGATTTTCCGATGAACTCATCGAAGAGCTGAAGCAGGTTGCGCCGTCGCAAATTGAAGAACATGGCAAAGCGCTGATCATCGGTCATCTCTATGTCGAGCGCCGCATGACACCGCTTAATCTTTATCTGCAGGATGCAACGGATCTAGAAGTGGAAGAGGTGATGGACGAGTATGGAAACTCCATCAAGCAGCTGGCCGCGGCGAATATCTTTCCCGGAGATATGCTGCTGAAAAATTTTGGCGTGACGCGCCACGGGCGCGTGGTGTTTTACGACTACGACGAAATTGTGCCCCTCACCGACTGTAACTTTCGCATAATCCCCGAGCCGCGCAATGAAATGGAGGAAATGGCGAGTCAGCCCTGGTACTCCGTGGGTCCCAACGATATTTTTCCGGAGGAATTCCGGCTGTTTTTCTCTGGTAACCAGCGAGCGCGTAAAGCCTTTGACGCAAAGCACTCGGATATCTATGAGGCGCGGTTCTGGCAGTCCCTGCAGGAGCAGATTCGCAGTGGTTACGTAGAGTCTTTTTACCCTTATCGGAGAAAGCTGCGTTTTCCCCGAGAGGAAGAACCTTCTTTATTGGGAAACACTTAATGGCAAGCATTTACCTTATTCGTCATGGGCAGGCGTCCTTTGGCGCAGAGAATTACGACGAGTTATCCGCGCTGGGGCGTCTTCAGGCCAAGCTGACGGGGGAGTATCTGGCGCGCACGGGCGTTGTTTTTGATGCGGCCTATAGCGGCTCCCTGGAGCGACAGAAAGATACCGCAGCTCTGGCGCTGGAAGGGCAGGCGGCACCGATACCTGTGATTGAAGATGCACGTTTGGACGAAGTGCGGAATGACGAGCATCTGGAGTATCTTCTTCCGAAAGTCCTGGAAACACGGCCCGACATCAAGGCCATCGTTGATCAGGGTCTGGACTCAAGCAAACGGTTTCAAAAAGTTATTGAGGCGGTGTTCAACTATTGGGTATCGCCGGACTGCGATGAGCCTGCTATTCAGAGCTGGAAGGACTACTCCGAGGGCGTACACAGTATGCTTGAGGATATCGTCCGCAATCAGGGCGGCGGTAAAACCGTCGGGGTATTCACTTCGGGAGGCACTATCGCAACGCTTACAGCGGCAGTGTTGAAACTCCCCGGATCGGCGACTTACCAGTTTTACGAGCCGGTATTTAACTGCTCGGTGACGCAGCTCTTTTACAGCGCCGATCGTATATCACTGTCCTATTTTAACGACTGCTCCTTTTTGCGGGAGCTCTCGGTGTCTCGGGGCGAGAAGCTGGTTACCTATCGATGAGCGACCTGAGCGACCTGAGCGATAGGAAGCGCGTGTATCTGGTCCGCCATGGCGAGGCAGCGGCGAGCTGGAAGGAAAGCCTGGATCCGGGCCTATCGGAGCTCGGACACGCGCAGGCCAAGCAAACGGCAGAGCTGTTGCACGGGGAGCTCACGGCTTCTGAGTTACCCAAGACTGAGATTACCTTGCTGAGCAGTCCACTGCTCCGGGCACAGGAGACCGCGGAGCCCCTTGCAGACGCCTTCGGTCTCAGTGTTCAGCTAGAGGAGCGCTTTCGCGAGATTCCTTCTCCGGTACCCCTGGCTCAACGACAGGATTGGCTGCGGAGTTTTATGCGCCAGCAATGGCCTCAGCAGGATGCGGCCTTGCATCAGTGGCGTGACAATATTGTTGAGGCTACGGAGGCATTGTCCGGCACCGCCGTGGTGTTCACGCATTTTCTCGTGATCAACGCGCTCGTGGGCTGGTATCGGGGACACAGGGACACGCTGGTTTTCTGGCCCGATAACGCCTCAGTGACGCTCCTTGATGACAGCTCAGGACCGCTTGCGGTGCAGTCTCTCGGGGAACAGATGTCCACGGTGGTTAACTAGGGAGTTTCCTTTATCCACCGGCGTCCGTAGCGTCAGCAAAGCAGGACAGTCTATTCGCGCCTTTTCCGGGTTGTCTGATCTAAGGAGAGCTGGGCCGCAAACGTATCAGTGATTCTTGCGCCGTCGAGGCGATGAGCCGCCCGTCACGACTGAAAAACTGCCCGCGACTGAATCCACGACCACCCCCGGCGTTAGGACTATCCATGCTGTAGAGCAGATAGTCATCGGCGCGCCCGGGACGATGAAACCAAATAGCATGATCCAGACTGGCCGCCTGAATTTTCTTGCTGGCAGCCGTGTAGGGGTGCGGTAGCAAGGCTGCGCCCAGGAGCGCAAAGTCCGAAATGAAGGCGATGAGGGTCTGGTGACGGTTGGCATCGTCACCGATGTCACCGGGAACTCGGAACCAGGTATGGGAAATGGGCTCCTCGGGCTGAGGAGATGCATAGTCCCGGCGATTGATAACCTTGCGCTCAACCGCCTGGGAAAACGGCGGATCGAAACGGTCAGGGTGTTTCGCCGCCATTTCTGTCCAGTAGTCGAAGTCGTTTTGCAAACCTTCGGGGGGCTCAACCTCAGGCATGGGTGCTTCGTGATTCAGCCCGTCCTCGATTTCCTGATAGGACACGGAGGTGATGAAGATGGGCTTTCCATCCTGCTTGGCCACAACGCGACGAGTCGCAAAACTGCGCCCATCCCGGGTGGGGTCTACCTCGAAAACAATCTGTTTCGCAGGATTGCCCGGGCGAAGGAAGTGCGCGTGCATGGAGTGAGCGACCCGGCCATCGCCGATGGATCGGTTCGCGGCATTGAGACTCTGGGCAAGCACCTGGCCCCCGAAAATACGCCGGGGACGCTCGGGGCTGCTTCCGGTAAATAGATAGGTGTCGATGCGCTTCACTTCCAGATGACGCAGAAGCTCAGATAGAGGGGCATTCATCAGTTGCTCTCCGGTAAATGTTCTCTGGGTAACAATCCGTTATAGAAAATATCGAAATACTCAACGGCCGCTATATCGATGTCATCAATGGCGCGCCACAGGCTGATGTCCATGGAGGCGTTAATCGCGCCAGACATCAATCGGCGGGCAAGGAGGGGGTTTACATCGCGAATACTGCCATCGAGTTTTCCCTCGGCAATGAGCGTATCAAAGCGACTGTCGGCTTCTTCTGTTGCCGACAGAATTTCTTTTCGACGATCCGTCGGCAGCGCGGTGATGGTGTTGTAACGAATGAGCGGGCCCGCGTCGGAGTTCTGAGCATGAAAAACACGGCGGGCTGTTTCATCCAGTTTTTGCAAACCTGATCCCTCCGTGCGCATTGCCAGCGCGTCGATACGCTGGACGATGGCAATAGACCGTTGGTAGCAGGCAAAGAGCAAGTCTTCTTTGTTGCGTATGTGATAGTAGAAGGCGCCCTTGGACACGTTGAGGTGTTCAGCGATTTGGTCGAGGGACGCGCCGTTAAAGCCCTTGCGATTGAAAAACCAGGTCCCGGCTTTGTAAAAGGCCTCTTGCTTCTGGCGATGTTGCTCCTGTCGATCGAAACCCTGGGCAGGACGATCGCTGTCAAAGCTGATGCTCAGTGTGGCAGGTACATACTCGTCCTCAGCGGCGGAGAGACCATGGAGCAAAATATCCCAGGCAGCGTCCGCCGCAGCGAGAACTTCTCCGCGTTCCAGTTGATGGAGCCAATGAAAAACCCAATCCGTGGCACCAATGATGGCCCGCGTCGCGGAAGTGCTTTCAATCCTGCGAGCCTCTCCCCTATCCATCGCTTCGCGAAGATAGGCACGGAGGCGCTTGAACATGCGTATGTACTCCGCCTCGATAGCGCTGCGGTGATGCGGTTTGAGGGAGGCGATCTCCAGGGGCGCGGCGATGTGGACATCATCCCCTTTTTGCGCGCTGAGCCAGCTCTCGAACTGGCTTTTGAAGAATGCACCGGCGCGTTCGAGGGGTGAGAGGGCGGTCTTGTCCAAAGCATCCATGATGGAATGCTGTCGCTGCATCGTGACTTCGTAACACTGGAAGATAAGCTCTTCCTTTGTGCGAACGTAATAGTAGAGACTGGTTTTTGTGAGACCGAGCCCTCGGGCTACGTCCTGAAGGGTGGTGGCGCGAGAGCCTTTGCCGTTAAATAATCGGGCTGCCTCCGAGAGGATAGCTATACGCTTGGCGTCATGCTGCGCTTTTCGGTTGAATGGAGAAGAGCTGTTTGAGCTTCGGTTTAGCGGCATTCAGGGGGCGCTTGTTCTCGTCGCATACTACAAGGTTGGAAATTCCAACTTTAAGTATTTTTACTGCCCCTGTCTATGAGATTATCAGGCGAGTTCGGCGCACTCCCGGTGGCGGGGGCAGCTGATCAGGTGGTCATTAACCATCCCCGTAGCCTGCATATGCGCGTAGACAATAGTCGGTCCCACGAAGGTGAACCCTCGCTTCTTCATGTCTTTGCTGATGGTCTCTGACAGGGGTGTAAAGGCAGGCACCTCCGCCATACTCCGCCAGCTGTTTTGCAAGGGCTTGCCGTCGAGAAAGTTCCAAAAATAGTCGAGAAGCGTGGTGCCTTCTTCATAAAGCTTCAAAGTGGCTACAGCGTTTTTACGCGCGCCGTAAACCTTGAGCTTGTTGCGGATGATGCGAGCATCCAGAAGTTTCTGGTCGAGGTCCTTATCGCTGTAGCGCGCCACCTTATGAACATCAAAATTATCGAACAACTGACGATAGCCCTCGCGTTTTCTCAGGATGGTGATCCAACTCAATCCCGCCTGGGCGCCTTCGAGTATTAGAAATTCGAACATTAACTGCTCATCTTTCAGAGGCGTGCCCCACTCGCTGTCGTGGTAGCTCACGTAGAGGGGGTCATCGCCACACCAATCACAGCGTTGCATGGGAAATCTCCTTTGTTGCTTACGTGGCGATGACGGCGAATAGACGCTGTGCAAGAATGAGAAAAACAGGAGCTTAGCATGGGCCAGACGATTCAATACTCCGTGAATGACAGCGTGGGAGTGCTGTGCATCAATCGGCCGGAGAAGCATAATTCCCTCGGTGCGGCCGAGCTGGAAGGTGTTTCCAGTGCACTGGATCTCATTGAGACGGATCCGGAGATCAGAGTGCTGGTCGTAACGGGAGCGGGTGACAAGACTTTTTGCGCAGGGGCATCCCTGGACGACTTGAATAGCGGTGTACTTAAACCCGATGCTTTTCAAAGTGTCATGCATCGCCTTGCCAGTCTGTCTATCCCAACCCTGGCGCGGGTGAACGGTAATGTGTTTGGCGGAGGTACCGAACTCGCTCTGAGTTGCGATTTTAGAATTGGCGTTAAAGGTTCGCGTCTTCGTGTTCCCGCAGCCGCATTTGGATTGTGTTACCCGCCAGCGGGTATCTCCCTGTTTGTTGAGAAACTGGGTGTCAACGTCGCGCGACGGATGCTCGTGGCGTCGGAAGCCATGGATGCAGGAGAGGCTCATCGCGTTGGGTTTTACGACTACATGGTTGCAAGAGATGAGCTTGACGAACGTGTTGAGGAGTTGACCTTGCATATTGCCGGGCTTGCACCCCTCGCGACAAAGGCTATGAAGGAGCTGGTTGACCAGGCGGGACGGGGTTCCATCGACATCGCCCGAGCGACGGAGTTAGCGCGCCAGTGCGAGGAGTCTGATGATTTGCAGGAGGGGTTTGCGGCGCAAAGAGAAAAGCGCATGCCGCAGTTTTCCGGAAGCTAGGGTTTACTGAAGAGCGGTGTCGCTGAAAGTAAAGCTTAGGCTGATCGTCAGGCTGTTACCCGCGTCATAATCGTCAGCGACTTTACCGCCCCCCGATTCAATGAGATGCAGGGTGAATGGCATGTGACGCTCAAGCTCTGCGTCACTGTCGTGCTTGAGTCCACTGTCCTCAACACGCAGCTGATACTGCAACTCGCTCCTGTCGTCGCGAGTGGGGGGAGCCATGGCGATGTAGATTAGGGGGTCGAGAGATCCATCGTAACGCCGACCCATGATCGCAAGCTCCAGCGCTTCCTGGATAACGAGGCCTAGGTACAAAGCATGCTCCAGGGGCACGGGGTTCTCAGATACATCGTTGGTGATGATGGCTCGCGCTGCCACTTCGTTGGACTGGGCCAGAGACGCGGTGATTTCGTTGGTGAGGGCGTGTACATCTGTGCGTTCGGTTGTTGTCGTCCGGTCTGTAAACAATTGAATGCTGCGCAGGACCGAAAGCCTGTTCGCGATGGCCGTAGCCGTATATTCCTCAGCATCTTGCAGGGTTGCGTTGACCGCGGCCTCGACGGCGTCTAGTAGCTGCTGTGCTGATGAAGTGCGCCGTAAAAGCAGCACTTCATTGGCCTCCCGTTGTGCCTGATAGTCATCCTCCAATCGAGAAAAGGCTGCGTTGCCTTCTTCCGCCAACTTCAGCCGTTCCCTTTGTGCAACGTTTCGATCGTTCCAGGCCTTGAGGTATTTAAAAAGAACGGCAGCCAAAAGGAGGTAAGCAGCGAGGGCCCACCAGGTGCGCCACACGGGAGGGAGAACGCTGATAGGCAGTGAAATCTCGTTGTCACTCCAAACGCCGGCGGAATCAGCGCCCCTGGCTCTGAACACATAGTCACCAGGCGGAAGGTTCTGATAAGTGACGACGTTAACACTGCCGGTGTTTTGCCACTCTTTGTCGAAGCCTTCGAGTTTGTGTTCATATTGATTTAGGAGAGGTCGCCTATAGTCGTTTACTGTTAGGTGAAAATCTGTGGTGTGTTGGTTGGCTTGGATAAAGAGCCTTGTGTTAGAA
Source organism: Congregibacter litoralis KT71 (assembly GCF_000153125.2). Classification (NCBI taxonomy): domain Bacteria; kingdom Pseudomonadati; phylum Pseudomonadota; class Gammaproteobacteria; order Cellvibrionales; family Halieaceae; genus Congregibacter; species Congregibacter litoralis. Next base: position 1,180,471 of record NZ_CM002299.1, read on the forward strand.
ATCTGGAGGATATTTGATCGATACATTTGACCATCTATGGCTATTGCACGCAGCCAGATATTGGAATTCTCAGCGGCGGCCTTTGATCGGCTTTGATCTAGCATGTCGTAACCGAAATGCCCTCCAAAAAAGATTTCCATTTCGGTTTTCAGGCTCGCCCCGTGATTAAAATCGAGATTTGAAAGACCATGTATCTTACCCAGCCTCTTTTTCGCGCCAGAACGAACATTGATCGATAAAAGGCCATTGTTTGTTGCAGCCCAGAGTGTTTCTGAATCCTCCTGATTTAAGCTGTAAATCGACAGGTTGCTCGTGTCAAAAGCAGATTGATTGGATAAGGGCCGACTTTCGGTGAGCTCAGAAACCGAGGTCCTCATCATTCCATGGTTTAAAGTGCCCAACCAAATGGTCCCATCTTCTCCAAACTCAGATGATAGTATCCTCGGTTTTTTAAAGCTTGAGCGAGTCAGTTGTAACGAGCACGAGTATGGGATCAGCGACTCTAGACAAAGAAGCACCACGTGGTCCTCAGTCGTAAAAACGACCTTTTCTAATCCGCCAAGACTCGTGATGCTAGTAACTGGAGAAGGGTTCTGCCGCCAATCTAGAGGCATCTTTACATCAAAAATGGCCCCATCCTTGAGGTATTTCAATCCTCTCTTATAGGTGCCAATCAGCATTCCCTCTCTTAGGGGCAAAAATGAGGTCACACCAGCGTTTGCCAATAGTCCAGTTGCTGTTGCAGTAATTGATCTGTCTTCAGAAATCCGGAAGACTTTCATTCCACTCGAGAATGTGCCGACGAACAAAGAGTCTTCAAAGATACCCAACGCGGTCACGCGAGGGTCTGGTGTGGACACGTCAGGCTTTGGCCAAACTAAAGTGTGCGAGTCTTTGGCCCGATTCCAATAAAAAATTCCATCATACGATGCAATAAAAACCCCATGTTGTCCGTCTTGCGCAAAGCCCAGCACTTCGGTGGCTTGAGATAAGTTGATTCCTTGCCATGTGCGCCCTTGGGTGGCTGCCAGGTAGCCCATGCCGCTTTCAGATAAAACCCACAGGCCTTGCGTTGTGATCGAGAGACCGGTCACGGAAGAGTACTTGTTTGTTTCGACGCGCTCTACCGTCGGCATTTGAAGATCAGAAAAAAAGAGCCCTCTGTCTGTTCCGAAAAAAAGGTGGTTATTAGCGTACTCTAAAGTTCTGAGTTTGTTTCCAAGAAGCCTAGGGAAGTAAAACGATTTTGTTTGCCCCAAACCTGAAATACTGAACACACGAAGTTGGTTGTCGCTCAGATACACACAAAGCTGATCTTTCGACTGAATGTATGCGATCGCCAGTATTGTTTTTCCTTCCGGAGCCGAAAATACTGATGTTCTTTGGCCAGCCTCCTCGGTAAGGTTGCAGAGGATTCTTGTACTGGTCCCTCCACATAAGCCCGTGTTGTTGGTCGCTACAATCTGTGTCCGTAGCCCTACATCTACAACTTGTGGCTTTACGGTTCCCGCATTGGACGGAGATGCGTGTCGATACACTTCAATAGTATCTTCAAGCCGCAACACCAGTGATCCATCTGGAGTGAAAAGAATTTGACGCCCAGTTGCGGATCTTTGTCTTCCGCTGGCTAAAATACTTACAAATTTATTCGTGCTCTGAGAGTGGATGTAGATCTTTCCACCGTCTGACAAAGCAAACAACGTACCTCCCGAGTTCTCGACCATACTAACTATTTCATCAGAGATCGTTCGATGCATGCCGCTGGAAACGCTGTTCAGTTTTTTTCCGAGCGAGTCATCTAGTAGAAAAAGAGCCGATTGCGTCCCGATCCAAGTGCGGCCACTAGAGTCGCTCAGAAATGAGCGAACCGGGTTTTCTTCAACTAGTGCTTCTAATGATGTGGGAGCAAAAACATAATCTAGAGAAAAAGATGGGTTGCATGTGATGAGACCGCACATGAGGAGCAAACAACGATACAGACTAAGCGGGCTGGTGCGATAATCGAACAATTAATTTTCACCCCATCAGATAACTGTTCACTTCTATGGTGTATCGCAAATAATGAGACTTTAAGTCTTGTATGACTTGGGTGTCTTCTTCAAACCTGAATTGCAGGTATCCCTTTTCCAATTCATCGGCTGCCGCGCGGATCTCTATGGCGCCCATGTTTGCGCTCATCGATTTTATTGCGTGCGCTACTGTTCGTAGATTTTCCCTGTCTTTGTTTTGAATGCAGGTTTCTAGCTCCTTGAGTTTCTCAGTGAACTGAGACGAAAAGCCTTCGATCAGTTTTGGTATGAGTTCTTCTGAGTCTACAGAAAGGCGCTTAAAGTTGGTGAGAACATCGGTATCTAGAACTTCATCTTGAGTCACAAGTGCTTGGTTGATACCTATGTTTTTTTGGGCTGAAGTTGTCGATGAAGCCTCCATTTCGCTCAGGACTCCAAAGCTCTCAAGGGCTTTACGGAGGTCATGTGTTGTGAATGGTTTGGTGAGCAAACCATTCATCCCTGCATCAAGAGCTCGCTGCTTATCTCCTTGGTCTCCTCCAGCTGTTAACGCAATGATGGTTGTTCTAGGCAAGCCTCTCTCTTGCTCAATTTTTCGAATTCTCTGTGTGGCCGCGTAACCATCAAGTATTGGCATTTGGCAGTCCATGAAGATTAGGTCGTATTTACTTTTTTGAAAAAGATCAACGGCCTCCTCGCCATTGCCTGCTAGCTGAACTTTTGCCCCCAGGGAATGCAGCATTGTCATTGCGATTTGCTGATTTACCGCGACGTCTTCAACAACGAGTATATTTGTCTTAATGCCGTTGGCTTTATCTTCATCGTTTCCGATCTGTATAGTGCGCTCACCCGAGGACTCTGTGGCTATGAGTAGTTCTGACTCGGTGAACGGTGGAGAGATGAAGTAGGTGTTGCCCGTTGGCTCGGGAGTTTTATTGTCGGACCAAAGGACGATAAGCTTTGGTGCAGCAAGGCCATCACAATTTGTAAGACTTTCCCATTGTCTTCTATCTATTAAAAGCCTTTCGGGCTTTAGTTGCTGGTGTCTAATGCTCTCAATAGAGTCGAACCGCTCTGCAGCATACCCAATAGCAGACAGTTTAGAACTTATTGATTTGAAAATTAGCTCGTTTTCAGTTACGCAGATAGTTTGCTCTTCACCGCGTTGAGGTCTTTCGGGCTCCGCGTCGATAGCACGGAGCTTGGTTTCGAAGGTGAAAGTCGAGCCGACATTGAGCTCAGATGTTACTGAAAGCGAACCATCCATCAATGCTGCGAGTTCTTTGGAGATGGATAACCCTAAACCTGTGCCTCCATATTGGCGAGTGGTGCTCGTATCGGCTTGAGTGAATACCTCAAAAACGGAGTCCAACTTTTCTTTCGCTATACCAATCCCGTTGTCTTCGACCGCGACCTGATATCTCACGGTGTTTTCACTAGAGTCTTCGCTAACGGCAGTAGTTGAGCACCGTATTACTACCTTCCCGCCTTTCGTAAACTTAATCGCATTCCCAATCAAATTAAGCAGTATTTGGCGAATTTTTCCTACATCGCCATAGACTTTTCTATGTTGACAATCACCCCAGACGATATATACCTCAGTACCGTGCGAGGACGCACTTTGTATGAGGAGAGTGCAAACGTTATCTATTAGAGAGATCACGTCAAACTCGGAAAAATCAAGTTCTAACTTGTTGGCCTCCATTTTGGAGTAGTCGAGAATCGAGTTGATGATCGCGAGTAAAGATTCGCCACTATCTCGTGCAGTTTCTGCATAGGACCTTTGTTGCGCGCTAAGTCCCGACTGAATAAGCAGGTCGGTCATACCGATCATGCCGTGCATGGGAGTACGAATTTCGTGGCTCATTGCCGCAAGGAATTCGGACTTCGCTCTCGCGGCAGCTTCGGCTTCATTTCTAGCCAACATCAAGTCGTGAGTACGCTCCTCTACCCTTTCTTCAAGCTCTAGTCGTCTCGCAAGTTCTCTCCTCGATTTGGCTTGTTGCTGCCTAAATATAAATAGAATCACGTAGACAATGAGCGCGGCATATGCGGCGAACGCGTACCAGGTTAGCCACCATGGAGACGCAATGTGCAGCGTGAGTTCTCGGTCGTTGTTACTCCATATCCCACTTGAGTTTGTCGAGCTAAGTCTTAACTTATATGTGCCATAGCCTAAGCCAGATATTGATACGCTGCGTGTTTGGCCTAGGTTGATCCACTCGTTGTGTATGCCATCTATTCGATACCGGTAATCAATCGTACCGGGCTGTCGATAGTCCAGAGCTGAAAATGATACTGATGCGAATTGATAGTCATAGTCGAGGTAAATGTCATTTAGATCAGAGTATGGGGTTTCGAAGTAGACTTGCTCGTTGAGTAATTTGAAGCTGGTTATTTGTATTTCCGGTTCATAGTTATCTTCGTAGTTGATGTTTGAGTCTACAACGTTGAATCCTCCAAAACCTCCAAAAAACAGAGTGCCGTTTTCGCCAGCGTGCGCACTTCCTTGATTGAACTCTCGACCTTGCAGGCCTGCACTGATGTCGAAACTAATTGACTTCTGTCGAGAGCTGTCAATTTTTGTAAGACCTAAGTTGTGAGCGGCCCAAAGGTTGTCGTCTTCGTCGATAACTAGACCCAGAATGTCGGAAGTGGGCACACCAACACTCGGCGCAAGTAGCTGAAATCGCGGAAAATCATCTTCAACACTGTCCAAAGATAAGTAGTTTATGTCGCCTCTAGTTCCGATCCAGAGCCGGCTTTCCTTGTCCTCTGCCAGGGAAAAGACAACGTTACTTGATAGTGTTCTAGTGTCGTCGGGATCAGATTTGAACCGCCGGAAAGTGGCAGTTTCTGTGTCAAATAGGTTTAGCCCGTCCTGCGTGCCCACCCAGATCTGCTCGCGCGAGTCGATTAATATCGATATAACCCGGTCATCGCTTATAGTTGTGTCAATCCCACTTTGAGTGGTGAATGATTGAAAAGTCTTTGTACTTTGATCGAAGACGTTTAAGCCGCCGCCATAGGTGCCAACTAGGATTCGACCATCAGACAAAGCTTCCAACACCGGGACTCCGTTTGCTGACAATGAACCGTCATGGCCATCAGCGGTGAATTGCGTAATCGTTTTTGAGGCAAGGTCGATCTCAAAAAAGCCAGCGGTATACGTTCCGGCGTATAGCATCGATTCATGTTTCTCGATGCTCATTATTTGATAGTCCCCAAGCAGATTTAAGATGGGTCTTTGCAACTGCCAGTCATCGCTCGAGTTTTTTGTGGCCTGCAATGAGTTGATTCCCCTTTGCGTCCCAATCCACCAGTTGTTCTCTTCGTCGGTAAGTATCGAGAATGTAGGGCTCGACGAGAGTCCATCCTCTTCAGTGAACTTCTGAAAAAGAGATCGAGTGCCTTGCGCTAAACCACTGAAAGTCCCGATCCACAGCATTCCTGATCTGCCCTGCATCAAAGATAAAACAGCGGCACTGGGCAATTGCGTGTTCACTGAGGTTAGCCATGTCGCTCCTGCGCTTTTGGAATAAACCACTATCCCAGATTCAGTACCAAACCAATGATTGCCGTCAGTATCTCCCATGACGGTCTGAATTTGGTTTGCCGTGTCTGCTTGTGTTGCGAAATGAAGCGGATGTCTTGAAACACTCTTTCTTTTGATCGCGTAAAGAAATGCCCCTTTTGTTTTTGATGTGACCAAGAGTTCGCCAGATTCAAGTAACGCCATGTCACTGATGTCAGTGGGAAGAGTAGTCGCGCCTTCAACAATTTCACCGTTCAGACTTACCAGAACACCCGTTTCGGTGTCCATGCGGTACACCCCACTGCCATCAACGGCAATAAACAGGGTGCCGTTTTCTGTTTCAACAAACCCCTCAATCCCAGCACTAGGCATCTGATTTGGAAGAAAGTAGTGCACGAAAGATTCTTCATTTGGATAAAACCGGCTGAACCCGGAACCGTTTGCATAACCAACCCACAAAGAGCCGTCTCCGCTTTTATAGAGGCTGGAGACCATATTTGAGACGGGGTTTTCACTGCTAATCGACGGTAAAGCCTCATAGGAAGTAAAACTAAGGTCGGCTTCATTGAACCTACTGAGCCCGCCTCCGAGCGTTCCTATCCAGAGCCTTCCCTGGTCATCCTCGGCAATGGTAGTGGTGGCCTGATTATTGATTGAGGTCGGATCAGCGCGATCAGTTTTGAATGCGACGACCTCTTGGCCATCGAATCTATTTAAACCTTCTTGCGTGAGCAGCCATATAAAACCGTTACTATCTTGGTATATGTCGACTACTGTCTTCTGTGAGAGGTTTTCAGAGGCTGGAGAAATCTCTATCGCGTACTCGTCCTGTCGAAACGCCGTAGCGTTCAGGCTCACCAAAACACACGTGAGCAAAGTGACGACCGTTAGTATCGATTTCATTGAGACACTGTTGTTGATGCTTCCGCTCGCATTCTACAGTGATCAGTAAGCAAAAAAAGTAAGGGCCAGCCTGCTGTGCACAGGCTGGCCCTTGTCTACGTACGCTTCGGAGCTTTGGCTGAATCGCCACCAGTTTGCTAGACACCTTTCAGCCATACAAAATGGCTATCAGAGAGGTGTTTATGAGCAACAAGCGTTACCCCGAAGAATTCAAGAGAGAAGCCGTTCGCCAGATCACGGATCGCGGCTACAGCGTGGCGGACGTGGCCAGTCGGCTGGGCGTGACGACGCACAGTCTGTATGCCTGGGTGAAGAAGTACGGGCCGGCTGCTGAGCAACATCGAGTGGAGGCTGATGATCAGGCCGAGATTCGTCGGCTACAAAAAGAGCTTAAGCGTGTCACGGAGGAGCGTGACATTCTAAAAAAAGCCGCGGCGTACTTCGCGAGCCAATCCGAGTGAGGTACGCTTTTATTCAATCCCATCGCCACCAGTTGCCGGTGCGGCATCTGTGTTCTTTGCTTAACGTTCACCCCAGCGGTTTCTATGCGTGGCGTCGACAGCCGCTATCGGCTCGCGGTTGTGAGGACAAGCGGCTCTCTGGCCTGATCAAGCAGTTCTGGCTCGAGTCCGGTGCTGTGTATGGCTATCGGAAGATCCATCGTGATTTGCATGAAATAGGCGAGTGTTGCGGCCCCAACCGTGTCCACCGTCTCATGAAAGACGCTGGAATCAGGGCGCAGGTTGGATATCGCAAGCCACGGCATAAGGTTGGCAAAGCGCATGATGTGACGCCTAACGTACTGCAGAGACAGTTTAATCCGGCTGCGCCGAACGAGCGATGGGCGACCGACATCACCCATATTCGGACCCACGAAGGCTGGTTGTACCTGGCCGTGGTCATCGACTTATTCTCGCGCCGGGTGATTGGCTGGTCGATGCAATCACGGATCACGAGCGATCTGGTTCTAGATGCCTTGTTGATGTCGGTGTGGCGTCGCAAGCCGGTGAGCAAGGTACTTGTTCATTCGGACCAGGGCAGTCAATACACAAGCTATGACTGGAGCGCGTTTCTACGCGCAAACGGCCTTGAGGGCAGTATGAGCAGACGCGGCAACTGCCATGACAACGCAGTCGCTGAAAGCTTCTTCCAGCTTCTGAAACGCGAGCGCGTGAAGCGCAAGATATATCCGACCCGGCAGGATGCCCGGGCCGATATCTTTGACTATATCGAGATGTTCTACAACGTCAGACGCCGGCATGGCTCGAACAGCCTGCTGTCACCTGTAGACTACGAACAGCATCACGAAAAACAGCTGAAAGGTGTCTAGCAAACTGGTGGCGATTCAGGCAGGCCGCCGCGAAAGTAGTTAAGAGGTTTATCTAATGCCCCAGATGTAACCCTTTTGGTCAGCTGCGTTACGGATGCCCCAAATGTAGCCCTGCTGGTCAGCGGCGTTACGGATCCCCCAGATGTAGCCCTGCTGGTCAGCTGCGTTACGGATGCCCCAAATGTAGCCCTGCTGGTCAGCGGCGTTACGGATCCCCCAGATGTAGCCCTGCTGGTCAGCGGCGTTGCGGATGCCCCAGATGTAGCCCTTCTGATCAGCTGCGTTACGGATGCCCCAAATGTAGCCCTGCTGGTCAGCGGCGTTACGGATGCCCCAAATGTAGCCCTGCTGGTCAGCGGCGTTGCGGATGCCCCAAATGTAGCCCTGTGGCTCGCTCACCGCAGAGCCCGAGTAGTCCACCGATGCCATGGCCGATTCGGCTTGAGATGCTTCCCATCGAAACCCAGGGGCGTTTACTTCTGATGCGCGCACCACTTTCGCGCTTGTGTAAGGAGTAGCCTGATCCCATATGAATCCAGACTTGACGACCTGTGTTGACGCGAGCTGTTTCGCAACAACTTGCTGTACGGTTACGCCATGCTTCACAAACTCTTCCGCACCAGCTGTTGTTCCCACCGCTGTTGCGAGACTGAATGTCGCAATTGATAAAGCTGCTTTGATTGTTGCTTTCATATCACCACGCCTGCCTTCGTAGTTAAGAATTTGATTCCCGGAAACTGTTTCCGGTGAGGTCGGAGCTGTCTCCGACGTCCTCAGTGCTTAACTTAGGCGTGCGTGCTCTATTTCGGGAGGTGTGTACGTACCCCGTTTGGGGTACTTAGTTTTTCTGCTCGTCTGTCGCTAGCTCTTCGATGCGCTGCTGTTCCGTCCGATAAATCTCCAGCCAGTCTATGGGACCAGAACGAGGCTTTTCCTTTAACCGCTCGAGGTGAGCGCCCACCCCCCAGCGTCGGGACTCAGAGAGTCCTTTTTCGCTGGCACGTTCGCTGATTACATCGGATTGTCCCGGCAGGGACGGAGGGGCTCCATCGGAGAAGACGGCGGGACCCTGAAAGTGCTGGCGGCCATCAATGTCAGCGTCGAGGTCCAGGGAGGCCTGCTGGCATTGTGCGGCGCCCACCGTTAGTGCTCGCTGAATATTGATCATGCCCTTTCCCTGAGCGAAGGGAGAGTAGGCGTAGCGACCATCTACCTCAATCGCCGGTTCGGCGCTTGTGAGCAGCATGCATTTGAGTTCATCGTTATTGAGTTCAGGTGATATCTGCAGCATCAACGTCACGAGCCCGGATACCAGCGCCGTGGCCTGGGAGGTGCCGGTCATCACGAACTCACCGCTCTGGAGCAAATACTCCGGCAGTTGCTGACTCAACGTTGAGCCGGGCCGGATGATGCCGGAGATGTGCCCGCCCATGGCGACAAGATCGGGCTTGATGTGACCCATAGGTGTGGGGCCCCGGGACGAAAAGTCCGGTATGTAGTCGTCGTCGCGAATGTCTTCTGTCCAGGAGTCCGTGACGGCGCCCACGGTCAGTAAATAGGGGAGGTTGCCCGGAGACCCGACGGTCATCGGCTCGGGACCTTCGTTACCTGCGGCGGCGGCGATAAAAATCCCAGCTTTCCAGGCTTGCATCAATGCCTGGTTGACCGGATCTTCCCAGTAAGGCCACCGGGGCCTTGCAGCGAAAGAAAGATTGAGCACCCGAATATTCAAGCGTTCCCGGTTGTCGACAACCCACTGTACACCCCGAACGATGTCCAGAAATCCCGCTTTGCCTGATTCATCAAAGGCCTTTACCACGACTAGCTTCGCATCCGGCGCGATGCCCCGGTAGCTGGGGCGGGCAGTCCCGTCGCGGGTAACCTCGCCGCTGCGGGCGAGAACGCTTGTCATATGAGTTCCGTGGCCGCTGGCGTCAAACGCCTCGTCCATCTCGACGCCGGCTATCGCGTCGTAGCGAGCCAGCACCCGCTCTTTGCCCTGCGTATCGAGGGTCAGCTCAGCATTTGCTTCCCATAGCCCGGAGTCGAGCACTGCCACGGTAATATCACGTCCCGTAATGCCGTGACTGTGCAGCAGCGCCGCGCCGCTCACAGTGGGGTAGTAGCTGTCCTGCAGTGGCTGTGAGTAGCTCGGTACTAACTCTGCGATACAGTCGTCATCAACTCGCGCCTGCAGTGTCAGCTGGTTTTGCAGCGCATCGCTGGCCGCAGGCGGGTTCTCAAACTCAAAACGTAATTCCACTATTTCGCCGGCTGTTAGCGTCAGTTCGTGCACTCCCTGCCAAACGACATCCCGTGCGTTGTCCGGACTCTTTCTAATCGATAGCTTCGATGAATCCCAGTAAGCTGATTGAAGCGAACCCAGCTCCGCTGGCCATGAGAGGCTGCCCTGGCCTACGGTGAGGAGGCGATCCGATTTGTTGAACAGTCGCCAGGATGCGCTGCGGTCCTGCCAGCGCAGTTCAATAGCCGCGCGAAGCGGGCACTGGCCCAGATCGGGCGCCTCGGGCGCTGGTTCCCACGCCAGATCGTCGATACTGCGGGTGATACCCGGGGTTTCTTCCAGGATGGTGGACAGTTGGCCGGCATCCATCCGTGCACCCACGGCATTGATAATAGGTAAGTGGTGAGTGACCGTCGCTCCGTGGCGTTCGGCGCTTTGCACGATAGCGTCAAGATCCGTTCCCTGGATCATGACGAGGAGGTCTTCGCTTCGCTCGTCTGGCGCCTCCATCCCTGTAGCGCCAGGCGAAACAAGCAGCGAAAGAAACAGCAGGGCCATAAGCGCGGTGCAGAACAACAGGGCGGTGCTCTGATAAAACCTTTGGCACATGGGGCTTATTCCTTGGACTTCCGCACTCGTGCAATCGTCTCAGAATAATCCTGACGAATGGCGTTGGGCACATCCTCGGGGTACAGGGGGCGGGCAAAGTAAAAACCCTGCATCAGATCAACACCGCGCTCCGCCAGATAGGCGAGCTGCTCTTCTGTTTCGATGCCTTCAGCGATAGAGCGCATGTTCAGCGTTTTCGCCAGGGCAATGATTGCGTCCACGATGGCCGCGCCATCGGCGCTGTTCATGTCAGCGACAAAGCTTTGATCTATTTTAAGTGTGTTGATGGGAAATCGTCTTAAGTAGCTCAGGGACGAGTAACCCGTACCAAAATCGTCCACCGCAAGATCCAGCCCGAGAGATTTCAACTGCGACAGTTTCAGAATGTTGCTCTCGCCATCGGTCATGATGGCGCTCTCCGTAAGCTCTAATTCCAGACGTTGAGGGTCCAGCCCGGAGCGGGACAGAAAACCCTTAACGTAGTGCAGGAGGTCGGGCTGATTGAACTGCAGGGGTGAGATATTCACGCACACGCGAAAGCTGGCCAATCCGATGGAGTCCCAGTAAACGCAATGCCGCGCTACCTCTTTGAGTACCCACTCGCCGAGCTCGATAATCTGGCCCGTGCTTTCAGCCACGGGAATAAAGTCCGCAGGCGAGATCATGCCGCGCTCAGGATGTTTCCATCGGACCAGTGCCTCAAGGCTCACTACGGCTCCCGTCAAAGTTTCTACCTGGGGCTGGTAGCGCAGCTCGAGCTGATTCGTGCGCATGGCCTCCCGGAGATCTTCCTCCAGTTTGAGGTGCTCCACGGAGCGCGCGTTCATTTCTTCGTTGTAGAACCGGAAGCATGCCCGGCCATCGGCCTTTGCCGCGTACATGGCGGTGTCCGCGTTGCGCACCAGGCTGTCGGCGTCGAGGCCATCCTGTGGATACATGGCGATACCGATACTGGGCGTGACTACGGGGTTGTGCGTTTGCAGCGCAATGGGCTCGGAGAGCGTCTTCATAATCCGCAGGGCAATACGCTCAACGTCGTCGGTGTGCTGCACATCGGCAAGGACCACGGTAAATTCATCGCCGCCCAGGCGTGCTATTTCGGTGTTGCCGTCGTGCTCCTGCTCGTCTTCGGCACTGGATTCCGTGTAATAGCTGATGGCGTCATCTTCTCTCAGCTCATTGATCAGCCGCTTGGAGATTCACCAACAGCGATCACGCGACGTGTCCGATGGAGTCATAATGCGCTGAAGTATCCAGATCGATAACAGAAGGGCCGAGAAGGTGTTCAAACGCTGGGAGCGCTGAGGATGCGATTGAGCTGTTCGTTAAAGCTGCGACGATTGGGTAGGCTGGTGAGAGGATCAAAATAAGCGAGGTAACGGAGGCGATCCTCCTGGCGCTTGAGGCTGTTAAAGGCGTTGCTCGCGCGGAGCATGTACTGAACATCGCGCCCCAGCAGGGACCAGTTTACCGGCTTGGTTTTGTACTGGGTTGCGCCCGCTTCAAAGCCGTCGTCAATGGATTGCCGGTCGTCAGAGCCGGTAACAATCATGATGGGGACGCTTTCCCCCTGGGGCATAGCGCGGATCCGCTGGCACACTTCCAGGCCCGTCATGCCGGGCATTTCTACATCGAGAAACACCAGGTCCGGGCGCTCGCGGACAAAAGCTTCCAGTGCTTCGTGACCGTCCGCGGCTTCAATCACAATCATGCCCTCAGACTCAAGGCATTGACGGCTCAGCAAACGTACGTTCATGTCGTCGTCAGCGACAAGAATCGTAGCACGTTGCCCCGGCTGGGAAACCTCGTTGGACATAACTTAGAGTCGTTACAGAAGATAAGAAAGGCTATCATTGTGCCGTGCCAATGCCCAGCATTCCCTGCGCAAAGACACGATGGCTATCTTGGCATTGGCTCGGCGCTAACTCGGCTCTGTGCTACCATTTTTTGGATTAGTATCCCCATAGGTTCAGCATGACTATCGCCTCCGATCGTCTGCAAGCGATTCGCGAGCAGGTCCAACATCACCTCGACAAAGATGCGGCTAAGCAACTGTCGCCCGATGAGCAGCGCGTGCTCGTTGCCAGAATCAAGGAGCAGCTTGCGGCACACAATGCCGTGATAGTGGCTCACTATTACACGGCGCCCGAGATTCAGGCGCTGGCGGAAGAGACCGGCGGCTGCGTGTCGGACTCCCTGGAAATGGCGCGTTTTGGCCATGACCACCCGGCAGAGACGCTTATCGTCGCGGGTGTCCGTTTTATGGGGGAGACTGCCAAGATTCTTACTCCGGACAAGCGGGTGCTCATGCCTACGCTGGAGGCTACCTGTTCCCTTGATCTTGGCTGTCCTGCGGACGAATTCTCGGCATTTTGTGACCAGTATCCGGATCGCCAGGTCGTGGTGTATGCCAATACCTCAGCGGCTGTCAAGGCGCGAGCCGACTGGGTGGTGACCTCGAGCATAGCGCTGGATGTAGCCGAGCATCTGTCGGCGAAGGGCGAGAAGATCCTTTGGGCTCCCGATAAACACCTGGGAGGCTACGTGCGTCGGGAGACCGGCGCAGACGTCGTGATGTGGGACGGCGCCTGCATAGTGCATGAGGAGTTCAAGGCTCGGGCCCTGGTAGATCTCAAGCGTGTCTATCCCGATGCCGCGGTATTGGTGCACCCGGAGTCGCCCCAAAGCGTCGTGGAGCTTGCGGACCGCGTCGGCTCCACGACGCAGATCATCAATGCAGCAAAAGAGATGGATAATCAGCAATTCATCGTGGCTACCGATCAGGGGATTTTCTACAAGCTTCAGCAGGAGGCGCCCGATAAGCAGTTTATTATCGCGCCCACTGCGGGTAACGGAGCAACCTGTCGCAGCTGCGCGAACTGCCCCTGGATGGCCATGAATGAGCTAGAATCTCTTGCCAGCGTTTTTGATCGTCAGGATAACGAGATCTTCGTCGATGCCGCTCTGGGAGAGCGGGCGATGGTCCCGCTGCGACGCATGCTCGAGTTCTCCGCCAGCCGGGCTGCGTCGCGACGTTAAAAGGCTACCGGTCTTCTCGTCGTTTCGTCGTTTCGTCGTTTCGTCGTTTCGTCGATCTGGCGGCAGCGGCGCTTTCAGCCGTGACCGCAGCTCTCACTGCTCGCTGCCATGCTGGAAAGTAGAGGCGAGTCTTTCCTTCAGGACTCCAGCATCGCTTTCATTTCGGTCACATCATTGATGCGCTGATTGATCTTGGCGCTCGTGGTGTAATCGTTGCGCACAAGATCCAGGGCGTAACGAAGCTGTTTTTCTGCCTGATCAAGAATGCCGTTGAGGATAAAGTATTCCGCCCGCGCCTGATGCAGGCCGATGATGTTGCCAGACAAGCCCTGAACCTCCGCGAGAAGATACCAGAGGTAAGGGTCATTGCCCTTGCGCTTGCTTTGTTCCAGCAGCACCTCTTCGGCCACGTGGGCCTGCTGGTCCTGCATCAGCGCCTCCGCATAAGTCATCGTCAGCGCATGGTTGTGCGGATTTAACTTCAGGCGGTCGGCGAGCTTTTTCGCGGCGCGGTGGGGCTCGTTTTTCGCCATGTCGATGCGCGCATCGGCGATCACGTATTCAAGTCTGTCCGGCTCCGCCGCCCACAGGGAGTCGAGCTCCAGGGCCGCCTCATCGCCGCGCCCAGCATCCGTTAGTGCAAGTACCAGTCCATAACGCGCGGCGGCGGTGGAGCGGGGAGAGCCGTCGAGCTCTTTTCGGAACTTGGCGGCAGCCTCTTCCGGCGTGTCCGAGAGCTGGTTGAGCACGCGGGCGCGCATGAGCTGATAGTCGAGCTTCGCCGGGCGGATCTGCTTGGGGTACTGGCGGGCGCGATTGCGGGTATCGGCAATACGGTTCTCCGACAACGGATGGGTACGCAGGAATTCGGGGATTCGGCTGCCCGTCGCATAGCGCGAGGCCTGCATCATGCGGTCGAACATTGAGGACGCCGCGTGGGGATCCATTCCTGCGTTAACGATGGTCTGCATGGCAACGCGGTCTGCCTCTGCTTCGTTGCTGCGGGAATAGCGCAGTGCCGAGTCCTGAGCCGCAGCCTGGGCCGCAGCCAGGGCCGCCATGCCCGCGTCGCCCCCGGCCGTGGCCATCAGCACGAATCCCGCAAGCATCGCCGCCAGGGTCAATGGCTGCTGGGTTTTGGCAAACTCCACCCGTCGGGAAAAGTGTCGTTGACTCAGGTGGGCGATTTCGTGGGCAATGACCGTGGCCAGCTCATCTTCCGTTTGGGCATGGAGGAGCAGCCCGTTGTGAATCCCTATGACGCCACCGGGGACTGCAAAAGCATTGATCGCGGGGTTGTCCACCACCACCAGCTCAAGGCGTCGATCTTCCAGTTCACTTTCTGCTGCGAGTTTAAAAATCAGATCTTCGAGATAGCTGAACAGCAGCGGGTCGTTGACCGTTGCCGCCTGACTGCGGAACACCCGCAACCAGGCGCGACCCAACTGGTACTCATACTCCGCAGAAAACAGGCTTGTGCTTGATTCGCCCAGATTGGGAATCTTCAGTTTTTCCGTGCGTTGGGCTTGGGAGGGCGTCGTGACGCACAGCAGCAGGACCGACATCAGGGTGATAAGCAGTCGGTTCCAAAAGCGCGGCGCCAGGAGGCTGCGAACTGGTTTGGTGGCGATCATCAGCATGCAGTATTCTACGTGAGTCGGGTGGTCATCGATTTGCCGCGGGTGAATTAATCCTTTGGA
Organism: Congregibacter litoralis KT71; assembly: GCF_000153125.2. Lineage (NCBI taxonomy): Bacteria > Pseudomonadati > Pseudomonadota > Gammaproteobacteria > Cellvibrionales > Halieaceae > Congregibacter > Congregibacter litoralis. Next base: position 1,195,841 of record NZ_CM002299.1, read on the forward strand.
TGGCAATCGGGCGTAGAAGTTCTCCCGATAGCGCGCCGTTGTTAAAGAGAAGCGCCGACACATGTCTTTCCACGGGCCAGCAGTTTCACGACAGGTTTTACTTCAAATTCTACGATAAGGATGGCGACGTTGAGCAGTGAGCAAGCATCTCACGGGGGAATAGGTCATGATGCGGACGCCCGGGTCGACGCCCGGGGCCTTCGCTGTCCCATGCCCTTACTGATGGCGAAGCGGGGTCTGAATGCACTGGAAGTCGGGCAAACACTACATTTGCTATCCACCGATGCCGGCTCCCGCCGTGATTTTGAGGTGTTTGCCAGGCAAAGTGGTCACGAGATAGTCCAAACCCTGGATGTGGATGATGAGTTTCACTTTGTACTGCGCAAGAGCTAAAAATGCTTGAGATTTTACAGAAATGGTATGAGCGCTACCTCTTTGAAGAGGAGTCGGTGCTCCTGTTGGTGCTTATACTGCTGTCTCTGGTGCTGTTGGCCACCATCGGGGACATTCTTGCACCGCTTCTGGCTTCCATCGTCCTCGCCTACCTCGTACAGGGCGTTGTGAATCTTCTCTGCCGTTTGGGGTTACCACCCTGGCTGGGGTTCTTTATCGCATTTACGGCTTTTATGGGGGCTTTTTTTGCCGTGCTCCTTGGACTGCTACCTCTGGTCTGGCGCCAGTCCATCGGGCTGATCACTGAAATTCCGCGCATGATCGATCAGGGCCGGGATCTTTTGGAGGTGCTTCCCGGAAGGTACCCCGACGTGTTCAGTCAGACGCAGATCGACCAGCTGCTGGCCGGGGTGCAGGGCGAGATTGCTGGCCTGGGTCAAAAAGTCGTGACCGTGACCCTGGCGCGCATTCCCGGATTTATGACTTTGTTGGTCTACGTCGTTCTCGTACCCATCATCGTGTTTTTCCTTTTGAAGGACAGGACTCAGATTACCCGGTGGGTGACGTCCTTTCTGCCCGAGCGCCGACCACTCCTCAGCCGGATCTGGGCGGAGATGAACGTGCAGTTTTCGAATTACGCCCGAGGCAAGATGGTGGAAATCATCATTGTGGGTGCCGCCAGCTATGTCAGTTTTACGGGACTCGGGCTTCGCTATGCGGCGCTTTTGGGATTGCTCGTGGGCTTATCGGTCATCATTCCCTACATCGGCGCATTTCTCATCACGGTCCCTGTGGCAGCGGTGGCGCTGTTTCAGTGGGGACTGACACCGGAATTTTATTGGGTGTTGGCGGTCTATCTTGTTATACAAATATTAGACGGCAACGTCCTGGTGCCCTTATTGTTTTCTGAAGCCGTTAACCTTCACCCCGTCGCGATTATCGTAGCGGTACTGTTTTTTGGTGGAATCTGGGGCTTGTGGGGTGTGTTCTTCGCGATCCCCCTCGCAACCCTGATAAAGGCTGTGATTAACGCCTGGCCCAAGCGCGAAACCGTCACCGCTACTCAATCTCTATCTGACTCCGCGGAGTAACACTATGCAAATCCGTATCACCGCCCGACGCGCGGTGCAGGCAAGTCTGTATGCGCTGTTTGGCCTTCTTGTCGCTTGCGCAAATCCAGACATGGCGTCCCCATCGGCAAAAAAACCGGCCCCCGACGCACCGGTGCAAAGTCCCAATGATCGTTTTGCCTACCGCTTGATAACGCTGGATAACGGGCTGAAGATCCTGCTCATTTCGAATCCCGACACCCCGAAAGCGGCGGCCTCCCTGGATGTGCAGGTGGGCAGCGGCGACAACCCCGATGGTCGGGGTGGGTTGGCGCATTTTCTGGAGCACATGCTCTTTTTGGGCACGGAAAAGTACCCCGATGCGGCCGAGTACGTGCAGTTTGTGACGGAGCACGGGGGCAGCCGAAATGCCTACACCAGCTTTGAGCACACCAACTACTTCTTTGACATCGATGCCGATCACCTGCCCGGGGCCCTGGATCGCTTTGCCCAGTTCTTTATCTCGCCAAGTTTTGACACCGCCTACGTGGATCGTGAGCGAAACGCCGTCCAGGCCGAGTATCAGATGGGGCTCAAAAGCGATGGCCGACGGGGGCTTGATGTTTTTCAGGCATCCATGAATCCCGCACACCCTCTCAGCCAGTTTGCCGTGGGTAGCCTGGATAGTCTTGCAGACCGACCGGACGCGAAGGTTCGTGATGATCTGCTGCAGTTTTACGACGATCACTACTCCGCCGACATCATGCGCCTGGTGATCCTCGGTCGCGAGCCCCTGGATGCCCTTGAGGATATGGCCGCAAAGATGTTCTCCGCCGTGCCTAACCGCGGCGTAGAGCTGGAGACCATCAAAGAGCCCCTGTTCGTTGATGCACAGCTGCCCATGCTCGTAAAAATCAAACCCCAGGGCACCCTGCGGCAACTCGAAGTCAATTTTCAGATCCCCGATTACCGGGGAAACTATACCGTCAAGCCCATGACCTATGTGTCGAACCTTATAGGGCATGAGGGCGAAGGCAGCTTGTTGTCGCTGCTCAAGCGCGAGGGTCTTGCCGATGCCCTGTCCTCAGGCACGGGGCTGAGTTGGCGCGGCGGTGAGCTCTTGTCCGTGACGATAAACCTGACGGAAAAGGGCGTTGAGGAGTACGAACGTGTCCTCCAAAACGTGTTTGCCTATCTGGACTTACTGCGCTCGGAGGAGCCCAGGGAGTGGCTGTATCAGGAGCAAGCGGCGGTGGCGGCCCTGGGGTTTCGCTTTCGGGAGCCCTCGGCGCCCATGGGCTATGTCAGTCGCCTGAGCAACGCCATGCATTACTACGACGATCCTGACGTGCTTCAAGGGCCCTATCTCATGAGCGATTTTGATGCCGCGATGATCAGCGATGCCCTGCAGTGGTTGATGCCGGATAAGGCGCAGGTGGTGCTTACCGCCCCGGAGGTCAGCACGGACCGCACCTCGCGTTTTTACGAGGTTCCCTACAGCAAGCTGGGACCCGAGGCCCTCATGCTGTCGCGCTGGGAGGGCAGTGATATCGAGGGATTGCATCTTCCCGAGCCCAATCCCTTCATTGCCGAGAATGTGGAGCTGGTTGCCCTGACAGACGACAACCCGCGCCTCCCGGACCTGCGTGTGGAGGAGCCGCGCAAGCGTCTCTGGTTCAAGCAAAGCGAAGATTTCCGGGTGCCCAAGGGAGCGATGTACGTCAGCTTCCGGTCACCCCTGGTGGCGGCCACCGCAGAGCAGAAAGCGGCTTCAGCCCTGTATACCCGCATGGTGAAGGACGCGGTTCGCGAATACACCTATCCGGCGCTCCTGGCAGGACTGGGTTTTAACTTTTATACCCATGGTCAAGGCATCAGCATGCGTGTGAGTGGGTACAACAACAAGCAGTTGGCCCTGTTGGAAGATCTTCTGGCGAAAATCGCTGATCAGACGTTTGATCCTGCGCGCTTTGAGCGTCTGCGTCGCGAACTGGTGCTGGGACTGCAGAACACCGTCGCACGTCGGCCCACTTCCCAGTTATTGGATGATCTGCGCCGGGCCCTGGGCAATGGGGCCTATGACGAGCAAGAGCTGATAGATGCCCTCGAGGCCATGGACGTGGAGGGTCTGGAAGCCTACCGCAAGGAGTTCTGGGCGTCGGTGAAGGCGGAGGGAATGCTCTACGGGAATTATGCGCCCCCTGAGGTACAGAAGATGTCGGAGGTTCTCGATGCCGTGCTCGGTGAGGGTGAGGGTGCACCGGCGCTAGCGCCCGAGGTCTTGCAGTTGGTCGAGGGCGAGCCGCTGGAATTGCACGCAGCAATTGAGCATGACGACGCTGTCGTTGCCTGGTACCTCCAGGGTGACGGTCAGGCCTGGCGCGACCGGGCCCTCGTTGCGCTCACGGGTCAGATTACCGAGTCCGGATTTTTTCAGCAGCTGCGCACGGAACAGCAGTTGGGCTATATCGTTTCGAGCTTTTACTGGCCCCAGCACGACGTGCCGGGCTTGATGCTCCTTGTGCAATCTCCCTCGCACTCCGCCGGCCACGTCGTGGGTGCCATGGAGCAGTTTCTGTCGGATACGCTCAGGGATATCACCGAGGAGCAGTTTCAGCGTCATAAGCAGGCACTGATCAATGCGACCCTGAAGCCCCAGGAGAATCTCGGCGAACGTGCTGAGTTTTACTGGCAGTCTATTGCGTCGCGGGAATGGTCATTCGACGCCCCTCAACAGATGGCGGCCGCCGTCGAGTCTCTAAGCTTTGATGAATGGCAGGAAGCCTATCGCGACCTCTTCCTGGAAAATCGACGATCCTTACTCGCTTTGAGCGTCGGGGCAAAGGCGGCGCCAGAGATCGAGGGCAATGCGGTCTTCGATAATCCGGAAGCCCTCAAAAAAGGCCGCGACCGGATTACCGTCGACTTGTCTCCGCTGTAGGCGCCGCTGCAGGAATCTGACTGCATAAGTCATCTACAGCAGTGCGCCGGGTTCGAGCCGCAGGTGAGGCCTGACGGTGCGCTAGTGGCTCAACCCATGGGATGAAGCGAGAGCTTTTAAGTCCACGGGTTTAGCCAGAGATCGGGGTTTCCTCACAACGCTAACGCGAGACAATGGGTTCTTTATTAGAACTAAGTGGCGAGATTCGTGCACTTGTGATCAAAATTTAGACACCGTATGATGACGCCCATCGGGCTCGGGGCTGTCATTACGCCCGAGTAAATTCTAATAAAGAACTAACTGGCGTTCTGATGTGACTGCGCTTATCAGCAGTCTCTGGCCAGCGCGGACGGGAACTCTTCAATGATCGACGACAACGACCCCACAGAAACCCGGGAATGGCTGGACTCCCTCGATAGCGTAGTGCGCGAGAGCGGCGATAGCCGTGCCCGGTACCTGATGATGCAATTGGCCAAGCGCGCCGTTGATACCGGCGTGCCGCTTCCTCCGTCGATCACCACGCCGTTTAGAAATACCATCAGCCCTGAAGACGAAAAGCCCATGCCGGGTGATTTGTTCATGGAGCGCCGCATTCGCTCCCTTGTTCGCTGGAATGCGCTCGCGATGGTCATGCGAGCTAATGACAATGATGATGGCCTTGGCGGTCACATCAGCAGTTTTTCCTCCTCAGCCACTCTCTATGACGTCGGCTGTAACTACTTTTTCCGCGGCACCGAGGATGGCCATCCCGGTGATCTGGTGTTCTATCAGGGGCATAGCGCACCCGGTATGTATGCCCGCTCCTATCTCGAGGGGCGTCTCAGTGAGGAGCAACTGGACAACTTCCGCCGCGAAGTCGATGGCAAGGGTCTGTCCTCCTATCCCCACCCCTGGTTGATGCCCGACTACTGGCAGTTCCCCACGGTATCCATGGGCCTGGGACCTATTCAGGCGATTTATCAGGCCCGGGTGATGAAGTATCAGAGTGACCGGGGGCTTCTGGATCAAAAGGATCGAAACGTCTGGTGCTTCATGGGCGACGGAGAGTGTGACGAGCCGGAATCCCTGGGGGCAATTTCGCTGGCGGGTCGCGAGCGGCTCGGCAACCTCATTTTTGTTGTGAACTGTAATCTCCAGCGTCTCGACGGCCCGGTGCGGGGTAACGGCAAAATCATTCAGGAGCTTGAGGGCGTTTTCCGGGGCGCCGGCTGGGATTGTCTGAAGGTCATCTGGGGGCGTAAGTGGGATCCCCTGCTGGAGCGTGATGAGTCCGGCATGTTGCAAAAGCGCATGGACGAGGTCTGCGACGGCGAGCTGCAAAACTACAAATACAATGGTGGGGCTTACACCCGGGAGCACTTTTTTGGCAAATACCCTGAGTCCCTGGAGCTGGTAAAGGATCTCTCTGATGACGATATCATGTACCTGAACCGGGGTGGTCACGATCCTTACAAAGTGTATGCGGCCTATGCCCAGGCGGCGGGGCAGTTTGAGCGGCCCACAGTGATTCTCGCCATGACGGTAAAAGGTTACGGCACCGGCGAGGCGGGGGAGGCGAGCAACGAAACACACTCTCTTAAAAAGCTGGATATGGAGGCGCTTAAATCCTTCCGCGACCGCTTTGCTATTCCCATTGATGATGACGATCTGGCATCGGTTCCCTACTACAAGCCCGATGAGAACAGTCCGGAAATGCGCTACATGCGTGAGCGTCGCCGGGAGCTCGGTGGCTGTGTGCCCGCGCGTCGTAGCGAGGCCCAGGTACTGCCGGTTCCGGGGCTGGATGCATTTTCTTCCCAGACCAAAAGCAGCGGCGATCGTCAGGTATCTACCACCATGGCCTTTGTGCGCATGTTATCGACCCTCGCCAAGGATAAGGCGATTGGTCATCGCGTTGTCCCCATCGTGCCCGATGAGGCGCGAACCTTTGGTATGGAGGGCATGTTCCGTCAGCTGGGTATCTACTCGTCCGTGGGCCAGCGTTACACGCCCCACGATGCCGACCAGATCATGTTTTACAAGGAAGACATCAAAGGTCAGATTCTCGAGGAGGGTATTAACGAAGCGGGAGCGGGCTCAGCCTGGCTGGCCGCCGCAACGTCCTACAGCACCAGTAATTACCCCATGGTGCCTTTCTATATTTTTTACTCGATGTTCGGATTTCAGCGTATCGGCGATTTGCTCTGGGCCGCGGGCGATAGCCAGGCCCGGGGATTCCTCATCGGTGCTACATCCGGTCGCACTACGCTCAACGGTGAGGGTCTGCAGCACCAGGATGGCCACAGCCACCTGCTGGCGGCAACGATTCCCAACTGCGTGAGCTATGACCCGACCTACGCCTATGAACTCGCCGTAATCATTCAGGATGGCATGCGACGCATGTATTCCGAGCGTGAAAACCGCTTTTATTACATCACCACCATGAACGAAAACTATCCCCAGCCGGCGATGCCTGACGGTGTTGAAGCGGGAATTGTCCGAGGCATGTATCGCCTCAAAAGCGCCGACGGTGATGCACCCCGTCTCCGGCTGTGCGGCGCAGGAAGTATTCTCAGAGAGGTGGAAGCCGCCGCGGAGATACTGCGCAGCGACTATGGCGTCGATGCGGAGGTGTGGAGCCTGCCGAGCATCAACGAGCTGCAGCGCGACAGTAAGCAGGTAGACCGCTGGAACATGTTGCATCCCGGTGAGGCGCCACGAACGGCGTTCTTTACCGAGCAGCTGCAGGGCAGTGACGCTCCCGTGGTGATTGCCACGGACTATATGAAGAGTTTTGCCGAGCAGCTTCGCGCCGCCTGTCCCGCGCCCCTGTATGTTCTGGGCACCGATGGCTTCGGACGCAGCGATACCCGCGCCCGGCTGCGACATTTCTTTGAAGTGAGCCGTGAGTTTGTTGTACTGGCTTCCCTGAGCGCCCTCGCTGCGCGGGGTGAATTCAGTGCCGAGGATGTGGCCGCTGCACGCGATGCCCTGGGTATCGATCCGAACAAAGTAGACCCCACAACGATATAAAAAGCAGTCAATGCCGCGCCCGTCGCAGGCAGTAAGGAGAGAGTCCGTGGCACAGGAAACAGTCCTAGTCCCTGATATTGGTGGTTCAGATGCCGCTGAAGTCGTTGAGGTGTTGGTGAGCGTCGGCGATAGCATTGAAGTCGACCAGGGCCTCATCGTGCTTGAGTCCGATAAAGCGTCCATGGAAATCCCCTCGACCGTTGCGGGCACCGTCGTCGAAATGCTTACCAGGGAAGGCGATGAGCTGGCGGAGGGTGGCAAAGTCGCGGTGATTGAGACCGCGGGCGATGAAAGCGCTGATGAAAGTACCGACGAAAGCGCCGAAGATGGAGAAAAGAGCAGCGTCACCACGGCTGATCCTGAAAAAGAGGCGGGCGATGGCGCTGCCCCGGCGAACGCCGGCGAATCCGAAAAGCCCACAGAGTCCAAAGATCAGGGGGCATCGGAAGAGGGTGCCGGGGAGAATGCCGACGCCAAGGCATCGCAAGAGGTTCCCGTGCCGGATATTGGCACCGATGAGGCCGTCGATCTTATCGAAATAGCGGTGAGCGTCGGCGACAGTATCGCTGAAGGCGACACGCTGGTTGTGTTGGAGACGGACAAGGCGTCTATGGAGGTTCCATCGCCTTCGGCGGGTGTGGTCACCGCGCTGCGCGTTGATGAGGGGCAGCAAGTGAAACAGGGCGATGTGCTGCTACTCCTGGAGGTGGCCACTGCTTCGCCCTCGAGCTCGGGCTCAGATACTCCCTCGCAGTCAGATTCGGCGGCGGATAGCAAAGGGTCCGGTGAGGCGACGGCAGACGCCTCTGCGCAAAAGCCGGCACAGGCAGCTGCTGCGGCAGAACCAAAAGCGCCGATGGCCAATGCGTCCGGGGGTAAACCCGGCGCTGGCTCCGATAGCAAAAAAGTGTATGCGGGACCGGCGGTCCGGCGCCTTGCGCGGGAGTTCGGCGTGCCCCTGGAGTTGGTCAAGAGCAGCGGTCCCCGGGGGCGTATCCTCAAGGAAGACTTGCATCAGTACGTGAGCCAAGCCCTTTCCGCACCGGAATCCAAAAATGGTGGCGCCGGGATACCCCCCATTCCCGACGTGGATTTTGCATCTTTTGGTCCCGTAGACGTCGTAGAGCGCAGCAAAATCGACAAGGTGACGGCTGCCAATATGCAGCGCAGCTGGCTCAATGTTCCCCACGTCACGCAGTTCGATGATGCCGATATCACCGAGATGGAGGCGTTTCGAAAATCCCTGAAGGGCGAGGCGGAAAAGCGCGGAACGCGGCTGACACCCCTGCCGTTTATTCTCAAAGCCTGCGCGGTGGCACTCAGGAATAATGAAAAGATTAATGCGTCTCTCAGCGATGGGGGCAGCACGCTGACCCTCAAGCGCTATGTCCATATCGGCATGGCCGTGGATACGCCGGCGGGTCTCGTCGTGCCGGTGATTCGGGATGTGGACCAGAAAACCCTCTGGGAGCTTGCGGACGAGGTGATCGAGCTCGCTGGCAAGGCCCGGGATCGCAAGCTCAAACCAGCGGAGATGCAGGGCGGCGGTTTTACCGTTTCGAGTCTGGGATCCATCGGGGGGCGCGGGTTCACACCCATCGTCAACGCACCGGAGGTGGCAATTCTTGGCGTGAGCCGGGCGGCGACGCAGCCGGTCTGGGATGGGCAGGCTTTTCAGCCCCGGCTGCAGTTGCCCCTGGGGCTTTCTTACGATCACCGGGTGGTCAATGGCGGGGATGCCGGCCGCTTTCTGACCGAGCTCTGCGGCCTCCTCGGGGATATCCGTAAGCTTCTCCTCTAAGCGCCCCGAGGTAGCGAGCGTGAAGTCCTGGCAGCAAAGGTTCCTCGAGGCGCACCGTCTGCAGGCGAGCTATCTGGATACGGCCCGGCGATACTTTGATCCCCTGGCCAGGATGCTTGGCGATCGCCAGGCACAGCGCGGCGCCTCACTAAAAGTCGCTTTAAACGGCAGTCAGGGGTCGGGGAAGAGCACCCTGGGCGATTATCTCTGCGCCATTCTCAAAGAAGACTTCGGCCTGTCTGCGGTGGCCTTGTCTCTTGATGACTTCTATCTCACCCGTGCGGAGCGGGCTGTCCTTGCCGAGAACGTCCATCCTTTGTTGCAAACCCGCGGTGCGCCGGGAACTCACGATGTGGATTTGCTGCGGCGCACGCTGGACACCCTGGGTCAGCCATCAGCGCTTCCCGTGCGCATACCCAGATTTGATAAGTCTGCCGACGATCGCGCGCTTCCCGAGGACTATTCCACCTGCCAGGCACCGGTAGACGTGATTATCCTGGAGGGCTGGTGTCTGGGCGCCCGCAGTGAGGCGTCTTCCCGTCTCGTAAAACCCATGAATGCATTGGAGAGGGATGAGGATCCTTCGGGATTCTGGCGTAACTACTCCAATGAGCAACTCCGCATTTTTTATGAGCCCTTCTATGACGAACTGGATTTCTGGGTGATGTTGCAGGCGCCGGGCTTTGATCAGGTGCTGCGATGGCGCAGCGAGCAGGAGCAGAAGCTTCGTGACGCCGTGAGGGGGCAGGGGGCTGGGCTTATGGACGATGGGGCGCTCCTGCGCTTTGTTCAGCACTTTGAGCGTTGCACACGACAGTGCCTGCGCGACCTCCCCGGTTCGGTCGATGTGCTGTTTAAAATGGATGAGGACCGTCGTATCGTGGCAGTTCGCGGTTTGGAGCCAGGGGAATGAGCGCAGCGGTGTATCTGGTAGTTACGGATCTCGATGGTTCCCTCCTGGATCATCATGACTACAACTATGAGGCGGCAAAACCGGTGCTCCAGGTGCTGGAGGAGATGCGGATTCCCGTGGTGCTAGCCTCCAGTAAAACCCGCGCGGAGATGCTCGAGCTGCGAAGGGAACTCGACAACGAACATCCGTTTATTGCGGAGAACGGTGCCGTGATCTGTATTCCTGAGCGTTATTTCCAGAAGCAGCCGGAGGGCACGGTGTCTCGCGACGGCTACTGGCTGAGAGAGCTTGCGCCATCGCGGGAGCAGTGGGGTGGTGTTCTGAATGAGCTTCGTAGCACCATGCCCGGATGTTTCATGGATTTTGCCACCGCCGGTACCGACGGTATTGTCGAGATGACGGGGCTCAGCCCTAAGAAGGCGGCCCTCGCCAATGAGCGAGAGTACAGTGAGCCTGTGCAGTGGCGCGGGAGCGAGGATCAGCTGGCTGTCTTTTTATCGGCTTTGCGTGCAGCGGGCGCTTCCGTGCTCAAAGGGGGACGTTTTTATAGCGTGTCCGGCGACTGCGATAAGGGAAAGGCCTTGCTGTGGCTGCGTAATGAATATGCTCTGGCGGCGGGGGCCGCGGCTGTTTATGATCTAGCCGTGGGGGATGGTGAGAACGATGTCCCCATGCTCGAGGTTGCCCGCCATGCTTTACAGATTCCTGCGCCTGACCGAGCGCTGCCGAAGCTTGAACGTGTTGATGGCGTGATTGTCGGGAAGGGCTATGGCCCCCAGGCCTGGTCAGGAGGGGTTCGCGAGTGGTTGCGCGGCCTGTATCAGTCGCGGGAGGAAGGCTAGGCATGGCGGATTTTTATCAGAACGGCATCATCACCACCCTACATAATCTCGCCGACAGACCCGTTGAGGATCTGGAAGCGGAGCTCGTAGGCTTTAGCAAGGCTCGTCCCATGGGCTTGTTACTGCCCTCCCTGTATTCGGAGCTCGAGGGGGAGGCCATGCCCCGTATCCTCGATCACCTGACCCAGGTTCCCTATCTCGAGCAGATCGTGATCGGTCTGGACCAGGCGACGGAGGATCAGTATCGGGACGCCTTGAAATTTTTCTCCCGTCTTCCTCAACCTCATCGGGTACTGTGGAACGACGGCCCGCGGCTCAAGGCGATAGACGAAGAGCTTCGGCAGATGGACCTGGCGCCCCGGGAGCTCGGTAAGGGGCGCAACGTCTGGTATTGCATGGGCTATCTGTTGGCGGCGGACCGTGTGGAATCCATCGCCCTCCATGATTGCGATGTGCTTACCTACGATCGCTCGCTTCTGGCCCGACTCATCTATCCCGTGGCAAACCCCAATTTCAATTACGAGTTCTGCAAGGGTTTCTATGCGCGCGTTGCCAATGGAAAAATCAATGGTCGCGTGAGTCGCCTTCTGGTGACACCGCTGCTGCGTGCTCTGAAGAAGACCCAGGGCGACATGGAGTACCTCAATTACATGGATAGTTTTCGCTATCCCCTGGCCGGCGAATTCTCATTTCGCAGAGATGTGCTCAACGACCTGCGTATCCCCAGTGACTGGGGCCTGGAGATCGGCGTTCTGTCCGAGATGCACAGGAACTATGCCAACAACCGCCTCTGTCAGGTAGATATTGCTGATAACTACGATCACAAACATCAAAAACTGTCAGCGGACGATGCCTCGGCGGGCCTTTCCCGAATGTCCATCGATATCAGCAAGGCGCTTTTTCGAAAGCTTGCCACGCGGGGGGTGGTCTTCAGTTCCGAAAGCTTCCGTACCCTGAAGGCGAGCTACTATCGGGTGGCGCTGGATTTTGTGGAGACCTATCACAATGATGCAGTGATGAACGGTCTTGAATATGATCTCCATGGTGAAGAGCGAGCGGTGGAGCTTTTCGCTGAAAACATTATGAAAGCGGGTGAAGCGTTCCTAGACCGACCTATGGAACGGCCGTTTATTCCGAGCTGGTCTCGGGTGAGCAGCGCCATGCCAACGGTACGCGACCGGCTTTTACAGGCAGTGGAAGAGGACACCGCGGAGTATGCCCCCAGTTGAGCATGCGGGCTCCAACGAGGGCCTTGATGAAACCCCCCATGGTTTAGCGAACCGGGTTGCCCAGCAGCTCTCGGTGATTTATGCCGGCGGTGAGCTTACGCCGGCGATGCACGCCCTTGCGGTGGATCTCCTCAAGGCCATGCGGCTTGACGACGATATGCCGCAGCCAAACCCCTACCTGAATCATTGGGACCAGCGTGACGCCCTGATGATTACCTATGGAGACAGCATCCAGCAGGAAGGTCAGGCTCCCCTTCAGACCCTGAAGCACTGGCTGGATCATCATGCGGATGGTTGCATTACCGGAGTGCATATCCTGCCGTTTTGTCCCTGGAGTTCCGATGACGGTTTTTCTGTTATCGATTATCTGCAGGTGAATGAAGCCCTCGGTGACTGGGACGATATCCTGGCCATCGGCGCCAAATACACGCTCATGGGCGACCTCGTGATCAACCACTGTTCCAGCGCAAGCCAGTGGTTCGCCAATTTTCTGAACAACGAAGAACCGGGCAAGGACTATTTTGCGACCGCATCGCCCAAAGATGACCTGTCGCTGGTGGTGCGCCCGAGGACGTCGCCATTGCTTCGGGAAGTGGAGGCCATCGACGGCACGCGCCATGTGTGGTGCACCTTCAGCCATGATCAGGTGGATCTCAATTTCCGAAATCCCGAGGTGCTCAAGCGCATGGTGGAGATCGTGCGTCACTACCTCGATAACGGTGTGCGCATCTTCCGTCTCGATGCCGTGGCGTTCCTGTGGAAGAAGCCGGGGACCAGTTCCCTCAATCTGCGTAAAACCCACGAGATTGTCCGCCTCCTGCGCACCCTCATCGAGCATGCCCGGGGTGATGCAATGATCATCACGGAAACCAATATTCCCAATCAGGAAAATCTGTCCTACTTCGGCAACGGCAACGAGGCGCACTGCGTCTACAATTTCTCCCTGCCACCCCTGCTCCTCAACACCCTGGTGACGGGCGACTGCTTTTATCTGAAACAGTGGATGATGAGTATGCCGCCGCCCCAGCACGGCACTGCCTACTTCAACTTTATTGCGTCCCACGACGGCATCGGCTTACGACCTGCAGAGGGCCTTCTGTCGGATGAGGAGTTGCAGACACTCATCAGCACCATGCGTCGTTTTGGCGGACATGTGTCCTACCGGGCCCTCGAGGACGGGCAGAACAAACCCTACGAGATCAACATCGCGTTGATGGATGCGCTCCAGGGCACCGTCGCGGGGCCCGACGAGTACGGCCTGCAGCGCTTTATCTGTGCCCATGCCATCATGCTGGGCCTGGAGGGAATTCCGGGTATTTATGTGCACAGTCTTCTCGGTACGCGAAACGACCTGGAGCGTCTCGAGGCAACGGGGCAGAACCGTGCCATTAATCGCCATCAGTGGCAGCTCGAAGAGTTGGAACGTCAACTGGCGGATCCCGGTTCAGAGCATGCTCAGGTGTTTCATGGGATCAAGGAACTCCTGGCGATCCGGCAAAACCAGTCGGCATTTCATCCCAACGCAACGCAGTTCACGCTGCACCTTGGATCGACGCTGTTCGGCTTCTGGCGCCAGAGTTCGGATCGCCGGCAGAGTATTTTCTGTATTTCGAACGTGAGTGATAAAGCCGAGAGTCTGCAACTCAGTGATATCAATCTTATCGAAGCCCAGGATTGGTCAGATCTTATTTCCGGGGAGGACTGCAACAAGCAGCAAATGCTCCTCGAGCCCTACCAGACGGTCTGGATAAGCAACCGTCGGGACCATCGCTAGACGCGCAGCGCCCTGTGCTAGAATTTTGTCCCTTTCAAGGACGTTCGGGCTGCGACGTTGTTCCCCGGTGGCACGGTCGCGGGCCCCTGTTGAAACTCTATTTTCAGGGATAGCGCTTTATGGTTATCAAGCCTCGCGTACGCGGCTTTCTTTGCACTACTACACACCCCGTCGGTTGCGCGGAGAATGTGCGCCGCCAGATTGCCTACGTGCGCAGCAACGGTTCCGTTACTGACGGACCTAAAAGAGTGCTGGTGATCGGGTCCTCCACGGGCTACGGCCTTGCCTCCAGGATCGTCGCCGCCTTCGGTAGCGGAGCGGAAACCCTTGGCGTGTTCTTTGAGAAAGAAGGTACGGAACGGAAGCCCGGCACGGCGGGCTGGTACAACTCCGCCGCTTTCCATGCCGAGGCCGAAGACGCTGGTCTGTATGCAAGGAGCATAAACGGTGACGCCTTCAGCGACGAAATAAAGCAGCGCACCATAGAAGAGATTCGCAATCACATGGGGCAGGTGGATCTGGTTGTCTACAGCCTTGCCTCTCCCCGTCGTACCCATCCTCGCACCGGGGAAGTGCATAGCTCTACCTTGAAGCCCATTGGCAGCGCGACGACGCAGAAGGGGATTAACACCGACAAAGGCGAGATTCAGGAATTTCACCTCGAGCCGGCCACTCAGGATGAGATTGATAACACGGTGGCGGTCATGGGCGGCGAGGACTGGCAGTTCTGGATTGAGGCCCTCGACGAGGCGGGGGTTCTCGCCGACGGCGCCAAGACCACGGCCTATACCTACGTGGGCGAGAAACTGACCTGGGACATTTACTGGCACGGTACCATCGGTGCGGCCAAGAAAGACCTCGATCGTCGCGTCATCGATATCCGGAAGCGTCTTGCTGCAAAGGGCGGTGACGCTCGCGTGTCCGTGCTCAAGGCCGTCGTCACCCAGGCGAGCGCGGCGATTCCGGCCATGCCGATTTATCTGGCGATTCTTTTCAAGGTGATGAAGGAGCAGGGTACCCATGAAGGCTGCATTGAGCAGGTGGATGGGCTGTTTCGCGATTCACTCTATGGGGCAAGCCCCGAGCTTGATGAGGAAGGCCGTTTGCGTGCCGACGGCAAGGAGCTCGACCCGGCGGTGCAGACAGCGGTGGGAGCGCTCTGGGAGCAGGTGGCGACGGAGAACCTTCACGAACTCTCGGACTTTGCGGGCTACCGCCGTGAGTTTTTGCAGCTCTTTGGCTTCGAGGTTGACGGTGTTGATTATGACGCCGATGTTGATCCCCTGGTTCCCATCGCGCAATTGGTCTGACAATGCTGGAGCATGGAAAACCCTGGCGACTCAGCCCCCGCGTTCGCCGCCTCGTGGCGCCCAATCCCGGCGCGATGACCGGCCCGGGAACCAACACTTATCTGCTGGGGGACGAGGACGTGATTGTCCTGGATCCCGGTCCGGCCATCGATTCGCATATTGACGCGATTCTGGCGGCCGGTGATGGACGTATCCGTTATATCGTGTGTACGCATACCCACCCCGACCATTCCCCGGCATGGAAGGCGGTGGCGGAAGCCACCGGTGCTCAGGTGATCGGTGCTCTTCCCGAAGGCGATGATCATCAGGACGAGACTTTCTCCCCCGATGTTACTCTCGAGCACGAATATCGTCTGAAAACCCCTGAGCTATCGCTCCTGGCGCTGCACACCCCCGGGCACGTCAGCAATCACTATTGTTTTCTCCTCGAGGATGAGGGCATGTTATTCGCCGGGGACCACGTGATGAACGGCAGCACCGTGGTGATCATCCCGCCGGGTGGCGACATGCAGGCGTACATTGCGGCTCTGAAAATGCTCCTCGAGTACCCCGTGGCATGCATCGCTCCCGGCCACGGTGAGGTGATTCAAGACAGCCGTGCCGAGATTGAGGGCCTGGTGAAACATCGCCTGGCCCGCGAGGCAAAGGTCTTGCAGGGCCTTGTTGATCTCGGTTCCTGCGATCTGGATGTGCTTGTGCAGCGCGTATACGACGACGTTGATCCCGGGCTACACCCCTGGGCCAAGCTTTCCATGGAGGCACACTTGATTAAACTTGAGCGCGAGGGACGAGCCTTGCGGAGCGATGATCAGTGGAAAGCCGCTTAAACGGCCTAAGCCGAATGAGCCACCTAAGCCAACTAGACCACATAGGCCACGTAGGCCACGTAGGCCACGATAAGCCACACCCCCATAACCCTAAAAACAGACTTTTTGAAAGGAGTTTTCAATGAACGGTTTGATGATGGATGCTTCACTGACGATTACGTCAATCATGGCCCACGCCGAGCGGGTCCACGGTAATCAGGAGATCGTGTCGGTTACCCGCGATAATCCCCGCCATCGTTACACCTATAAAGATGCCTTTAAACGCACCCGCCAGCTCGCCAACGGCATGGCGGCCTGGGGTCTGTCCCGGGGCGATCGCATCGCCACCCTGGCATGGAACGATTATCGCCATTTTGAGACTTACTATGCGGCCGCCTGCAGCGGTTACGTCTGTCACACCATCAATCCACGGCTGTTTCCCGAGCAGATCGTCTACATCATCAATCACGCGGAAGATCAGGTGGTGTTCGTGGACGCGGATTTTATTCCCCTGGTGGAAGCGGTCGCAGAACAGTGTCCGAAGGTGCGTGAGTGGGTGGTGCTGACCAGCAAAGAGCATATGCCGGACTGTAAGCTTGAGAATGTCAGCTGCTACGAGGATCTGGTGCACAGCCATTCCGACGCCTTTGACTGGCCAAGCCTCGAGGAAAATGAAGCCTGCGCCCTGTGCTATACCTCCGGTACAACGGGCAATCCCAAGGGCGTTTTGTACTCCCACCGCTCCACCATGCTCCATGCCTATGCCACGCTGATGCCCGATGCCATGGGTTTATCGGCCCGCGATGCCATCCTGCCCATTGTTCCCATGTTTCACGTTAATGCCTGGGGCACGCCTTACGCCTGTCCCATGGTGGGTGCCAAGCTCGTCTTTCCCGGCAACAAGATGGGCGATGGTGAGACCCTGGCAACGCTGATCAATGACGAGGGTGTGACCATGTCGGCGGGCGTGCCCACGGTATGGCTCGGGCTCCTCGCTTATCTCAAGCAGTCGGGCAAGACGGTTGAGACCCTTGACCGCGTGATCGTCGGCGGCGCCGCCTGCCCCCTGTCGGTGATGGAGGACTTCGACCGCTATGGTGTGGAGACGCGCGTGGGCTGGGGTATGACGGAGATGAGCCCCCTGGGCTCCGTGAATGAGTGCACCGCTGCCCGGGATGAATACAGTGAAGAGGCCTTTGCCAAGCAACGTCTGAAAGCCGGTCGACCGATCTTTGGGGTGGAAATGAAGATTGTGGATGACGAGGGCAAGGAGCTGCCCTGGGACGGCGAGGCCTTCGGGTCATTGAAGGTTCGCGGTCCGTGGATTTGCTCCAATTACTATGAGTTGGGAGAGGACTCCAGCGCCCATGCGGAGGAGGGCTGGTTCGAGACCGGTGACGTTGCCACCATCGACCCCTCGGGATACATGGCTATTACCGATAGAACCAAAGATGTCATCAAGTCCGGCGGTGAGTGGATATCCTCCATTGATGTCGAAAACGCTGCAACGGACCACCCCAAGGTTGCCGAAGCGGCGGTGATTGGTCGCTATCATCCGAAATGGTCCGAACGGCCCCTGCTGATTGTCGTCAAATCGACGGACGGTCAGGATCTTACCGCCGAGGAAATGCTGGCCTGGTTCGATGGCAAGATCGCCAAGTGGTGGACCCCCGATGCCGTGGAGTTTGTGGACGAGTTGCCCCACGGCGCTACGGGAAAAATCCACAAGGTGGGTCTCCGCGAGCAGTTTAAGGACTATGAGTTCACGGGCTGACCCCTGAGTCTTTGTGCTTCGTCGCCGCAGGGCCCCGCGGGGGCCCTGTGTTAAACTGCAGTGAATTAACGGCTGCCTGAGACGTCTCATGTAGACGGGCATCGGTCCGTGCATGGCTGATCACTGTCCTCAGAGTTCAGCCTTTTGATTCAGGCAGTTGCGCTAAAGGGTCGTAGACGGTGAGCACACAAAAACTCGGCGAAATTCTGGTGGCACAGAGCAAGCTCTCTGCACGGGATGTCGAGCGCAGTTTATTGGCGCAGGCCGAAATGGGAGACCTCTTTGGTCGCGTGCTCGTTAAACTTGGTCTCGTATCCGAGGTTGACGTGGCTCAGGCGCTGAGCGAGCAGCTGGAGATTCCCCTCCTTACAGCGTCGGATTACCCTGAGTCGCCCCCGGTGCCCGAGGGTTTGGCCCGCGAATTTCTCGTTAGCAACAACGTCATTCCCATCGCGCTGTCTGAGACTGAGGCGAGCTTTGCCGCATCGGTGCCGCAGGATCCTTATCTGGCCAAAGCTCTGGCTATGGCTGTGGATCGCCCTATCAAGCTCATGCTGGGCACCGACAGCGATATTTCCCGGGCATTGGAACAGATGCTCAGCGAGAGCGGCACGGACGAGGATGAAGAAGATCACCTGGACCAGTTTGCCGGCCAGAGTGATGACGAATTCATAGAGCATCTGAGGGACCTCGCGTCTGAGGCACCGGTGATTCGCCTGGTCAACCAGCTGATTCACCGGGCCCTGGATCTTTCGGCCTCGGATATTCACATCGAGCCCTTTGAGGACGGTCTGCACCTGCGCTACCGGGTTGATGGTGTTCTCCAGGACATGCCCGATCCGCCAGCCCTAAGCCTTGCGCCGGCAATCGCCTCGCGCATAAAGCTACTGTCACACATGAACATCGCGGAGCGGCGGTTGCCCCAGGACGGGCGCATCATGACCCGGGTCAAAGGCCACGAGCTTGATCTGAGGGTGTCTACGATTCCCACGGTACACGGCGAAAGCATCGTTATGCGGGTGCTCGATCGGGAGAGTATCCAGCTGTCGCTGCCGGACATGGGTTTCAGCGAGGACACCCTCCTTCGCTATCAGCAGTTGCTGGCGCGGCCCCACGGTGTGCTGCTGGTGACGGGTCCCACGGGCTCCGGTAAAACCACCACGCTCTATGCGTCCCTGGCGTCCATGGACACACGGGACCGCAAGATCATTACCGTAGAGGATCCCGTGGAGTACCAGCTCGCCGGGGTCAATCAGATTCAGGTGCAGGCACAGATAGAGCTGTCCTTCGCCCGCGCGCTGCGCGCCATTCTGCGACAGGATCCCGACATCATCATGATCGGTGAGATGCGCGATGGCGAGACGGCGCAGATCGGCGTGCAGTCGGCGCTCACGGGGCACCTGGTGCTGTCTACGCTGCACACCAATACCGCGGCGGGGGCGATCACGCGCCTTGAGGATATGGGTATCGAGCGTTACCTGATCACGTCGTCGGTTAATGGTGTGCTGGCCCAGCGGCTTATCCGCACGCTGTGTCATCACTGCAAATCGCCCGTTGAGCTTTCGGATACGGCCATCGCTCAATGCGGCATCAAGCGCTTTTTGCCCCCTGGCGAGCGTACCGTGTATGAGCCCAAAGGGTGTGAGCACTGTCTCCAAAGCGGCTACTCCGGCCGCACGGGCATTCACGAACTCTTCCTCCTCGATGAAGACATTCGCCGGGTCGTGCAGTCGGGCGCGGACGCCTCCGAGCTGCATACGGCGGCGCGGAATCAGGGCATGATCACCCTGTATGAGGATGGCCTGCGTAAGGTGGTCGCGGGAGAGAGCTCTCTCGAAGAGGTGCTGCGCGTCACCCAGGATCAAAGTGAGGGTGAAGATGTATTGCCCGTAGGCGCCTCGGCGGAAGTGAGCCGTATCCAGCCGATGCCGGCCTGACCCTGTGGCAGTTTTTTATTACCGCGCCGTGGGGCGCGACGGCAAAACGGTGGACGGCACTTTAGAGGCCGCCGGTCAGGAGCTGGCCTCCCGTCAGCTGCGCGCTCGCGGACTCACGCTGCTTTCCCTCAAAAGCGACGAGGCGGGAAGTGCCGTGGGTCGCAGTGGCGGACGTCCACCCTCCCGTCAGGATGTCCTGTCCATGACCACCGAGCTGGCGGTGCTGCTCCGCGCGGGTCTGCCCCTGGACAGATCCCTGAAGGTGCTTATCGAGATGGCGTCCCTGCCGTCCATGGGGGCGCTACTCTCGGACGTTCTCAAGTCCGTCAAAGACGGTAAAGCCCTGAGTGTGGCGTTGGAGCCCTATGCCGATTTGTTTGGGCGTTTTTATCTCAGCATGCTTCGCAGTGGCGAGGCCAGCGGCGAAATGTCCGCGGTGCTGGATCGCCTCGTGGCCCATCTCGAGGAATCCAAGGCGACGCGGGACAGTGTCGTGTCTGCGCTTATTTACCCGGCCATCCTGTTAGTGGTCGCGGTGCTCTCCATCGTCGTCATGCTGGCCTTCGTGGTGCCGCAGTTTGAGTCGCTTTTTAATGACATGGGTGATTCTCTGCCGACGCTGACCCGGGTGGTCATTAATTCCGCAGACTTTGTAACCGCCTGGTTCTGGTTACTGGCGATAGCGCTCACCCTGACGGTTATCGCTGTTCGAAACTGGATGCGAAGCGACGCGGGTAAACAGAAGTGGCATGCCCGACTGCTGCGCCTCCCTCTTTTCGGGGGTATTGTTTTCGAGTACGAGATGGCGCGTTTTGCCCGCACCCTGGGTACCTTGCTCGGCAATGGCGTGCCGATGCTCCGGGCTATCGATATTGCCATTGAGACCGTAGAAAATGTGGTGCTTAAAGCATCTCTCGGCGGCCTTCCCCCGGCGGTAAAAGCGGGGCAGCGCATGTCCGTGGCCCTGGCGGAGTCAAAAATGTTTACGCCTATGGTGATTCAAATGACCCGTGTCGGTGAGGAGTCGGGTGCCATGGACACCATGATGCTGGAGCTAGCGAAAGTTTTTGATGATCACGTGAACTCTGGCGTGAAACGGAGTCTTACCTTACTCGAGCCTCTGTTGATACTGACCATGGGAGCCGTGATTGCGGTCATTATCATTGCGATCCTCATGGGGATTCTTTCGGTAAACGATCTGGCGGTGTAAATCGCAGGTGATGCAGGTCCCGGCCCTGATAAGGAGCACCGGCGATGCTTGAACATACAAGCTTGAATGTAAAAGCGCAGCAGGCGTTGAAAAAGCAACAGGCAGGAAAACAGTCATGAGTGTTAAGGAAAATACAGTGTCTCCAAACTATCGACGCCCCAGAACCTCTCAATCCGGCTTTACACTGATGGAGTTGCTGGTGGTCCTGGCGATTCTCGGGCTGCTCATGAGCCTCGTGGGGCCGCAGGTGCTTAATCAGCTGGGGGGTGCCAAGACCAAGACAGCGCTCATCCAGATCCGCGATCTGGAGCAGGCGCTGGAGATGTACAAGCTGGATGTCGGGCGTTATCCCAGCACGGCCCAGGGATTATCAGCCCTCGTGACCAAGCCGGGCGGGACCGCGGGGTGGAACGGACCGTATCTCAAAGGGGATGTGCCCCAGGATCCCTGGAAACAGGATTATCTCTACAAGTATCCCGGCGAGCGCGGTGAGCTCGATATTTTTACTTACGGGCAGAACGGCTCTCCCGGTGGTGAAGGCGAAGATGCCGACGTCGGCAACTGGCAGTAGCCCCTCTACAGCGCCCGGGCACTCTTCCTGGAATGCCCGGGGATTCAGCCTCGTAGAGCTTTTGGTGGCCCTGGCGATTGCCGGGATGATCATGGCTGCCGCAGTGCCATCAAGCGTGCGTTTTTACGAGGGCATGCAGCGACGGCAAGCGGTCCGTGATGCCGTTACTTTACTGGCCTCAGCACGGGAGCAGGCCTTGTCGTCGGGGCGGGTGCAGGACGTTAACGTTCGACCGTCGAGTCGGCGCATCTGGTACGGCAAACGGAATCACACGCTTCCCGACGGACTGCGAATCACCGTTCACGGCGCCGCAGAGTTGAACCGCGAAGACATTGGCGTCATCCGCTTTTACCCCGATGGCAGCGCCAGCGGTGGTGGTGTGGATATTGCCCGGGAGGATGGCTCGGGCACCCGTATCAGCGTGGACTGGCTGGTGGGTCGTGTCAGGCAGAGCGCCTTGACCCCCGGATGAAGTCTCATTCCCCTATGAGGCAGCAGGGCTTCTCGCTCTTGGAGATGGTGGTGGCTGTGGCCATCCTCGGTCTGGCCCTGGGCGCCCTCTACCAGTCCGTGGGTGGGGCGACACGGAACGTGCGCGCAGACCAGCGCTATGCCTACGCGGTGGAACTGGGTCGATCCCTGATTGCGGATAACAGCGTTGTCCCCCTGGAAGGCCTACAAAAAACCGGAGAAACCAGCGGCGGATTTGTCTGGGAGGTGGTGGCTTCTCCCCTGGAGCGCGCCCGGGGTTCTGCACTGGGCGGCGGACGATTGCAGCTCATTGATGTCCGGGTGTCCTGGCCCGACGGTAGCCGTCAGCGACAGATCACCCTGAGTTCCGTGGTCGCGGGTGTGCAGCGCTGATGCGCCCGCAAGAGGGCGGATTCACCCTTGTGGAGATGATGGTCTCCGTAACAATCCTGTCCCTGGTCATGCTGGCTACGGTCACGGGATTGCGCACCCTCGCGTCTACTCAAAGTTCCCTTAACCGCGTGACGGA
The DNA here is from genome assembly GCF_000153125.2 of Congregibacter litoralis KT71. Taxonomy (NCBI): domain Bacteria; kingdom Pseudomonadati; phylum Pseudomonadota; class Gammaproteobacteria; order Cellvibrionales; family Halieaceae; genus Congregibacter; species Congregibacter litoralis. The sequence goes on from NZ_CM002299.1 coordinate 1,218,403, forward strand.
CCGCAACGATGAGATTCGCAGCGTCAGCAGCTTCTTACGGGATGCCCTGGAGTCCGCCGTCGTAGGTAGCAGCAGCGGCGGTTTGACCATGGGTGGTGGCAGTGCGGAGATGACGGTTTTTGAAGCATCGCCCACCCAGCTCATGTGGAAGACCACCATGATGTTTGGCGAGAGCACCGGGGGCAGCTTTGTCGCACGAGTAGCGCAGGAATCCGATGACATCGTCCTGCGCTGGCAGAAAATGGATGCCCGCGGTCAGATGGGTGATTGGAATAATGCGGCGGCGCGGACGTTAGTCGAGGGTGCCCAGGAGTTTTCTGTGGCTTACCGGCGCCAGCCCAATGGCCTATGGTTGTCGGAATGGGATGGAAGAGGCGCCCCCGGATGGGTGCGTCTACGAATCCGTTCCGCCGAGCGCTACTGGCCGGATATTGTGATGGAGGTGGCGCGATGACCGTGCGCGGAAGTCGCGAATCCGGCGTCGCCCTGGCGGTGGTGGTGTGGTTTATCGCCGGCATGTCGCTTCTTGTCGCCGGCGTGGTGTTGTCTGCACGGACGGATGTCCGCCTTGCCCAGGTACATATGGGGCGTGCCGAAGCGTCCACCGCGGGTGACGGTGCCATCACCTTGTTGATGGCCGACATCCGCGACGGCGCTTTTAGCCTGGGAGGCGATGCCCGACTGCCGCAACAGCAATACCAGTTGGGGGATGTGCAGATCCATGTGCTTGCCGTACCCACGGAATGGTTGCTGGATGTGAACACGGCCTCCGCACCATTACTGGCCAATGTGTTCGAGATGTCTGGCGCTCTGCCCCGGGGCAATGCGCAGTACCTCGCCAACGCTGTTGTACAATGGCGTCAGGATGCGGGCAGGAGCGGAGGTACCCGATTGGAGGCCGTCGAGGACCTGCTAAGCGCTCCCGGTGTTAATCGCAGAACCTGGGATGGGGTCCGTGATTATGTTGCTGTGCCTGTCGGGGGTGTCGGACTTTCGCGCCCCGGTGCACGAGCGATGCAGCGGCTGCGACAGCTAGGTCAGCTGGCGCCGGAGAGCCGGGTTCGCAACAGGGGCCAGGCGCCCGTCGACGTTCCCTTGGGACAAACGCGGGCAAGGGGCTATCGCGTTGATGCCCTGGTAAAGATTGGCGAAACCTTTTGGTTGCGCCGGCGCTGGGTATCTCTGTCCGCTTCCCTTGGGGCATTGCCCTGGCGCGTCTACCGGACCGAGCCCGCGCGCATTGTGAGCCGCCCGGGACCCGCTGTTTAGCTGCAGACAGGCAGACAGGCTGACAGGCAGACAGGCAGACAGGCAGACAGGCAGACAGGCAGATAGGCAGATAGAAAGCAGGGCTAAACAGAGCGGGCTTGGTGGACGATAAGCTTTTGTAGGTTTTGTCAGCGACGAAGCTTCAAAGAATCTTGGAAAAGGCGAGAGAGCGATAGAGGTGGCAGCGCAAAGCAATCAATGGGTGCTCTTCGGCATCGATATGCGTCACGTCGGACAGCAATGGCTGTCCGCGTGGCGCGAGCTATTGCTGTCCACGACCTCGCCTCTGCGACAACGTCTTGATGAGCCCGTAACCCTTTATCGCGACGGGGAGGCGCAGGTGTATCAGGGTGGGCAACCGGCGGCGCAAACAACACAGGCCACGGAATGCAGTGCGCAGCTGTTGCCCGATCAATTTGTGCTTGCCCGGGCGCTCAGTGTCCCTATTGCTGCGGAGGCGGAATTGACCTCGGTCCTGGCGATGGAAGTCGCCGCTGCCAGCCCATTCAACGCTGAGGATACGGTGTTTGGCTGGCGTGAAACCGGCAGGGATCCGCAGCTTGTTCACGTGTCGATGGCGATTGCGTCCCGCACTGCTATCGATCGCTGGAGGCGGGATGAGCAGCTGTCTTCTGCATCTCATGGAGCCTCGGATACGGAAATCTGGGCAGAGGCGAATGGCGCCCTCGTTGCACTGGAAGGTTTTGGTGAGGCGCTGCGGGAGCGGCTTTATCGACGACGCCTGCTGCGCACGGGTATTCTCGTGGGCGCGGTGCTCGCGCTGATTATGGTCCTGGCGGCGGTGTTTGCCATGGAGCAGCGCATCTCCCTGAATCGCTTTGAATACATGCAGTCGCGGATTCAAAACGAATCCCAGGCCGTCTCGGCCATGCGGGCAACAATGGTCGATGCCAACGAGACCATCCGGGCGGCCAATGCCCTGGTTGCCGAATATCCCAACCCTCATCTCGAAATCGCAAGACTCACGGAGCTGCTGTCAGACGAGGCGCACATCCTGCATTTTTCCATGCGCGGTCGGGATCTGCGCGTGCGCGGACGAGCTCGGGATGCCGCCGTGGTTATGCAAACCCTTGCGCAAACGCCCAGCTTTGCGAGCGTCACCGCGCCTCAGGCCATCACGGCTGTGGGCAACACGGGACTCGAGCAGTTTCATCTGGACATCGAACTCAGCACCCCGGCGGATGCTGGTGACGACTCGTGAACTGGATTCGCCTTCATCGCCGAACCAGCCTGTTTGTGGGGATAACGCTGATCCTGCCCGTGTTTTTTTACCTCAAAACGGTGTTTGGACTTCTGGGGCTGGGGTTTGAGTACGCGGGAGATCGCGGACGTATCGAGCCTCGCGTAGCACGTCTGAAAGGACTGCTGCAGAACGAGGCGGAGCTGGTGAAGCAGAGCCAGGTGGCAGAGAAGCGTCTTCGGGAAATGGCATTTCCGGCCACGGATGATCCGTCGGCGCTCGCCGCCCGACTCCAGGCGGATATTCGACAGATTCTGTCGGAGGCGGGGATGTCCGTCAGTAATAGTCAGGTCATGCCCGTGCGTCAGGGCGAGCTGTTTGATCAGGTTGCCGTCAAGCTGACAACGGCGGGATCGCTCTCAGCGCTGGATGCGGCTCTGGCGGGTATCGCGGCCTATCGACCGCAACTGCTCATTGAGTCTCTGGATACCTTTCCTGTCCGCGCGAATGCCCGCAACGCTGATGAGGAGCAATCCGTGACGGCGGTGATGCAGTTGATGGTACTGAGGGTGCTGCCGTGACTGTCATCGCTACCATCCGCGATCGATACGTCGATCAGGCCGAGCCCCAGCGCTCCGAGCGGCGCCTGGAGCTCGTTGTTATCGTCATGGTTTTGCTGATAGCGCTTCAGGGCGTCGGCTGGTACCTGATGCATCTCAGTAAGGTGAAGGTACCTGCGGTTGCTCCCGCTGATGACAGCCTTCGCGTGATCGCGGTGAATGCGCCCCAGGCCATAACCGCTCCCCAGAGCATGCAGCTTCAGGCGAGGCCGCTTTTCTGGGCATCGCGCCGGCCCAACGCTAATGTGGCTGTTCAGCCGAGCCCGGATGCTAGCGGTAAACCCGCGCGTCGCCTTGAGGGTTTGCAGGTCGCTGGCGCGGTGGGTGCCGGCGAGGAGGGCAAGGCCATCGTGATCTACAAGGACAAGCTTATGCGCCTCGGGATTGGTGACCGGGTTGCCGGGTGGAGCCTGCAGTCCGTGTCCCTGGGAGAGGTGATTTTTGTGAGCGCGGGCATTCGGGATGTGCGGCGCCTCACTCCCAGACCCGTGATACCGGCCCAGCGTGATGCGCCGGAGCCTGCCCGGGCGGCGGAGGACGAGGTCGTCAGGGCGACTCCGGCAAAAACAGCCGTGCCTCAAAGTGCCGCAAAGACAGCCAGGAAAAACAACAAAACAACGGATAAGCTCTCCCTGGGTGGGCAGTAGCGAATCCTCCGGACCATTGGGATAGACCTAAATCATGACTGATTCGATGAAGAGTTCACCGCCGTTCGCCAGAACTCGCAGAGCGTTTCTTGCAGCCCTGTGCGTCGTGCTTGCGAGCTGCGCCTCCCAGGACATGAAGCAAATGGCGCGCTCGGAAACGGTGCTGCTGGGAGAGCCCGGCAAAGTCGAGGGCAGACCTGAGCCGGTGAGCGCCCCCAAAGCAGCACAGGGCTCATCGTTGTCAGTGTCTGCGCAGGAGCTGGCCGATAAGCAGGCGGACGAGCGAGCCAAGCCTGTAACTTACAGAGGCACCGACCGGCAGGTCCGGCTCCCCGAACCCCAGGATACGATCAGGTTTATCGGTGACGATGTCAGTCTCAATTTTGAGCAGGCGCCGCTGGATGAGGTGGTGCACGCCATCGTTGGCGACATCCTGCAGCTTGACTACATTGTGGATCGTCCTATTCAGGGAAAGGTTACTCTGCGCACGAGGACGCCCATCCCTCGCAATGAGCTACTGGTGGTGCTGGAATCTCTCCTCAAAGCCCACGATGCGCTGATGATTCGCGGTGACGACGGTCGTTATCTCATCACCGGTTCGCAACAGGCGATGAATCTTCGGCCGGACGTCACCAGTGCTGATGATATCGCGGCGGGGTTTTCCACCATGGTGATCCCGCTGCAATACATCAGCGCCAAAGCAATGGCCAGTATTCTGGAACCCCTGGCAGAAAAAGATGCATTTGTACGCGTGGATGACACACGTGCTCTGCTCATGATGGCAGGAACCCGGGAGCAGCTCAGCGGCTGGCTGGAGATCGTCAGCACTTTTGATGTCGATATGCTGGCGGGTATGTCGGTGGGTATGTTCCCGTTGGAAAACAGCAGCGTGAACGAAACCATGGAGGCGATCGAGACGCTCATGGACGCCACGGGCGGGGAAGAGGGCGGCATCAGCGGAATTGTGCGCGTCTTACCCATGGAGCGTCTCAACAGTATTCTGGTGGTCACGCCGCGCGCCCACTATCTCGACAGGGTCGGTGACTGGATCCAGCGCTTTGACGTGGATCCCGATGCACGCTTTGAAAAGCGCCTTTATGTCTACCCCGTGCAAAACACGACTGCCACCCGACTGGCTCAGCTGCTTAACTCGATTTACGCGGGCGGCAACGCTGGAGCCGCGGGCACGCGTCAATCATCCGGTGCCATCGGCGACCAGGCAGCAGTAGCCCCGGGTTTGTCACCGGAATCTATCAGTGGCGGTGGTTCTTCGGTTTTTGGCGGTGCCAGCGGCGACGCAGGTGATGGCTCCACAATGGGCGGCTCGAACTCCGCATCGAATACAGGTTCCTTTGGGAGTGGTGGCACCGGGTCGGGGCAGGGCGCTCGCGCTGCCGCCACGGCCATGACCTCTGTAAATATGGGTACCACCGGTGCGGGACAGATCAGCCCCCTCGCGGATGTGCGTGTGGTGGCCGATGAGGAAAACAACGCCCTGATGATTTATGCCGACGGCAAGCAATACGGCATTGTCAAAGACGCGCTCAAACAGCTCGATGTGGTAGCGACACAGGTCATCATCGAAGCCAGCATCATGGAAGTGCAGCTTATTGATGAACTGCGGTACGGACTCGAGTGGACCTTCAAAAACGGTCTGGGCAATAACTACGACGGTCTGGGGACTTTGGCGGCAGGAGCAGCGGGCCCGGCCGCCGCCGCAGGCTTCTCTTATACGGTGACAAATTCCCTGGGTGACATTTCGGCGGTTTTGAACGCGCTCAGTGAGGAATCGCTCATCAACGTGATCTCAAGCCCGTCGGTGATGGTTTTAGACAACCACACGGCATTCATCTCTGTGGGCGATCAGGTGCCCGTGCTCCAGGGGCAGACGATTACCAATGGTGGTAATTCGGTGCAGAACATCACCTATCGCGATACGGGTGTGCAGTTATCCGTGCGACCGTCTGTGAACGCCGGGGGGCTGGTGACCATGGATATCGAGCAATCGGTCATCGATGTGGGTTCCATTGACTCGGCCACGGGGCAGCGGGCGTTTCTGGACCGTACTATTAATAGTCGCGTAGCCGTGCGATCGTCCGAATCGGTGGTGCTGGGGGGGTTGATTCGTGAGAATTCCAGCCTCGGCGACTCCGGCGTGCCCATTTTGCGGGAGATACCGCTCTTCGGAAGCCTTTTTGGTACCACGACTACCGACAGTCGGCGCACAGAACTGCTGGTGATCATCACACCTCGCGCCTTATATAACGAAGAAGAGCTCCGGGCGGTGAGTGATGAGATGCGTGAGCAGGTCAGATTTATGAAGCTGGTCCGAGATCCCCCCCGTTCCGGGGAGAAAACTTACGAAAAATGATGGTATTTTTCCCGGTCGCTAATTTGAAATAAGTGGGAATAAACCTCGAAGTTATACGCCCGTAAGCCCCTAAGTGACTGAAAATACGCGGTAAACAGGCATATTCTTCCGCTGCGCTTCGAGTTCACCCCATGGGTCTACGGGTGTTTTCGCGAGGAGTTTTGCCTCTGCCATCATCGATCACTGCATGGGCGGGGTTGCACCGTTTACGGCCCGGGCTACCCCCTGGAGTCTGAAAGAAACGAATCACTAAAGTCTTATAGTCCATATTTATCAACAACTTAGGAGGATGTATGAAGGCGGTTAAGCTCTTTTCCCTATTGATGCTGGCAATGGTTTTGTCAGGGTGCGCCGGGTCGCAAAGGCTGTCAGAACAGAGCCAGGCGGAGCTGTTAAAAAGAGCAGAGGCGCGATGGAATGCCCTGGAAAGTCGTGATTGGGGCGCAGCCTATGAATTCACCTCGCCGGCCTATCGCGATGTTTTTACGCGCAAAATGTACGAGCGGAAGTTTTCCTACATGGTGGAGTGGGAGTTGACTTCAGTTGAATTCGTTAACTATGATGCGCGGGCAGCTGTGGCGAGTGTGGCAGTCGGGGTCATGTCCCGACCGGTCAAACAAACTTCAGCGGCCTCAGAAGCAATAGGTGCAGTGCCAGTAAGGTCAGTTGAGCAGTGGATTCTGTCAGACGGGCAATGGTGGTACAGTGCCAACTTGTAAGTGTGGCAGCGGGTTGAAAGCTGGCTGCAGCTAGCAAAAAAAAGCGCTAGCAAAGAATGTTTATCGCGAAATGGACACATTAGGAGTCTCCATCATGATTAAGAAGTTTTTGAAGCCCCTCGGAATTGCAACTGCAGTAGCAGCTGCTTCCGCTGGCTATGTAAACGTTGCTACGGCTCAGCCCGCAGTAGCTAACAACGCACTGGGTGATCTCGCCCTCGTGCCTTACTACACAGTAAACGGTGAGTGGATCACGGGTATTCACATCGTTAACACCAGCGATCGTACGCAGGTTGTTAAATTCCGTTTCCGTCGTGCGCCTGATTCACTGGACGCGCTTGACTTTAACGTCATCATGTCACCCCAGGACGTTTACGCAGGCTTCCTGTCTGACGACGAGAACGGCAACATCGTATGGTCAGCTAATGACACTACCTGTACTGCACCTGCCGCTACTGACGGTTCTCTGCAGATGCCAGCTATCTACCGCGAAGGCGCTGAGACTGGTTACGTAGAAATCATCGGCATGGGCGCGCCCATCGACGAAGATCAGGGCATCGCAGTTGCTGCCAAGCACACTACCGACACACTGGTACCTGCTGATTGTGCCGCTGTTCGCTCTAACTTCTTCGCTAATGGCGTAGCTGGTACGACACGCGGTATCGTTGACAATGCGAACTCTGTTCAGTCAGCGTCTGACGTACTGCCTGCTCCTTACGATGCAGTCAACGACAACGAGTTTGAGTTGACCGAGAACGTGTTGAAGGTGTCTTACTTCATTCGTGACAACGCTACTGGCGTTGAGTTCGGTGACAACGCAGTTCATATCGCCGACTTCCTGCCTGAGCCTTCTATGACTAACCAGCAGTTTGGTTACCTGTCAGGCGACCTGAACGGTTTTGACTTCCCTGATCTGGATGGTGGCGAGCCTGTAAACGGTACTCGTAATCTGTTCGAAGGTCTGCGCGCCGGAGACGTATTGGGTGTTACTAACCTGATCAACGAGTGGACGGCCAACCCTGCAAACGGTGCCGCACTGAGCTGGGTTGTAACCCTGCCCGGTCAGTATCTGATGCTTGATATGCCCGCTTACATCGCTTCGCTGGATGATGAAGATGTCGATTGTGACACCGGTCTTGTAGCTGACGGCAACGTCACTGCGGGCGGTGATGTCTGTGATTTCCGTGACATTCCTGTGAATGCAACGGTTGTTCCCTATAACCGTGAAGAGCTTACTGAGATCCCCGAGTCCGGTGATCTGACAGTATCTCCTGCACTGCCTGGTCAGCCCAGCGTACTGCAGCTCGCTAAGGAAACTAACGTAATCACCTTCGGCGGTAACGCGGTACTGGGTGTCTCTGACGTCGACATCACTGCAGACCTCGGCCAGAACTTTGGTTGGTTGTCTCTGGCGGTGACTGCTGCTGATCCGCTTGAGCAGGCTATTTGCGCATGGGACGGTCCTGACACTCCTGCTGGTGACGAAGGTCTGCCCGCAGGTGCGGCACTGACTATGACTTGTAACGCGGTGGTAGAAACTGCGGTACCCATGGTTGGCTTTGCGGCTTGGGTACGTAACGTAGCGGCTAACCCCGATGCGTCCTACGGCCGAGCGGTAGCTCACAGCTTTACCGTTGCTCCGTAAGTAGTAACCTAGCGTAAAGTGAACCGGCGCCTTCGGGCGCCGGTTTTTTTTTGCTAAATTTATTGTTTGTTACTTGAGGTTCAAAAAGGCACAACGATGATGAAACGTGTTTTGATCGCTATTTCCGCATTACTGAGCGTCGCTGTCTTCGCTGCTGACGATGCCGGTGTTTTGATCGCCGACAGTGGGGTTGTCATCACAACCGAGGAGTTTGAGGCAATCTACGACACCATGCCGCCGTCGCTGAAAGCAAAGATGAGAGACGATGTGGCTGAGCGTCTCGAAATCATCAACTCGCTACTTGTAGCCCGCAAACTTGCAGCAGAGGCCGACAAAATTACGCCGTCTGATGACGATTACTGGACCCTTCATGCAGCGCTTGTCGGGGCCAAGTATGAATACATGTTTAAGCGCCTGGTGTCCGAAGTGTCGGAGCCGGACTTTGAGCCTCTGGCCAGAGAGCGCTACGTGACTCAAAAAGATAAGTATGCATTTGTGCCGGAGGTGCGGGCGTCCAGTCACATTCTATTGATTTCGCCTCCGGGTATCGATCGAACCGAGGTTCGCGCCAAAGCCCAGGGTTTGCTGGATCAACTGCGCGCCGGCGCGGATTTCGAGGCCATGGTAGCCGAGTATTCTGACGATGCAGGTACGCGAGCCCGTAAGGGATCCCTGGGTAAGTATATTCGCTTTGGTGATCCCGGTATTACGCCGCCCTATTCTGAAGCGTTGTTTGAGATTGAAAACGTAGGCGAGTATTCCGAAGTCACGGACTCTCAGTTTGGTGTGCACATTATTCGTCTCGATGCCGTGCAGGAATCTGCCTATGCAGAGTTCGATAAGGTTCGGGACGTTATCATCACCGAAATCAAGCGCGAGTTCGCCGGTTTGGCCCGGGATGAAGTACGGGGTCGGTTCAGTATCACTGACGACCTTTATATCAATGGCGAACTCATGGAAGAACTCCTCTCTTCACAGGAGTAAACGCGGGTAAAGCAGGGTAAGCTTGCGTTGTGTGGCTACCGTTTTTTGCGGTAGCCGTTTCTGGCGCTTTGCCCTTACTTGATTGCGCGCAATAAACGAAAGGAATGCTCTGCCTGCCATGCGCTGTCTTTTTGTTCTGGGGATGCATCGCTCGGGCACGTCCTTCGTTGCTCAGTCTCTGCACGCAGCAGGGATCAGTGCCGGGCCTGTGCCCGAGCTGTTATCAGCGCAGTCAGACAATCCTGAAGGGTTCTTTGAGAATCGCCGTCTGGTCGAGATTAACGATGCTTTAATCTCCACAGATGGCGGTAGCTGGTTTGCGCCACCGTTGAGGATTCAAGCCGACAGCGCGTCGGCGCAAGCCCAGACAACGCTGCTGGAGCATCTTGCCGATAGTTCGCCTTCGGGTCAGTTTTTTGTCAAAGACCCCCGACTATGTCTTACCTGGCCGCTGTGGGAGCCCCTGGCGCAGTCATCATCCCTTATGTTTGTCTATCGCTCGCCTTTGGCCGTGGCGCAATCCTTGGCGCGTCGTAACGGTTTTCCATTGCAGCTGGGATTATTACTCTGGGAGATTTATAACCGTCGAGCCATCGCGTCACTACCCGGTGACAGTCTGGCGCTGAACTATGACGATGTGTCCGCAGACGGTGTAAGCCTGCTCCCGGTGATAGAGCGCCTGCGCGAACGGGGGTTTGATTGCGCTTCAGAGAAAGCCGGCTCGCAGTATCGCGCGGACCTCCGCCACTTCAGTGTTGAGTCCGGGGATAACGACTGGCAGTTACTCAGCGACTCGCAAAAAAAGCTGCATGACCATTGCGTCAAGGTTTGCGAGAACGGCTACTGCGAGGTGCCGCTGGTTGATCTAGATCCCGAGTCGCAGGTGCTTGCGCGGATTCATGATGTGGCCGCTGCATTGGCGCCTCTGGCACGGGTGGTGGAGACCGGACAGGAGCGCGATGCGGCTCAAACACTGGCGGATGAGCGTCTAACAGAGCGCGATAGAGCGCTTTCGGCTCTGAGTACCCTGGAGGGGGAGTATGACGCTCTCGTATCGGCCCATGAGGCGGAACAGCGGGTGCATGCCCAGGCGGCTGAAACGCTGGCCCAGTTGCAAAAAGAACATGACGCGCTGGCAAGCGCTCACGATAAAGAGCGGCAACTGCATCTGCGAGCAGGACAGGCCCTTGAGGAGATAACAAGGGAGCACGACGCTCTATTTAAGGCCCATGAGGCCGAGAAAGTCACGCATGCGGCGGCGGTCCGGGTTCTTGATGAGCTGCGGCTTGAGCATGACGCCCTTGCCAGGGCTCACGAAAACGAGGTCAAGGCGCACGCGTCCTTGATTGATGACCATACAGAGTTAGTGTCTTTACACACCAGTTTGCATGAAGAGCTCGACGAGCGCACGGCTAAGCTTGCTTCAGCGCTTAATGATATCGAGGCCCTGAGGGCAGTCTTTACCCAAACGCGAGAGCGGCTCGAATCTGAAAATCAGAGTCTGGAGGACAAAACCGAGTACCTGTTTTCACTGCTGACTGACTCCCACAGAACATTGTTGTCTTTCGAACAGTCCACCATGGCACGCTTCCAGCGCTACACGCGGAAGCTGTACCGTTTGTTCACGGGGCAGAGAGGCAGGAACAGCGCTTACGAAGATTTATTGGAACAGGCGCACCGTCACTTTGATGAATTTGCCCTGGAAAAGCCAGGCCCCCGTCCCACGAAGCTTCGCATGGCTGGTGATGTCATCCGCTATGTGCGACAGAATCCCGCGGGCTCGGCCAGAAGCTTTAGCCTGCCGCGTTTGCGGCGTGCCGCGTCAGTGTTTTTCGGGAGCTCTTCCGACGACCTGGCGGTGTGGGTCAACGCGCGATTCCCCGACGCAGCCACCAGTCCACCGGCTTTCGATCCGGCGTCACTGAGTGAGGATCTCGACGCTCTGGAGTTGGATTTCCCGGAGCCCGCGGCCCCTCGCGTCTCGATCATTGTGCCCGTTTACAACGACTACCGGGTCACCATTAACTGCCTGCAATCAGTACACCGCTTTTCTCAGGACCTGGACTACGAGGTCATCATCGCCGATGACTGCTCCACCGATCTAACCACCACCATCACTGAGCGTATGCGCGGTATTACTGTATCGAGGACCACTGAAAACCTGCGCTTCCTAAAAAACTGCAACCAGGCCGTGGCACAGGCCCGTGGCGAGTTTCTTGTGTTTCTTAACAACGACACTGCGGTTACTGAGGGTTGGTTAGCCACCCTGATCGAGCCTTTTAATGATCAGTCCGTGGGCGTGACGGGCCCCAAGCTCCTGTTTGCTGATGGCGTGTTACAGGAGGCAGGGGGCATTATTTGGAACGACGCCTCGGGTTGGAATTTTGGCCGCGCCGATGATCCCGACAAGCCCGCATTCAACTACCGGCGTGATGTGGACTATGTGTCCGGCGCCTGTCTCGCGATTCGTGGCGATCTCTGGCAGCAGCTGGGTGGTTTCGACGAGCGCTTTGCGCCCGCTTACTATGAGGATGCCGACATCTGCTTTGCCGCGCGGGCAGCGGGTTTCCGCGTTGTGTATCAGCCCGAGAGCGTGATCTATCACTTTGAAGGCGTCAGCAATGGCACGGACCTGAATGCCGGCGTCAAGCAGCATCAGGTGACGAATCAGGTCGTGTTCAGAGAAAAGTGGCAGGGGGAGCTGGATGAGGGGCATTTTCCCAATGCGCAGCATGTGATTCATGCCCGGGACCGGTCTGCCAAAAAGCCCTGCATCCTCGTCATTGACCACTACGTTCCCCATCACGACAAAGATGCGGGGGGACGCTCGACCTATATGTATCTTCAGCTCCTGCTGTCCCTGGGGTGTCGGGTGCAATTGATGGGTGCGAACTTTTTTCCGCACCAGCCCTACACAAAGGCCTTGCAGGCCATGGGTGTAGAGGTGCTCGTGGGGGAGAGTGTGGCCAGACACCTTGATGAATGGCTGAGCGAGCACGCTCCCTACATCGATGAGATTTTTCTTCACCGTCCCCATATCGCAGAGCAGATGTTGCCGTATCTCGAGCGCCTGTCCCCACGTCCCCCCATCAGCTTTTTCGGACATGATCTTCACTATCTGCGGATCGCTCGGGAAGCGGCGCTTAAGGACGATGATGCGCTTCGTCGTGAGTCTGAGTCCTGGCGTAAGCGCGAGCTTGCTGTCTGTGAGCGAGTAGACCGGGTGTACTATTTTTCCGATGTGGAAATTGAGGCGCTGTCCTCCATGGTGCCCGCGGCGAAGCTGCGCCGCATACCACTGTATGCTATGGAACTTGATGAGCTTCCGCCCTATGAGCCGACGGCTCCGCGGGAGCTGTTGTTTGTGGGTGGGTACAACCATCCGCCCAATGTGGATGCGGCTCGTTGGTTGGTCGAAGAAATCTTCCCCGCCGTCCTCGCATCGGTACCTGACGCGCGATTGCATCTGGTGGGCTCCAACCCACCTACGGAGGTGTTAACTCTTGCCAGCGACAACGTCTGTGTTCACGGCTATGTCAGCGATGCCAAACTAGATGCGCTTTATCGGCAGGTGGGCGCGGTGGTCGTGCCCTTGCGTTACGGGGCGGGCATCAAAGGAAAAATTATCGAAGCCATCGCAAATCATGTCCCGGTGGTGACGACGGACATCGGGGTCGAGGGTATACCCGAGAGTGACACGGTCATGTGGATAGAAAACACCGCGGGGAGCATCGCGGACACGCTGGTGTCATTGCTCCTCGACCATGAGCCCAAAGCGGATAAGCTCGATCGTCACGAAGCGTGGCTGCACAGTTATTTTGACCGTGAGTCTGCAGCCTCAGTGCTTCGTGCGGATATCCCTGATCTTGCGGCGACCGAGAGCCCGGCGCAGTGAGAAGTGTCACCCCCGACAGCACGCCGATGCTGGGCGATTACGACGGCAGTCGACGGAACAACTTCACCGCCTTACGGATTTTCTTTGCCTGGTGCGTACTCTTTGGCCACAGTTTTCCCATTACCGGTCACGGAGAGCTCAATCCCCTGCGGGAGTTTTTTGAGAAGTCCACGTGGATAGGGGAAATCGCCGTGAGTGGTTTTTTTGCCATCAGCGGCTTCCTTGTCACCGCGAGTTTCGCGCGCCGGGGATTGCTGGATTACTGTATTTCGCGGGTTTTGCGTATCTATCCGGCTCTAATAGTCTGTGTTTGCCTTACAACTGTGGTGCTGGGTGCCTGGCTGACGACCCTGGAGCGCGCTGACTACTTTACTAATCCCCGGACCTGGAATTATCTCTGGAACACCACGGCCTTGTTTCCCATGAGCTTTCGCCTGCCCGGGGTATTCGAGTCATTGCCTCGCCCCGGCGTTAATGGATCCCTGTGGACACTTCCCGTGGAGGTTTCCTGCTACATCCTTCTCATGGTTGTGGGTGCCACGGGTCTCCTTCGATGGCGTACTTTGGGAAACCTCGCGGCCCTGGCCCTACTGCTATTCGCCTTTAACTACTTCGGAGACATTCCCCTCGTCGGGCGTATCGAGAAGTGGGCTGAGCCCTGCGTGTACTTTCTATTGGGCGTCGTGTGTTACCTCAATCGAGCCGCTATTCCCCTGAGCCTGCCTCTGGGTGTCGCGGCGGCAGCATTGGCATATGTTGCTTTGGGCAAGCCGTGGTTTGATTTTGTGTTTCCGCCGGCTTTTGTGTACCTGATATTCTTTCTTGCCTACCGTAGTCCCTTTCTGGATATCGACCGCTGGTTCGGCGATCCGTCCTACGGTATTTACATCTATGCCTGGCCGGTACAGCAGGTGATTGTTTATCTGTTTCCCCAGCAGGGCCCGTACTTTAATACCGCGCTGGCTACCCTGGTGGTGGTGACGCTTGCCTTGTTGTCCTGGCATTTTTTGGAAAAACCCGCGCTCGGTTTGAAACGACGCTGGTTAAAAACTTCCCCGGAGGGGTAAATGCATTATTTGATTGCGGGGCTGGCGAAGTCCGGTACTACGCGGCTGTTCAGCCAGATGAAGGAGGCTCTCGATAAGACTTCGGAGGATCTCCCCACGTTTTTTGAGCCCGATACGGACGATGCCCTGCAGAGTATTCTCAGCGAGGAAGGTTCAACCCTTACCAAGGTGCTCATCGGGCGTGTGACGGAACAGAATCGTCCTCTCGAGGATTTTGATAAACATGTGCTGATTTATCGTGATCCCCGCGACCAGTTCATCAGCATGCTGCTGTATCTGTTCTATGATTTTCAGGTCAGCGGGGACGGGGATTCTTACGTGATGGCCCGGGAGGCCCTCAGCGCCAAGGTCGAATCGCCCTCATCGGTGTCTACCATTGAGCTCTACAACACCCTTGCCAGGCTCGTGGGTCGCGCCCCTATCGCTGTTTTTAAGCGTTTACATGAGGTACAGCGGGCCTACGAGGCGCGTTTTACGCCCTTTATGTTGTGCTATGAAAATCTGTTGCAGGGGGACTCGCTACCGGAGCTGAGTGCCTACACCGGCCTGGCTCTCGAGGGCGATGCTGAGGTGCCCACAGAATACACGCGCGTCGCCCGTTCCCGTGGATTTGGTGAATGGCGATCATGGCTGAATGCTGATGACCTTGCCTTTATCGATCGCGAGTGGGGCGACAATATTCAGTATCTTGGTTATGCGCTGGAGGATTCGCAAAGGGACCTGGCCATCGATCCCCGAACATCGCTGGATTATGTGGCGCAGTTTGATCCCCGTTAGTGCATAAACAGCACCTTGGTGCTCGGCCCGCGCGAAGAGCATCAGGCGCTGGTTTTTTCATCCCGCATTGTCAGAGCACGCTGGTAAAGGGCGATATCCGTCCCATGCGCCGCCTCGATTTTGCGGCGTAGGGATTTATCGATGGCATAGTCTTCCTCGCCCTGATCCGGGTTGCGGTTACGTTCCGCCGAGGTAACTGGCGCTTTGAGAATGTCACGACCAAAGCGCGCCAGCTCTGCGGCATAATCTTCCGTAATGCCGATGAAGTCGAAGCGTTCCAGGGGGAAGCCCCAGAGAAAAATTCCGTAGATGTTTCTTAATTCCCTGCAGAGCGCAAATTCCTCCAGACTCCATTTCTCTTCCATCATCCGCTGATGGAGAGGGCCCGACTGGCCTGGCTGGTAGCTGCGCTGCCAGTAATAATAATGCGACAGAAGACGCTGCACGGGGTCCCGTAGCCATGTTACGAACAGCAGTGGTGACGAAGGTTTCGCGAGGCGGTAATGCAGCGGCAGGAAGTGGCCATGGATACAGCGGGTTCCGCCGCTATCCAGCGTGGCTCCTCTATTTTTCAAACACCCCCGGCCGGCGTCCAAGTTTCGGGACCAGGTACTTCGATGGAGGGGTTGATCCGCGTAGCGAAGCAGGAGAGCTTCGCCGTAATGCGCCGCCAGCGTTGCCTGAAAGCTGGAGCCTGCCGCCTTGGGCATGTGCACAGAGATCAGCATGCTGCTTTGAAATCCCGGAAGAACCAAGGGTCCAAAACATAGGTAAAGAGCGGGTTGTCAGGCATAGGTCGCGTTCGTCTCTCGAAGAAGCTGCAGCATAGCGCTGTACATGGCTTCAAACTGTATGTCGCGGATGGGCGACTCGGGGTGCGTCGGAAAATCGGAATAATCAAAGAGCTGTTTGTCGCCAAAGTACCGTGTGGCGACCTCATTATCGGATTCGCGGCAATTGTCTACGAGATCACTGACGGTCTCCGGGGGCAGGACGAACTTCGGTCCGGGAAACAGTGCATTGAGCCCGGGCAGTATGGGATAAATCTCTAACTGGGTCGGCGCGTCTTTTGGTTTTCGGCGATTAAGTTCGCATTTAAATTGCGTCACAACGCTGTTCAGCGACGGGTTACTGAGGCTTTGTCGCATGGAAAACGCGTCCACCGGGATTTGCAGCACATTTTCTGCATAGTCTTCTACAATGTTGGATGGCTGATAACGTCTTACCAAAAGCTGCTTGGGGAAATGCTCCTCCCAGGTCTCCAAAAAGCTCGCGTAGTGATTGCCCTTGAGATACACATCTTTGAAGAAAACTTGAATGGACCCCGTATAGTCCGTGGCGTGCACGCGCTGGGCGTAGGAGGAGGCGAGGTACTCCAGTTGATTGCGGAGATAGACGACGATCTGCGCCTGAAAGTCCCGATAAGCCATCTGTACCAATCCAGGCCGGCAGTTCTGAAAACCTTCAGAGCTGATAAGGCCGATTGCCTCGGGGGGCTCGTCGTCGCTTTCAAGGGTCAGCGCCCGGACGGCTTCAAGCTGCCGGTAATCGTCAATCCCCTGGAGTTGCTGTACATTGCGCGGCTGAAATGGCCGTGACAGGCCATGATGCGCGTTTTTGACACGACCTGCCTGAGGTACAAAAAAACCGAAGTCACGCAATCGTGGCCGGTTATCCTGCAAGAAATGCTGAATAGCGGTGGTTCCTGTTTTGTGCCTACCGATGTGTATCAGGAGTTTGCGCATAATGGGGCTATATCGCTGAGCGCACCGCTTATCGTAAAATTCGAGGATACCAGCCTGAGGTTTTGTTCAACAGAACCTGATTGTGCAGCCTGACTAAACAGGTCGAGCATTTCAGCGCATGGGACTTGCTGACACGGACAACACATTTTTTATCTGGGCATCCGACCTTTCTGGACGTCCGACTTACCTGGACCTCCGACTTATCTGGACCTCCTAGCATGCGTCACATCATTCTTCACGGCCATATCTTTAAAAATGCCGGGTCGACCTTTGACTGGAGTTTGAGCCGGAATTTCGCAGACGGCTTTCTTGATCACCGGGACAACCGCGCAATGCGCCAGCAACGGGCAAAGCATCTGGCGATGGTGGTTGCCAGTACGCCGAGCCTGACAGCGCTCTCGAGCCATCATCTGTGCTACCCCCTGCCGCAGCCGCCCGATGTGATCTTCCATCCGGTATATCTGCTGCGTCATCCCATTGAGCGTATCCAGTCGGTTTACGCCTTCGAGCGGAAGCAGGACGCGGATACCCCGGGGGCAATCGCTGCGAAAGAAAAAGATTTTGCGGAATACGTGGCCTGGCGCATGGAGGAAGAGGTTCCCCGGACGATTCGTGATTATCAGACCAGCTACATCGCCGGATTCCATACCCGTCAGGTAAAAGCTACGGCGCCGGCGGACTGGATGCAGCGCGCCTTGCATCACCTTGAGTTTTTAGACTGCGTCGGGGTGGTGGACCGCTATGACGAGAGTATGGTGGTGTTCGAGGATTATCTTAAGCCGTATTTTCCTGATATCGATCTCGCCTATGTTCGTCAGAACGTAACGCAAGACCGCTCAGCCAATGAGACAATTAACAGCCGCGTGCACGACACGCTGGACAAGTTAGGTGACCTGGCCGCCGAGGTCCTCAGCAAAAACAGCTACGATCTTGCCCTGTATCGACAGGCCAATCAGAAGCTGGACGATTCCATAGCTCGGATTGATGATTTCGATCGTCGGCTCAGCAAGTTTCGTAAGCGGTGCAAACGCGTCAACGTGGGCTCGGTTCTCGAACGTATAGGTTTAGGATGAATAGTACGGCTGATTCGAGACCGGTGCTGCTTCACGCACATCTGTTTAAAAACGCGGGCACAACTCTGGACTGGAGTCTGCAAAGAAGTTTCTCCGCAGGGTTTTGCGACCACCGGGATGACGCAAAGATGCGCGGAAACCCAGGGTACCTCGCGGATTTTCTGAAGGCTAAGCCGCAGCTGAGGGCGCTTTCGAGCCACTGGCTGCCCTTTCCCCTGCCGGAGGTGCCGGGTCTGACCCTGAGGCCACTGGTGATTCTTCGGCATCCCATAGAGCGCATCGCTTCGGTCTACGAGTTTGAGCGCCGCCAGGCGGTGGACCATCCGGGAACGCAGAAGGCCCGAAACGGTGATCTCCAAAGCTATGTTGCATGGCGGTTGGAGCAGGGCACGGGCCCCGTGATACGCAATTATCAAACGCGCATGCTCTCGGGGGTTTACCCGGGCAATGATGATGATAACCAACTGAATAAGGCAGTACAGTTGCTTGAGACCTTGCCGGCGGTGGGCATCGTGGAGCGTTACCGGGAGAGCGCAGTGCTGTTCGAGGAGGCGCTTAAAAACGACTTTCCTGCTATTGATTTAGCTTTCCAGCGGCAGAACGTGCGCGATGCCAGCGATCAGCGCAGTCCCGAAGAACGCCGCGAGGCGGTGGAGCGAGAGCTCGGCGAGCTGCTGGCGCCTGTCCTTGCTGCCAATAGCATGGACCTTGCTCTGTATGACCGTGCCTGCGCGCGTTTCCATAAGGACTGGGACGGACTCCGGGAGTCGAGTGACTTACTGGATCAGCTTGATGCGCGTTGCCGGCAGCTAGGGGCATCTTAGCTTTGCCAGGATCTTCATTGTTGCCGTGGCGCCGATTCCGGCGCCCCGAGTTCGTCATAGCGGCCCATTATTTTTCCGACGGCTGGCCCCTGGATTCCCTCCAGGTGATGCGTAAGCGCACCCTGGGCAAAGAGCTCAGACAGCTGCGCAAAGATGGCTTTAACACCATTATCGTGGTGGTGCCCTGGCGAAACTTTCAGGCGACGCAGCAGCCCGTAGCCTACGACGATTTTCATCAGGCGCAGCTTCGCCTGGTACTGGCGGCAGCGCAGGGAGCTGGGCTCGCCGTTTTGCTGCGGGTCGGTTACACCCATCAGGTCATGCGCAAGCCCGTACTCAACGGTTTTCGTTGGGCTCAGTCTATGCTTACGGACCCCGCTATTGAGAGCGCTTGGCTGGATTATTTTGCAGAGATAGACCGTATCACCCGGGACTACGAATGCTGCATTGGCGGTTTTATCTCCTGGGAGGAACTGTGGCACGCCTTTCGGGTGTGGCAGGAGCAGAGCGGCGAGGCCAATAGTGCCGCAGCGAAAGCATCAGGCTATCTGGAGTACCTCGAAGCGAGGGGTATCGAGCATGACGGACGGATACCGCCTAAAGATAGCGCAGCCCACGCCCACTACCTGAGTTTTGTGAACAGCCGCATGGCAACGATGTTCGAGCGCGCGCGATCTCACTGGCCAGCGCTCGGTGTGGAGTATCGCGTCGATAAGGACCCGGTACCTACCTCGGATGGCATCCACTGGCGCGACAACGAGCAGTTTCTGGATTGGGAGCCGCACCGCTACAGCTACTGGGCGCCGTTCATGGGCGCCGAAAACGTCGGAGAAGCATTGAGCGCTGAACAGGCCGAAGTGCTTTTGCGCTACATGCTGGAGACGACAAGCGAAGGAGGCCTTTATCCGGGCCAGATCGTTGAGCAGTTCAACTTCATCGACAACACCCAAAAGTACCTTGGCACTCACGCAAAAATCGCAGATGAGCAGATCGACGGATTTCTGGAACAGGCGGCACCCTTGTTTCGCAGATACGCCGGGGGTTACGGGCTCTGGGCCAGCCGGGACTACCGTATGAGCATGCTTTACAACGGCGCTTTGCTCGATGACTGTCGCGGCTGGGTTCTTTCGGATGATGCGCAGGCTCGCAAAAGCGGCGGTGTCCGACTTCAAAAAGGCGCTCGGCTGAGGCAGCGCATTGAGCCGCGGGTGACCTGGGTACAGAGGAATCATCCTACAAGAGAAGTGATTCTGGAGGTGGAGTACCTGCGCTGGCGAGGCCTGGGTGCCTCCCAGCTGCGCGCTCGTCTCAATCAGGGAGCGTGGGCCAGCTGTGAAGCGGACTCAAAGGGGCGCTTGATTGCCCGTGTGCCTGCAGATCTCCAGGACGTGTTTGATAACGGCGTTGACTTTGAGATTGAAAATCTTGGCCGCTCACTCACGGTGACACGAGTGTTTCTGTATTACGAAACCTACACCGCGGGTGTTCGAGATACCAACGGGGGGGAAGGGCGGTTTCTGGAGGCGATCCGGCATTTCAATGCACGGCTCCTTGAACCTGAAGAGCCTGAAGACGAGGAACACAGCGAGGAAATGAAAAGCGAAAGCAACGCTCCCGAGGCTGACCATCAGCTTGATAGGTAAAGCGCCCCGTAGGGCGTGCGCGCCAACAGTGACGGGTAATCCTGCAGCACATGCACAACGCGCTGTATGTCGTCAGGCGCGATGCGAGTCAGCTTTTGGGGATTCATGTCTGACAGGGGCCGCCTTTGCACGCCCTCCACCGAGTGGGCTTCGATGGCGCTGCGGTAGTCCACATCCCGCAGTTCCGGCAGCCAGGATGCCAGGGCTGTGAAGGTCTGCCGGGGGCGGGCAACCATATCTTCGTAGTACAGCAGATGGCTGTCCGGTCGTCGCTCGAGGATCTCAAGATGCATGGTGAGCCATTCGATCCAGCGCTGGGCGGCAGCCTCCCAGTCCATGTTGTTGCGTCGGTGAAGCGCCTCGCAAATGGCCAGGGGGTCGCGCATGAGGCAGATAAAATGCGTGGGTTTAAAGTGTTGCTCAAGAATCGCACTGCGACAGAGGTGGGGTGGGCTTTTTTCCAGCAGTATCGCCTTGTCCCCATCCCAATAACGGTACCAGGTTTTTGAGACCAGCTCCCAGTCGAAGACCGTATCGGGATCCCAGGGGCGCTCGCGCATCATGTTACGCAGCTCCGGCAGCTTTTGACCCTCGTCAGGCAGGGCCGATACCTGCGATGATGTTTGAAGCAGGCGCCACAGCACCGTCGATCCGCTGTAGGGTGGTGACAGAATGAAGAGGTACTTGGCTGGCATGGCCACCGCCTAAAAAAATGCGGGACAAGATTAACACTGATGGGAAGAATACGGATGGTAGACAGGCCGTGAGCGAGGCTACTCCCAGCTATTCCTGGCGAGAGGCGCTGCTCATCTATACGCGCAAGAAAGCGCTGGTGCTGAGCCTGTTGGGATTCTCCGCAGGGCTGCCGTTTTTGCTGGTTTTCTCGACGCTCACCGCCTGGCTCCGGGACGAGGGCGTGGAGAGAACGGCCATCGGCTTTTTTGCCTGGGTGGGGCTCACCTATTCCATCAAGGTGTTCTGGGCTCCCGTGGTCGACCGACTGAAGTTACCCCTGCTCCAGGGCCTCCTGGGGCAGCGGCGGAGCTGGATCTTTCTCGGGCAACTGGGCATAGCGTCGGGGCTTGGGCTGATGAGTCTGATGAACCCCCAGCAGGGCCTTGTGAACATTGCGCTGGCAGCGCTACTGGTGGCGTTTTCTTCCTCCACGCAAGATGTCGCCCTCGACGCTTTTCGCATTGAATCGGCCCCGGATGAAGAGCAGGGCGCCCTCTCCGCGTCCTACATCTTTGGTTACCGTCTCGCGCTACTGGTCTCCGGTGCAGGGGCGCTTTACCTCGCGGACATTCACAGTTGGTCACTGGCCTACCTTGGCATGGCTGCCCTCGTGGGCGCGTGCATGCTCGCCACCCTCTGGGCTGATGAGCCTTTTCACCGGACGGCGGAGGAGCAGCGTCGCATGGACGCAGAGATGGTGGATCAGGTGATGGGCCGACCCATGCATCTAGAGGAGCGGTCCCTCTGGCAACGTCAGCTGTTGGGCGCGGTGATCTGTCCCTTTTTGGAGTTTCTTCAGCGTTTTGGGCCCTTCGCCTTCGTGTTGCTGGTGTTCATTGCCGTTTTCCGTTTGAGCGATATCGCCATGGGTGTCATGGCCAATCCGTTCTATCTCGATCTGGGGTATAGCAAGTCAGAGATAGCCAGCGTTGCCAAGCTGTTTGGGTTTTTCATGACCATCGCAGGTTCCGCGCTCTGCGGAGTCCTCGTCATGCGCTTCGGTCTGCTGAGGCCGCTGATGCTGGGTGCGATCATGGTGGCGAGCACAAACCTGCTGTTCGCAGTGCTTGCGGGGCTGGAGGGCGATAGCGCGCCGGCACTGCTGTGGCTGGCGCTGGTGATCAGCGCGGATAATCTCAGTGGCGGCATCGCGAGCACCGCGTTTCTCGCGTATCTCTCGAGCCTCACGCACCGCAGCTATACCGCGACGCAATATGCACTGTTCAGCTCGCTCATGACCCTCCCGGGCAAGTTCCTGTCGGGGTTTTCCGGCTGGGTGGTGGACAGTTCGGGATACGCGCAGTTCTTTGTGATTGCCGCGGGGCTGGGCATCCCCGCCATTATACTTGTGGGTGTCCTGATGCACGTCGATGGCAAAAAGCGCCGGGCCGCAGAAAGTTAAAAAACTCATGTTTCTTGCTTTGAGCGCCGGGGGCGCTTGGCTGACTACCAGCGATAGCGCCTGAGCACCGCAGCGCCGCCGGCGCCGAGGAGTATGCCCTCGGCGGCGAGGTGGGCTCTCTGACGATCCGCGCCGTGCGTGCCCGGGGGGAGGGAGCTTTTCCCACTGGCGTTCACCACCCGGTACCAGGGTACATTGCTGTCCTCGGGCAATTTTCGAAGCGCCGCGCCCACGCGCCGTGCCGCACCGGGGAGCCCGGCGCGTTCGGCTACATCGCCATAGGTGGACAGCTTGCCGGCGGGGATTGCGCAGACCGTGAGCCAGATCCGCTGGTCCAGATCGCCATCCATGGAGTGTTTGTCGCTCATAACCGGATTGTACGTGATCAGGGCTCGCGGCTTGCAAACGAGCATTGAGCCCCCATACTTTAGTGATGAGATGGATTTTTATACTGCTCCCGTGGATGGAGCTTTTTACCCTGATTCAATTGGGTGCCCGGATAGGTGCCGTTCAGGCAATGCTCTACGTGTTGGCCACGTTTCTCCTGGGGCTCACGATACTCAGAGCGCAGGGCATGGAAATAGTCAATAAACTCCGCGCTGCCCAGAGCGGTGCCGCTACGATGTTACCCCAGCGACTCCTCGCCGATGAGCTCGCCCTGGGTTTGGCAGGACTGCTGCTGATTGTGCCGGGTCTGATTACGGATGTCGTCGCCGTCCTCGTCCTGTTCGGACCGCTCAGGCGGAAGCTCTTTTCGGCCCTGGGGGGCAGTAAAGGCTCGGCCTCCCCCTACCAACCACGCCCCGGCGATCCCATTGAGGGAGAATTTCGTCGCCTCGATGACGATTGATTGCAAGACTCGTCGCATTCCACAGCCTGTCGTAACTAGCTGTAATTATTGTACTTTTCAATTTTTCTCCTGAGCACTGATGTTCTGCGTCGCAAGCGCCTCAAAAATAATTAGCACTCTGGCCAAAAGACTGCCAAAAAGCTCTTGAAATCCGTTTGTTGCACCCCATAAACCAGTCAGTCCCCCGCTTCGGGGTCACCTAAAGTCGATTGATTGGAGATTTGAAGCAATGAAGATCCGTCCGCTGTATGACCGTGTGGTCATTCGTCGCAACGAAGAAGAAGAAACCACAGCCGGAGGCATCCTTCTGCCCGGTTCCGCAAAAGAAAAGCCCAACCAGGGAGAGGTTGTCGCCGTCGGCGATGGCAAGGCTCTGGACAACGGCGAAGTTCGTGCACTGGCCGTGAAAGTTGGCGACACCGTAGTGTTCGGTCAGTACGCCGGCAGCAACACCATCGAAGTTGATGGTGAAGAACTGATCATCATGGGTGAGAGCGAGATTTACGCGGTCGTAGAGTAAACCGGGTAAGCGCATCGCTGAACCATCCCACGACATTCAATTTTAGAAAGACTTAAAGGAACAAATCATGGCAGCTAAAGACGTATTTTTTGCTGACGACGCACGCCAGCGAATGTTGGCAGGTGTAAATGTCCTTGCAGACGCCGTAAAGGCGACGCTGGGACCCAAAGGCCGTAACGTTATTCTCGAGAAGTCCTTCGGTGCTCCCACCGTGACCAAGGACGGCGTTTCCGTGGCCAAGGAAATCGAACTCAAGGACCGCTTTGAGAACATGGGCGCGCAGATGGTCAAGGAAGTGGCTTCCCAGGCTTCCGACGTGGCCGGCGACGGAACCACTACCGCGACGGTACTGGCTCAGTCCATCGTCAACGAAGGCCTCAAGTCCGTTGCAGCGGGCATGAACCCCATGGACCTCAAGCGCGGCATCGACAAGGCCGTTGCGGCGGCGGTAGAGCAGATTCAGGCTGCATCTATCCCCTGTGAAGACAACAAGGCGATCGCACAGGTTGGCACCATCTCCGCCAACTCTGACGCTGCGGTAGGCGAGATTATCGCTGACGCCATGGACAAGGTCGGTAAGGAAGGCGTGATCACCGTTGAGGAAGGCTCGGGTCTTGAGAACGAGCTGGACGTCGTTGAAGGTATGCAGTTTGACCGCGGTTACCTGTCTCCTTACTTCATCACTAACCAGGACAGCATGAGCGTCGACACCGACAGCCCATTCATCCTGCTGGTGGACAAGAAGATCTCAAATATCCGTGAACTCCTGCCCCTGCTGGAGCAGGTTGCCAAGGCTTCCAAGCCTCTGGTAATCGTTGCCGAGGACGTTGAAGGCGAGGCGCTGGCTACCCTGGTAGTCAACAACATGCGCGGCATCGTGAAGGTCGCTGCCTGTAAGGCGCCGGGCTTCGGTGATCGTCGTAAGGCCATGCTGCAGGACATCGCTATCCTCACCGGTGCAACGGTTATCTCCGAGGAAGTGGGTCTGGATCTGGAGTCCGCGACTCTTGAGCACCTGGGTAACGCCAAGCGTTTCACCATGGACAAGGACAACAGCACCATCATCGACGGTGCCGGTGAAGCCGCTGCCATCGAGGCGCGTGTGAAAGAGATTCGCGTGCAGATCGAAAATACCTCGTCTGACTACGACCGTGAGAAGCTGCAGGAGCGTGTTGCGAAGCTCGCTGGCGGTGTTGCGGTAATCAAGGTCGGTGCCGCTACCGAGATTGAGATGAAAGAGAAGAAGGCCCGCGTTGAAGACGCGCTGCACGCAACCCGTGCCGCCGTCGAAGAAGGCGTCGTATCCGGTGGTGGTGTTGCGCTGATCCGCGCCATTGCGGCTATCTCCGAGCTGAAGGGCGACAACGAAGACCAGAACCACGGCATCGCAGCTGCGCTGCGTGCCATGGAAGGTCCTCTGCGTCAGATCGTCGGGAACGCAGGCGACGAAGCTTCCGTTGTTCTCGACAAGGTGCGTCAGGGCGAAGGCAACTTCGGCTACAACGCAGCTTCCGGAGAGTACGGCGACATGATCGAGATGGGTATTCTGGACCCCGCGAAGGTAACCCGCGCTGCATTGCAGGCCGCTGGTTCCGTAGCCGGCCTCATGATCACCACGGAAGTAATGATCGCTGATGCGCCTCAGGATGATGCTCCTGCCGGCGGCGGTGGTATGCCTGATATGGGTGGCATGGGTGGCATGGGCGGCATGATGTAAACCCGCTTACCCAGGCGTCAAAACAAAGCCCGGTCTGTTCGCAGACCGGGCTTTTTTGTGCCTCCCTGCATTACCTGTCGCCGACGCACACGTAACCCTTACTTCGCGTCGCGCTTT